>JADCEV010000007.1 GCA_020249865.1 Roseomonas sp. | reverse complement strand
GGCGAGGATCCTCAAGCGCAGAAAAATGATCCAGGAGTGACACAGAAGACATGGAAAAACCTCATCAAATCGAGGTAACCCATGAATCACATTACGCCCCAATCAGGAATCCCAACCAATCTCAAGCGATTGCCCTGGCGGAATCCAGAGTGAGCACACCTGCCAGCCCTCCACCGTCCAATAGGGCTGGTCATTATGCCAAGGTGTCGGTTCTTCCGTGCCCGGTTCCTTCACCAGGACATGTTCATGAAACAAATTGACCTTGCCGCTTTGCATCAGCGCGCCGGCAATGGCGGCGGCCGGGGAATGGCGCAAGAACGCCTCATATTCCGCAATGCGCTGCCAGGAACAGTAATCGCCAAAGAACATGCCGGGCTTGCCTTCCGGCGTATAGCGTTTGCCGAAGGGGCCGGGCTCTCGCAGATTGCGCTCCACCCCGGCGGCGAGCAGCTCAACCCAATGCGGCGCGAAGGCGCCACGGATCACCACCGCGCCATCCCGGTCATAATCAGCGATGATCTGGGGATCGAGGATTGGGGGCATCGCGTTTCTCCTGGTCTTGAAACGATCCTAACGGGCCAAACCCGCACGCGCAAAGCGGCGGACGAAGTCTTCCTGCGCCGGGGTCTCAATCGCCTCAGCAGTGTAAGCGGCGCGGAGCCAGGCCACCGGATCGCCCTCCACCGCGCCGGCCAGGATGGCAAGGCAGGCCATGGCCGTGCCGGTGCGCCCAAGCCCGGCCTTGCAACCGATGTGATAAGCGCCATCGGGCGCGGCGCGCATCGCTGCCAGCATATCCGCCAATACGGCGCGCAAAGCGGCTTCATCGGGCAGGCCGAAATCCGGCACATCAAGCTGCCATTCAGCTTCGGCAACACGCGCGGCGCGCGCTTCCAGGCATAGCCCGCGCGCGCCTTTCGGCATGGCATCAAAGGGCCCGCCTGAGATGCTGATGCGCTGCCCGCCCAAGGGCAATTCAAGCCGCCCGCGCAGCATTAGGGGGCAGTGTTTCCCTTGCCATTATCGGCCACCAGCACGGGTTCCAGCAGGCTTTCCGCTTCCTGCTTCAACCGCAAATAGGACCGCACCGAAAAGGGCAACATGCCAAGATAGATCACGCCCGCCATGGCCAGCGCGCCCCAGGGTTCAGCGAACAAAAGGGCCATGTAGAAGCCAACGCCAAGCAGCAACGGCAGCACCGCCGCGCGCGGCACCTTGAAATTCTTGAAGGACCAGGTGGGCAGCGTGCTCACCATCAACCCGCCCACCAGGATCAGAATGCCCGCCACCAGCACGGGGTTGCGCATGATATTGGCCAGCAGGGGCATTTCCACCTGCGTAAAAAACAGCCCGGCGAAAAGCGGAAACAGCGCGCAGCCCGCCCCGGCTGGCGCCGGCACGCCGGTAAAGAAATTATAGGTATAGGCAGGCTTTGGCGCCGGCCCGACATCCAGCGCCGCATTGAAGCGCGCGAGCCTGAGTGCGGAGCACACCGCAAACAGCAAGGCGGGTGCGAAGGCAATGCCGCGATAATCCTGCAAGGCCCAAAGATATAAAACGAGTGCCGGCGCCACACCAAAGGACAGGAAATCCGCCAGACTATCGAATTCCGCCCCGAAACGAGATGTCGCCTTCAACAGCCGCGCCAACCGCCCATCCAGCCCATCGATCACGCCTGCCACCACAATCAGTACGGCCGCTTCGGCAAAGCGCGCTTCAAAGGCGGCGCGGATCGCAACCAGCCCGCAGCACAGCCCCAGCATGGTCAGGATATTCGGGATCAGGCGATTGAAGGATTGCCCTTCAAAACGCGGGCGCGTGCGCGGGCGAAAGCGCCGCCTCAGTCGCCGCATGCGTCCTGCCCCACCCATATCGCGCTCAGTATTCATCGCGCCTGCAACTCCGCCAAAACCGTCTCACCGCCGATCATGGTCTGGCCCACCGCGACCATGGGCTCCACGCCAGGTGGCAGATAGATATCCGTGCGGCTACCGAAACGGATAATGCCAAAGCGATCGCCCGCCTGCACCGCATCACCCACCTTGGCATCGCACAGGATGCGCCGCGCGATCAGCCCCGCAATCTGCACCACCGCAATGTCGCGCCCATCTGGCAGCCGCAACGCAAGCGCATTGCGTTCATTCTCATCACTCGCCTTGTCCAGATTGGCGCTCAGGAATTTGCCATGGTGATAGGCGATGCGTGTGACCGTGCCATCGCAGGGCATGCGGTTCACATGCACATCAAGGACCGAAAGGAAAATCGCGATGCGCCAGCGCGTTTCCTCACCCATGCCAAGCTCCACCGGTGGCTTGGCCGGCATGACCGACACCACATGCCCATCGGCCGGCGCCAGCACCAGACCAGGGCGCGCCGGCGGCACGCGTTCCGGATCGCGGAAGAAGTAAAGGCAGAAGAGCGTGAAGGCCACGCCAAGCCAAAACAGGAAAGCGCCAAGAAAGGCGCCGCCCAGCAGCGCCACCGCCGCGCCGCCGATGAGGAAGGGTTTCGCGGCCGGATGCGGCCGAGCGAGAACCATGCGAAGACTTTGTCCGAGTGCCATGCGCCCCCGCTTACAGTGTTTTTACCAAAATTGCACAAAAATGCGGCCTATGGACGTGATCACGCTTGGCCAACTGGCCATAGACCCCGAAGGCCGCCTTGCCCCCAGGCAGGCTGACCGCCCCCTGGAATTCACCTTTGATTGGCGCGGAAGGCGTTGCCGGGCAGAGCTCAGCGCCGAAGGGCTCGTGGTGGAAACCGATGCCGCGCGCATCCCCTCCACCGCCGAAGGGCGGGATTTGCGCCAAGCAAGCTTCGCCACCCTGGCCGCGCTGAACCCTGGCCTGCCGGAAGGCTGGCGCATGGGCCTCACACCCGATCACCGGATTCGCTTTGAAGCCGATCTGGCGCTGGTGCCACCCACCAATGCGCCAGAATTGGTCGCCGCCCTGGTGCGCTTCGTGCTCGCGCTTGATCCCTATCTGGACCGGCTGGAAGCCGCCGGCGCCGGTTGGGCAACCGGCAGCGTGAAGACCTGACCTGGATAGATTTTGTTGGGATCGGCGATCTGATCCTTATTGGCCTGATAGATCACCGTAAAGCGAATGCCCCGCCCATAGGTGGAACGGGCAATCCGCCACAGATTATTCCCTGGCTGCACCACAATGCGCTGCTGGGCGAAAGCCTCGGCTGAGAGTTCCTCGCGCTGGAAGGGTACCTCGGCGCGGGCCAGCACGCGCCCATCAGCCGGTGAAAGCTGATCAACCCTAAGCCGGTGCCGCCCGACGGAGGGTTGGTTTTCCGGCTGGAAGGCCCAGCGCCCAAGAGCATCGGCAACGGCTTCCCCGATATGCTGATCATCCACGTAAAGCCTGAGCCTGGCGCCGGGCGGCGCAGCGCCGGCAAAGCGCATGGCCCCACCCTGGTCATATTCAACCGAATCAATGCCAAGTCGCGATGCTGCGCCTGCCGCCGGGGCTGGTTCCGGCACCTGCAAAAGGCGCGGGGCAGCGGCTTCCGGCCGGCCTGGGATCAGCACGGCCAGGGGGCCTGTGAGGGCGGGGGCCTGGGCTTGCGCCGGGGGTTCCGCAGCGGCGGGCGGGGTTGGTTGGGCTTGCTGCGCCCCAGCGGGGGCCTGGGCGGGCGCTGCGGGTGCGGCGGGGCGCGGTGCTTCGGCGATTTGCGCCGCGGTGTCGGGCACTACCAGCACCACCGTATCCGGCCCGGCCAGCTCCTGATCCCCGAGTCGCGCGCGCAGGCTGAGTTCCATCGGCCCAGGCGGCAGGGCATCGGCAGGCAGGATCACGAATTCACCACGCCGATCAGCCCGCGCTCGGCCCAATTCGCGGCCATTATCGGCCAACAGGATCACCTCGGCCCCCGGCGCTGCGCGCCCCGCCACCACGGCGCTGCCACGCGCGCCGACCCGCACCACGTCAAAGCGCGGCGGGATCATGGCGGCCGCGGGGGTGGCGGCATTGGGATCTGGGCGGGCGGCCTCGGTGCTTGGGGCGGCCAAATCGGGTGGGGCAGGGGCGGCGGGAATCGCGGGGCGTGCCGCCTGGCCCGTGCCGCCGGGGCCGGCAGGACCGGACGGCGCCTCATTTACCGGGGCACGCGCAAGGCCGCTCACGCCCGGAGGTGTCGGGGAAAAAACGCCGCGCCAGCCAAGAAAAACCAGCACGGCAAGCACCAGCAACAAAGCCGGGATGATCAGCTTCTTCGCGCTGCTGGCGCCGGCATTCTGCTCACTCATGCTGCACTCCCCTGCCGCGCCGCATGCGGCAACAAAGCCTTGCCCAGGGCTTGGAAAACTTGGAATGCTTCTAAGTGTCTTGTCATTGGCCTGCAACAAGGCCAATCGTGAAGGCCAATCGTGCCAGTCACAACCGGCAGGTGAACATGAGCGCGCAAACAACCCGAATCCGTATTTGGGACCGCCCCGTCCGCCTATTTCATTGGACCCTGATCCTGTTGGTGGCGCTATCCTTCGCCAGCGCGAAAAGTGGCGCCTGGGGGCTGCATTACGTTTCCGGCTACGCCATCCTGACCCTGGTGCTGTTTCGCGTTCTGTGGGGTATTTTCGGGTCCGAGAATGCGCGCTTTGCCCATTTCCTGAAATCACCCATGGCGGCGCTCAGGCAGGTAGCGCGCTTCCCGCGGCGTGAGGCGGACCGGGAAACCGGCCATAACCCTGCTGGCGGCTGGATGGTGGTGGTACTTCTTTCTTTGCTTCTGGCGCAGGGGCTGACAGGGCTTTTTGCCAATCACGATCCCGGTTTCAGCTATTCGCAGCATGGCCCGCTGGCCTTGAAGGTCGGTGAGGCAACTCAGGAATCGCTCTCCGCCTGGCATTTGGCCGGCCAGCGCTATTTGATCTTCGCCATAGCGCTGCATGTGCTGGCGATCATGCTCTATAAGCTTGTGAAGGGGCATGAATTGGTCATGCCGATGTTGACCGGCGAAAAGCTGTTGCCCGAAGGCGCCAAGGCGCCCCGCCTGGCATCCGGGCGTCTGGCGCTTGGCCTGGTGGTTTTGGCGGGGGCAGCCGTGTTCTCCTTTATCCGCTTCTTTTGAAGCGCTCTGCCCCCCAAACCCTACCGTGTCAGGCCAGCCCGCTTAGCGGGCGGGTGCGCGATAGGGGCGATGGCACGCGCCACATGTCGCCCCGGTTTGCTGGAACGCGGCAGCGAAGGCCGCCTGGTCGCCAGCATTGGCCGCAACCTGAAAGGCGCGAAGCTGGGTCAGCATATTCCCATTGGCGGCTTCAAAACCGGCGCGATCAGTCCAAATGGCAGGCAAGGCGCGCGTATCGCCTGAACCACTCCCGGCCGGGAAACGTGCGGGAAAGCCTTCGAAAAACCTGATCATTTCGCCGATCGCCGCGGCAGTTGGGCGCGGATCGCCGCGCTGATCCACCACAGCCTTGATGCCTTCCATCTGTCACGCCACGCCTTTAAGGCCGTCCCGGCGGGCGGCAATAACATCACCCTGAGCCAAGGCCGGTGCGGTCAGGGCGATCAAGGAAGCAACTACCACGGCGCTTTTCCAAAGTTTCATGTCACTCTCCTGCAGGGTTCGAAGGGGTCTTGGGATGTCAGCGAAGACCTAATTTCAAGCTTTGGCAACGCCCAGCCATTCTTGGCCGGTCTACCCACCCGCTTGCGGCCTTTTCCCCCGCCCGCTATAGCCCGCGTCATCGTTGCGGTCGGCCTCGGAGTGTAGCTCAGCCTGGTAGAGCACTGTGTTCGGGACGCAGGGGCCGGAGGTTCGAATCCTCTCACTCCGACCAATCACCCCGGTGATTTGCCCGGGCATTCTCCCACAACCTTGATCACCTTTGTTTGGGCCATTTTTTGGGGCCGAGCCGTGCCTCGTGCCGGATGTGGAACACGCATACTCCTGCGGCGGCGGGGCAGGGGATTGTCCAGGCCGGTTACCTTGCGCGGTTTGTGCGCCCTGCGCCGCATGAGGCTTTGGATTTTTCGGCAATCACGGGCGCCCGTTCACGCGGTTTCCTTGCCGAAGCGTGATCGAAAACCGCGCTAAGGCGATAATGAAATCCCAGCAAAGGCCGCAGCATAGGCCGCGCCGGTCAGCGCAATCCACAGGCAGGCGGCAAGCGCTACACCAGCCGGACTCACAGATTGCATCAGCAGCACAAGCGCTGGAAGCGCCTGCATGGCATGCACGGCAAGAAAATGTGCGGTGCGCAAATCGCCCCCATCGCGCGACCAGAAGAAGGGTGCGAAATTCGCAGCATCCGTGATGGTGCCGCCGATATAGGGGGTTGTCACGGTTGAGATTGTGGCGCCGGTGATGCCGCCAAGAATCCCGGTGATTGCCAGGCCAAGCCCAACGGCCAGCCGCCAATTCTTGGGTTGCTGCTGATCGCCACGCAGCAGGACCAATGTGCCGAGCAAGAGCGCCAAAAAGACCAGGGTCATGGCGCCGAGCCCCATCAGCCGATAGGCAATCTCGCCAACGCGGTCTGTGGCAAAATGGCTCGGTAGCCCAAGTGCAGCGCGGAACAGGATCCAGCCTTGCTCGAAAGTCGCTGCCAGGACTGTCCCCCACAGGACAATCCGCGCCACCCAACCGTCGCGCGCGGTCGGCGCCAGCACACCCCAGGCCCAGGCCATGGTCCAAAACCAGGCGACGAAGGACGCCGCGAATTTTGCCGGCTTCACCCAAACCGAAACGCCATTGATCGTTCGGCCATCAATCATCGCTGCCATCAGGCAAACTACCAAGATGATCAGCATCACCCAGCCCAGACGGGCAAGGATTGGCTGGCGTTGATCCAACGCCGCAAAGAGCGCCCGAAATTTTGTCATGATGGTTGCCATGGGCCAAAGCGCCTCACGAGAAAAAATCGCAGGATCAGGAACAGCAGCAGCCCAACCGGCCCAACCAGGAATGTTGGTGGCAGGCAAAGCCGAACCAGCCAAGCATTCATTTGCTCGGCTGCAGCGATGCGGCACATCCAGGCGCCGATGAACATGTCGAAGGCAAGATAGTGGACCCAGCCCGCCAACAATACGCCATCATTGCGGAACAGCAGGGCGACCTCGGCCAGGGATGAGAAGCCCCCTTCCGCTTGCGGCGCGTAGAGCAGCATGAAAAGCACATAAAGCATCGCCAGAAGCCCGGGGATGCCAAGGCCGCAAATCCACCAGGTCACAAGGCGCGACCGAGGCGCGACCAGCATGACCAACCATCCCGCCATGGCAAGGTTGTTGGCCGCCGAAAAGACTATTGCAGGGTCCATGAGTCACCATTATCTTTCCAATGGTCAGTTTATGGCCACCAGGATTTTCCATTGTCAAGCAAATCATCACACATCATGGTCGCGGCATGACGGCCACGCCCAAGCCCAAGGGCAAACATCACCACGGCGCGCTGCGCCGCGCGCTGCTTGATGCGGTTGCCGATATTGTGCTGGCCGCCGGGCCGGATGCTGTCAGCCTCCGGGAATGTGCGCGCCGTGCTGGCGTTTCCCATTCCGCGGCCGCGCCGCATTTCGGCGATCTACGCGGCCTGCTGACAAGCTTCGCCACTGAAGGAAATCTTCGCTTGGCGCATTCGATGACGGATGCGGTAGCCGCCCTGCCGCCCGCTGCCGATGCCCGCGCCCGCCTTGCCGCCACAGGCCATGGCTATATGGCTTTTGCGCGTGACAATCCGGCGCATTTTCGCCTTATGTTCAGAACCGATCTTTTGGATACCGCTGACACAGCATGGCAGTGCGCGGTTCGGGATTCCTGGGCGCCGCTTGCGGAAGCCATGGCCGCGCATGTGCCGGGCGCTGATGGCCGTGCCTTGCGCGCAAGGCTCACGCTGGCCTGGGCCGCCGTTCATGGATTCTGCGCCCTGCGTGCCGAAGGCACGGGGGGAGATCTATGGAATCCCGAAGATCGCGCGCAGGAAGTGGCAGATGACCTCATTGCGCTTATCGTGACGGCATGCGCCATGCGGGCCGATGGTGACGAAAGGCTGCCGCCTCTGGTTTAGTCGGTTTTCGGTTCACCTTCGGTTCCCGCGACCCACTTTAGCATATTATTTCGAAATGTTTTTGAGTGGCGTCGGCTGACCCTACCCCACGCGAAAACTCCCTGACCCTGCGGTTCAGTCGCCTCCGCTGCGGCAGCCTATCCGTAACAATATGTTACACACAATTTATCTGGACATTGGTCAGTTTAACGTTAAACTAAATTCAGGTGAATGGCTCGGCTCCGCATCCGCAGTGTCGATGCCGCGCATAACCGGCATTGCCGTTTTAACTGAAAGGTCCTGAGTAGATGAATACAAACAGCCGCTTCCCACTGGTCGCTCTCTCAGCGCCCCTTCTGCTGACGGGTCTCGCCGCCCCGGCCATGGCTCAGTCCGACCCTCGGATTTCGGGCTTTTTCTCGCTCGGTGCGCTCTCGACCCCGGATTACCAAGGCTCGAGCGACCGGAGCGTCGGCCCGCTTGTTGCTGCGCGTCTCGGCTATCATAACTACTACATCGAAACCGCCACGCTGAGCGCCGGCATTGCCTTGCGCGCCAATATCTCGCCCTGGTCGGGGATCGAGTTTGGCCCGGTTCTGGGTCAGCGCCGTGGGCGATCTGACGTCGAAAACAAGCGCGTGAAGCTGCTTGGCGATATTGACGATTCAACCGAAGCCGGCGCCTTCCTTCGGCTGCCTTTCCGCGACGTTCTCACCAGTCGCGACGAGGCTGCGATTGAAGTGCAGTACCATCACGATGTTTCTTCGACCTCATCGGGCAATCTGTTGTTTTTTGGCGGCAGCTATCGCTTCGATCCCACGGATCGGCTGCGTCTGCGCGCGATCGCGCTCGCGACCTATGCCACTGATCGCTACAACCAGACCTTCTTCGGCGTGACGCAAGCCGGCGCCACCGCAAGCGGCTTGCCGGAATACAAGGCCAGCGGCGGCATCCGCGACGTGGGCCTTACGCTTACGGCAAATTACACGATCTCCGGCGGCTGGGGCGTAAACGGCGTTGTCCAATTCCGGCGCCTGATGGGCGATGCCGCAGACAGCCCCATCGTCTCCCGCGAAGGTGATGAAAACCAAATAAGCTTCGGCCTTGGCCTCAGCTACAGGTTCTGACGCTGTCTCAGCGACCCTGGCATGGCCGTCGCCAGAGGCGAATGCTTCTGCGGCGGCCACCAAGCTTCGCGATCCATCCTTGACGTCAATGCAGCCAGGAACATGCCATGCCAGTCAAGCCAACTACCACGCCGATGACCCGCGCCGAAACCATCGCCCTGGTGCTTCTGACCCTGTCTCAACTGGTACTTTTCCTGATCCCCGTCACCGTGCTGGGTCAGGCGATCGGCTGGCCCGCCAGTTTGAGGCTGCCCGCAAACCAAGCGCTTCCCCTTGTTGCCGCCAATCCGCTTGCCATTCAGATTGGTTATTGGGGCTATCTGCTGACGGCTGTCGCCATGGTGCCCTTCGGTATCGCCCTGAGGCGCTTCGCAATGGCGCATGGCGCCGGCGGCATGCTGGCCGACACCATGGCGGCCTTCGCCATTGCAGCCGGTATCTTCAAGACGCTTGGCATTGTTCGATGGCTGACCACCATGCCGATGCTGGCCGATCTTTATGTGGCGACACCCGACCCGGCGACTCGCGCCATCATCGAGGTCAACTACATGACGCTCAACGCCTATGCGGGCGGGGTGGGGGAACTGCTTGGCGTGCAGCTCGTCTCGGGCCTTTGGCTGATCTCGCTCGGGTTGGTCTTCCAAAAGCTGGGCATGAGGATCAATGCCATCATCAGCGCGGTGCTCGGCATGGCCTTCGCGCTTACAGCCTTCCGAACCGTTGCGCCGGCACTGAATGTCCTGAGCGCCGCCGTGCCACCCTTTGCCCTCATGTGGCTTGTCGCGCTCGCCGTGACCTTCTGGCGCAGAGGATCAAGCGCCAAGGAGGCCCGAAAACATGCCGCGTGAGCCGCGTACGACCAAGCCTTTGCCCGGAAGCGGAGCCGACAAGACGCCCTGGCCTTCCGTTCAAATACCTCGCCGATGCCCCATGCGGGCGCAAGCCGCTCATTCATTCAGGCGACCGCTCGTTCAATCGTCAGCTGCGGCATTCCGGGCCCGGCGTATGAATGTCGCAGTCGATTCGCGCGTTTGAAATTCGCAACAGGTATGCGCCCGGCGGCGCTGTTGCGCCTTGGGTTCATTTTGGTTTTGCACAGCATGGCTTGGAGACCCGATGATGTCCGAATTCCTGATCAGCCGACGTGAAATATTTGCCAGCCTTGTTGGCCTTGTCAGCGGCCCGGCGCCTGCGCAGCAAATTGATATCAACCGTGCTGCCGCCTTTGTGGATAAGGCGGGGCGGGAATTGGTCAATGCCATCAATGACCCCCGCATGAATCAGGGGCAACGGCGTGATCGTGTCGCAAGCATCCTTCGCGCCGCGATTGATATTGAAGGGACTGGGCGCTTCATCCTGGGCCGCCATGCGCGTCAGGCAACGCCGGCGGAATTGCAGGAATACCTCAAGCTCTTTGATGAAATCATCATCCGCAACCTCTCATCACGCTTTGGCGAATATCGCGGCGTGAAATTCGCACTAGGGCGTTCCCAGCAACGTACCGAGGAGGATGCGCTGGTCAGCACCCTGGTCGAACGCCCCAATACGCCGCCTTTCGCGCTGGATTGGCGCGTGGCGGAAATCGCGGGCCAGCCCAAGGTGGTGGATATGATCGCGGAAGGCACATCCCTTCGCCTGACGACGCGCAGCGAATATGCCGCGGTCATCCAACGCAATGGCGGGCGGGTGACGGCGCTTTTGGATGCCATGCGCGGCCAGATCACCCAATTGGCGGCCCGGGAAGGGGCTTGAACTAAATTCCTACCTGGCCGCCCAGACAATGAGCGCCTTGGCAGGCCAGACCCAGACAATTCCGGCCAGCGCAAAATAGATGAATTCCAAGGTCCAATGCGTGCCAAGTACATGATCCGCAAAGATAATAACTACCGCCACGTAGAGCAGGAAGCCGATAGCGCCGATAATCCCGGCGAGCATGGGTTTTGACATGGCCCGCAAATAGGGCCGGGGGAGAAATTTTGCCAGCACTGTCAACTTAACTGGACATTTGAAGTGTAACATTGATAAGATCGGGCAGGAAAGGCTCAGCAGGCCCGCACTGATCGGTGCCGGGTATGGCGCAATCAAGACATCGGCAGAACGTGACAGAAACAAACGACCAACTGGACCTTAGGGCGCATATTCGCGGTGTCCCGGATTTTCCAAAGCCGGGCATCCTTTTTTATGACATTTCCACCTTGCTTAGGCATGGCCCCGCCTGGCGCACCGCCATGGCGCGTATGGCACACGCGATCCGCCCGCATAAGCCTGATCTTTTGGCGGGCGTTGAAAGCCGCGGCTTTCTGGTTGCGGCACCGCTCGCGCTCGAATTGGGGCTGGGCTTCATCATGCTGCGAAAGCGCGGCAAACTGCCCGGTGAGCGCATCGGCCTTGATTACGCTTTGGAATACGGCACGGACCGGATTGAAATGCAGGCCGATGCCGTCAGCCCCGGCCAGCGCGTGGTGATTTTGGATGATCTGTTGGCGACCGGCGGCACTATGGCCGCCGGCATCGCCCTGCTGCGCCAAGCCGGCGCCGTGGTGCCGGCCGCTGCGGCGCTGATTGAACTTTCGTTCCTGAACGGGAGGAAGAAGCTCGATGTCCCATTCGAAGCGCTCGTCTCCTACAGCGAATAGCCTCGCGGCCCATCTGCCAACGCCCTTGCAGGGCGTGCTGAGCGCGGCTGTGCTCGCGACACCAACGGGCATCGTGATTTGCGATCCTAACCTGCCTGATTGCCCGATTATCTTCGCCAATCCGGCCTTCTACCGCATCACCGGCTATCCGGAAGAAGAGGTGATCGGGCGCAATTGTCGTTTCCTGCAAGGCCCGGCCACCAATCCGCGCCATATCCGCGCGATTCGGGAGGCGATCGAAAAAGGCAAGCCGATTGACGTGGAAATCGTCAATCACCGCAAGGATGGATCGCGCTTCATCAATGAACTGCATCTGTCGCCGATTTTCGGTGATGATGGCGAAGTGCGCTATATTTTCGGCATTCAGCATGATGTCTCGGCGCGTGAGCAATTCGCCCGCGATGCGGAACGTGCCCGCCGTGCGGCGGAACGCGCCAATGCCGAGAAAAGCGATTTCCTGGCCTTCATGAGCCATGAAATCCGCACGCCGATGAATGGCGTGATGGGCACGATTTCGCTGCTGCTGGACACGACGCTTGATGCAGAACAGCACGCCTATGCTGAAACCGCGCGGCGTTGCGGTGAATTGCTGCTCGCGACCGTGAATGAAATGCTCGACCTGTCGCGCATTGAAGCCGGGCATTTGGCGATTGAGGAAGAAGCCTTTGATCTGGCCGCACCCGTTGCCGAAGTGCTTGATCTGCTGGCGCCTGCCGTGGCGGAAAAGGGCATTCGCCTTTCCGCGAGCATTGATCCCCTTTTGCCCGCGCGCGTGATTGGTGATGCGCGACGGCTGCGGCAGGTGCTGCTGAACCTTGCCGATAATGCCGTGAAATTCACGGCCGTTGGCGGTGTTGGCATTCGCGTGGAGCGGGCGGAAGCAACGGGCCAGGTGCGCTTTGCGGTGGCCGATACCGGGATTGGCATGCCGCCTGAAGTGCAGGCGCGGCTCTTTGGGCGTTTCGCACAAGGCGGGCCGGAAACCGCGCGGCGCTACGGCGGTTCTGGCCTTGGCCTCATGATTTGTAAGCGCCTGGTGGGGCTGATGGGCGGGCGCATTGTGCTCGCTTCCACACCGGGCAAGGGCTCGACTTTTTCCTTCGAAATTCCGCTGCGCCCGATTGCGGAATCCGGCCGCCCGCCAAGCACGCTGTTGCCCAGACCCGCGCTGGCAAAACCCCTGCCAGGGGCGCGCGGGCGCATCCTGATCGCCGAGGATGGGGAAGCCAATCAGCTTGTCGCCGCCGCCATTCTGCGCAAGGCCGGCTATGCGGTGGATTTGGCGCGCGATGGCGAAGAAGCGCTGGGGGCTGCGCGCACCGCCGCTTATGATCTGGTGCTGATGGATGTGCGCATGCCGCGCATGGATGGGTTGGCGGCCACCGCGGCCATTCGTGGCTTGGAAGGCCCGGCCGGGCGTGTACCCATTATTGCCATGACCGCCGCCGCCATGCCCGATGAAGTGGCGCGCTGCCTTGCGGCCGGCATGGATGCGCATGTCGCCAAGCCCATGGATCTGACCGCGCTGCTCTCGGCCGTTTCGGATATGCTGGAAAAACGGCCCCGTCGGCCGCGTGTTGCCTCCGATGAGCCCGATCCTGCGGGCCCGACGCTGATTGACCATACCACCTTACAGGAATTGCGCGCGGCGGTCGGCCCTGGGCGCCTGCCGCGGCTGATTGGCGTTTTTGCCGAGGAAACCCGCGCGCGTGTGGCGCGGCTGACCGCAACCGATGATGTCGGCGTGATCGAGGAAGAGGCGCATGGGCTGAAATCCGCTGCCGGCACTTTTGGCGCGGCGGCCTTGCGTTCCATTGCGGCGTCGCTTGAGGAAGCCTGCGGTGCGAAGGACATGCTGAAGATTGCGGAGCTGCGCAAGGGCTTGGCCAATCTGGTGGAAAAGAGCCTTGCCGCCTTTCCCTTGGCGCCGGGCGGCGCGGTCAATGCCGGCCGGAATGGGTGAGGGCAGTTTTCAGGCAATCTCCCTGATCAGCTTGCGTCTGACAGCCTGGCCAAAGCTGTTGAAATCCTCGGCCACGATATAGAACGCACCGGGGCCGCCGATCACATGGTCGCGGAAATAGAGATCAAGATTGGGTGGCGGCGGGCGGCCAAAGGTTGGGCGATCATTCATGATCGGCAGGGCATTGATCACAATTCCCTCGGCCACCGTCTCATCACGGACAACATCAACCAATGGCCCGCTATTATTCACCCCATCGCCGGAGACATCAATCACGCGCCGCGTTGCCTCATACGGGCAGGCCGCCAATTCGCGGCGCGCATGGATAATGGCGCCCGAGATGGAGGTCCAGGATAGCGAGGCACGCGGCGCGCGCGCCAAGGCCTCAGCCCATTGCCGCGCATCGGCTTCTGTTGCGATGCGTGTCCAGGGCAGGACGGTACGCTGATACTCAATCCCCGCCCATTCGATATAGACCAAGCCAATCGCGCCGATCATCCCGCCGCGAATGGCGGCCAGCACCGCCGGATCGGTCACCGCATCGCGGTAGCCTTCGCGCTGCAGCTTTGCCTCATCCTCATCAATCGAGCGCGAGACATCAACGGCAAGCACAAGCGCGACATCTACAGGTTCGGTGGCCCGCACCCTGGTATTCGCAGCGAGAACCGCGCCGCCGGTGGCGGCCAAAAGCCTGCGACGATGCATGTTGCGCCCCTTTCGCTGAGCGCCATGATGCTGCCGAAGCCGGGGGCGAATTACAAGTTCTTCAGGACAACCTCAGCGACACGCGCGGCATCTTCTTCGCTCATATAGGCATGCATGGGCAGTGACAGGACCTGGCCCGCCAGCCTTTCACTGATCGCGAGCGGCGGTGCATCGCCTGCGAAGGCCACCGCGTGATGCGCGGCATAGGCAGGCTGGCGATGCAGGGGTTTCGGGTAATAGACGCCGCTACCGATCCGTTCCGCCGTCAGCGCCGCCTGGACCTTGCTCCGCTGGTCGCTGTCACGCAGGCGAATGGTGTAAAGCCCCCAGGCATTCACCGCGCCGGCAGGCGCGGCCTGAATGCCAACCTTGGTCGCGAAGGCGGCATTATAGACCGCAGCGATTTTCGCCCGCATGGCGAGTTCGCCGGCCAGTAGCGGCAATTTCGCGGCCAGGATGGTCGCCTGGATGGTATCTATCCGGCCATTCATGCCGGTGCGCTCAACCTCATAGCGCGTCTTGCCTTCGCCATGGGTGCGGAGACTCCGGTAAAGCTCTGCCCGCGCCGCATCATCCGTGATCAGGGCCCCCGCATCGCCATAAGCGCCAAGCGTCTTGGTGGGGTAGAAGGAAAGCGCGGTCGCATGCGCCCAACGCCCGAGTTTCTTGCCATTGATGCTGGCACCAAAAGCCTGCGCGGCATCATCCAGCGCGAACATGTCTTCCCGTGCGCAAATCGCCTCAATCGCGGGCCAATCCGCTGGCAGACCAAATAGATCAACGCCCACCACGGCGCGGGGGCGGAGCCAGCCGCGGCGCTTCACTTCTTCAATACGCCGTTCCAAATCGGCGATGTCCATGTTGTAGCTGAATTTATCAACATCCACGAAAACCGGCGTCGCACCCAGCACCAAAGGCACTTCGGCGGTGGCGGTATAGGTAAAGGCGGGCAGGAACACCGCATCCCCGCGCCCGATCCCTTCCGCCATCATGGCGATCTGCAGCGCATCCGTACCCGATGAAACACCAACGCAATGGGCGGCCCCGGCGAAACAGGCGAGGCCCGCTTCAAGCTCCGCGACTTCAGGGCCCATGATGAAGCGGCCCGAATCGAGCACTGCGGCAATGCGCCGATCAAGCTCTGGCCGGATCAGCTTTTGCTGCGCCATCACGTCAAATAATTGAATGGGGCGAGGTTCGCTCATCCGGCACGGGACCCTTTCGAAAAATCAGGGTCGAAACTGAACCCCAAAGGCCCGCCTGCCAAGGCTTGGACCATCACGAATGATTTCCGCCCGCTTCAAGGCAAAATTATGGATCTTGTTCCATGGCCTTACGCCGCGCAGCACGCAAGGCTTCAAGGCATTCGGCCAAGGGCGCTTCCAGCGCGGCGAGGCCGGCCGCATCCAAACTCCCAAGGCTTTCGCGTAGCGCCGCGATCAAGGCTTCGGGCGCGGTTGCCGGCGGGGTGGCGGCTGGCATTTCTGCATTATCCCAGATGATGTGTATGGCCCCGCCCTGGCGCCGGGCTTCGGTGCTGCCGGCTATTTCCTCAATCAAGCGGCGGCGGCAGGTAGGATCGGCTTCGATCTTGTCTCGGTAATGGCGATAGCCGCCCTCATCTGGTCCGCGCAGCAGGATACGCCGGTAAAGATTGACAATGAATTCATGGTCCGACCCCTGCATGAGGTCCTGACCCTTGAGTACGCGCATGCGGCCTTTCCCATCATGAACCAATCATGATTAACGCCTTATCCGGGCAAAGTTTCGCCGCCGTCAACGCCGCGCCTCAAAAAATTCACGCAGCAGGGAGGCACATTCACCTTCCCTGAGGCCGCCCACCACTTCGGGCTGGTGATGGCAGGATGATGCCGCGAAAACCCGCGCCCCGTGATCCACCCCGCCGCCCTTTGGGTCATAGGCGCCAAACACCACCCGCGCCACGCGAAAAAAGGACGCCGCCTGGGCGCACATCGGGCAGGGTTCGAGCGTCACTGTCAGGGTGCAATCACCAAGGCGGGTTTGACCCAGTTTCCGGGCGGCCTCCCGCAACGCGAGCAATTCTGCATGGGCGGAAGGGTCATGGCGTGCTTCCACCTCATTGCCGGCGCGCGCCAGCACCTGGCCGGATTTGTCCGTCACCACGGCACCCACCGGCACCTCACCGCGGGCGGCGGCGGCGCGGGCCTCTTCCAGCGCAATCTCCATGGGCGTCATGGCGCCTTCCTGCCTTGCCGGGGCTCGCCGGTCCAGGGGGCGTGATTCCCTTTTGACCCAATCCAGCCTAAAGCTGCGCCATGCGATCCCTTCCCCTGATTGGTGTCACCCTCGATCCCGAAGAGGCCGGCGGCTGGTCCAAGCTGCCCTGGTATGCGCTACGCCAGAATTACTTCTCGGCGATCGTGGCGGCGGGTGGCTTGCCCGTGGCGCTACCACATCACCCCGAAATGGCGGAAGCCTATATTGCTGAGGTGGATGGGCTGATGGTGACCGGCGGCGCCTTTGATGTGGACCCGGCCCTTTGGGGCGGCGGCGCGCCGCATCCGAAAGTCACGCTAAAGCCAGGCCGGACGGATTTCGAAATGGCCGCGACGCGCGCCGCACTTGCGCGCGACAAGCCCGTGCTTGGGATCTGCGGCGGGCAGCAATTGCTCGCGGTGGCGCTGGGCGGGCGACTGATCCAGCACATCCCGGATGAGGTGCCGGGCGCTTTGGCGCATGAACAACCCAATCCGCGGACCGAGCCGGGGCATGAGGTGGCGCTGACCGAAGGCAGCATGCTGTCGCGCATTATCGGCAAGGCGCGCATGGCGGTGAATTCCGCGCATCACCAGGCGGTGGCGAGTATTGGCGATGGCGCGCTGGTCAATGCCATCGCCCCCGATGGCGTGATTGAGGGTATTGAACATCCCGGCTACCGCTTCGCGCTTGGCGTGCAATGGCATCCGGAATATGCGGTTGACCCCGACGACCCGGCAATTTTCCGCGCCTTCATCGCGGCTTGCCGCGCATGAGCAACGAAGAAGCCACTGAGGCCGAAGCGCCGCGCGGTGAACGCATTGCGAAATTCCTCGCCCGCGCCGGTGTCGCTTCCCGCCGGGATGCGGAAAAGCTGATCGCGGAAGGGTTGGTGCGGCTAGGTGGCAAGTTGGTGACCAGCCCCGCGACCTTTGTCTCACCTGGCGATGCGATCACGGTGAATGGCAAGCCTGTCGCCAATCCGGAACGCACGCGGCTGTTTCGCTACCATAAGCCAACGGGCTTTGTGACGACGCATCGCGATCCTGAAGGCCGGCCCACGGTTTTCGCCAATCTGCCGCAGGGCTTGCCGCGTTTGGTTTCGGTCGGGCGGCTTGATCTGACCAGCGAAGGGCTGCTGTTGCTGACCAATGATGGCGCGCTGGCACGCAAGCTGGAATTGCCGGCCAATGGTTGGCTGCGCCGCTATCGTGTGCGCGTGCATGGCAAGGTGGATGAACGCGCCTTGGCGGCCCTCGCACGGGGCGTCACCGTGGATGGTGTGGCTTATGGCCCGATCGACGCCGGGCTTGATGCGCGCATGGGCACCAATGCCTGGCTGACGGTGGCCCTGCGTGAGGGCAAGAACCGCGAAGTACGCAAAGTCATGGCGCATCTTGGGCTGGTGGTGACGCGCCTGATCCGCACCGCCTATGGCCCCTTCCAATTGGGCTCCCTGCCGCGTGGCGCGGCAGAGGAAGTGAATGCCAAGGTGCTGCGTGAGCAATTGGGCATTGATGCGCCAAAGCGTGGGCGCGAAGCGATGGCAGAACCGGAAGCGCCCGAAGCGCCGGCAGCGAAACCGCAACGCCCACCCCGCGCGCGCCATGCCGGGCCGCAAACGCCGCGCCGCGGCAAGGGCTGATGCGCATCATCGCCGGGCGCTGGAAGGGGCGCGCGTTGAGTGCCCCGCCGGGTCTCACCACCCGCCCGACCAGTGATCGAGCCCGGCAGGCGATATTTGACCAGCTTTGGCATGCGCCCTGGGCCGGGCGGGCCGTGTTCGACAATGCCGTGGTTTTGGATTGTTTCGCCGGCACTGGCGCCATGGGGCTTGAGGCACTCTCGCGCGGCGCGGCACGCGGCTTTTTCATGGAACAGGATCGCGCGGCGCTGGCAGCTTTGCGGGCGAATATTGCCGCCTGCAAGGCTGGTGATGATTGCCGCGTGATTGCGGGGGATGTCACCGCGCCCCCCATCGCGGCGGCGCCATGCAGCCTGGTGTTTCTCGACCCGCCCTATGGCAAGGGGCTGGTGCCGCGCGCCTTGGCGGCCTTGCAGGCCAAGGGCTGGATCGCGCCCGGCGCGTTGATCATTGCCGAGACGGGACGCGATGAGGAAGCCGTCGCGCTGCCCGGCTTTGAAGTGATTTCCACACGAGACCACGGCGCGGCGCGGCTTTCCGCGCTGCGCGCTACGGCGCATTGCGGAGAAGCCGCAAGCTGATACGCTCCCCCAAAATCGGGAGGATCATCATGCGTCATTTGCTGCTTGCCGGGCTTGCTGCCCTCGCCCTTTCTGGCCCTGCCTTGGCGCAGGATCGCACCGTGCGGGTGATCAGCGGTTTCGCCGCCGGCGGCACCGGGGATTTGATGGCGCGGCTGATTGCCGAATACGCCGCGCCGCATTTGCCCGCGCGCGGCGTGGTGGAAAACCGTACCGGCGCCAATGGGCTGATCGCCGCGGAAGTGGTGGCGCGGAGCGCGCCGGATGGGTCAACGGTGCTGCAATGCCCGATGGGCACCATGACCATCACGCCCAATCTGCCAGGTGCCAGCCTGCCGGTTGATCCGCGCACGGAAATGACCGGCATCGTGAATGTCGCGCTTTCCACCTATGGACTGGTGGTGGCGGCCAATGGGCCGCATAAGGATGTGGCGGGCTTGCTTGCTGCCGCGCGCGCCAAGCCGGGTGGCTTGACCTATGCCTCGGCCGGCGTTGGTTCCGCGCAGCATCTTTCCGTGGAATTGCTCAAGGCCAAGACCGGGCTTGATATTGTTCATGTGCCCTATCGCGGCGCGACGCCCGCGATTGTGGATATTCTTGGCGGGCGCGCGGATTTCATGATCACGAATCTCGGTGACGTGACACGCCAGATTCAGGGCGGCGAATTGCGCCTGCTGGCGCTGGGTGATGCCACGGGATCCCCGCTTTTTCCGCAAGCGCGCCCGATTTCCGATTGGGTGCCAGGGCTTGAAATGGCCGGCTGGTTCGGCGTTTGCGGCCCGCGCGCCATCAGCGCCGATGCCGCGCGCGCCTGGAATGACGCCATGAAGAAAGCGCTGGAAAACCCGACCTTCCGGCAAAGGCTGCTCGATTCCGGCCTCACACCCAATTTTGAGGATATGGCCAGCTTCAATCGCCGCATTGCAAATGATCTGAGAGCTTGGGGTGAGGTGATTCGCGCCGCCGGCATCAAGGCGGATTGACGGGCGCGCGCCATGATCGAACATATCATTGACATCCAAACCCGTGCCGGCGTGATGGAAAGCTTTATCTGCCATCCCGAACGCAACGGCCCCTTTCCCGCCGTGCTGATGCTGATGGATGCGCCCGGCATTCGTGAGGAACTCTACGACATGGCGCGCCGCCTTGCCGCCACAGGCTATTACGTGGTGCTGCCCAATCTTTATTACCGCGCGGGCCGCGATTCCAAATTCGGCCCCGGCGTTTTGACCGTGGGCGACACAGAACGCGACCGCATGCGCGCCATCCGCACCAAAATGACCATTCCGCCGGTAATGGAAGACATCGCCGATATGCTTGGTTTCCTCGACCAGCAAAAACACGTGCGCGCGGGTCCGGTTGGCGTGCATGGCTATTGCATGAGCGGTCCCTATGCGCTTGCCGCCGCCGCGCGCTATCCGGGGCGCATCGCTGCCGCTGCCTCCTTCTATGGCACCTGGCTGGTCAGTGATGCGGAAGAAAGCCCGCATCTGACCTTGGGGCAAGGCAGTGCGGAACTCTATATCGCCTGCGCCGAGCATGACGAATTGGCACCACTGCCCATGGTGGATGAATTGCACGCGCTATTCGAAGCCTCTGGTGCCGCGGGTGAATTGGAAATCTACCCAGAAGTGCATCACGGCTTCGCCTTTCCCGGCCGCTGGTGCTTCGACAAGCCGGGCGCAGAACGCCATTGGGAAAGGTTGATTGCGCTTTATCGAAGATGCCTGGGATAGGGGGCGCGAAAGCGGATGGCGGTTCTGTCATATGACTTGATCAGCATAGGCGGATGACCAGATAAGCTGTCTTACCAAGAAAAAACCTAACGAAGACCAAGGGAGCAACCATCATGAATCGCCGGCAAATCCTTCTGTCTGCCCTTGCCGCCCCGGCCATTGCGCCAGGGCTTGCGGCGGCACAAAGCTTTCCATCGCGCCCCATCACGCTGCTGGTGCCCTTCCCGCCGGGTGGTGCCACCGATGTACAAATGCGCGCCTTTGCCGAAGCTGCATCACGCGCCTTTGGTGTACAGGTGCTGACAGAAAATCGCCCCGGCGCGGGGGCAACACTTTCCGCCGCCGGCGTCGCTCGCGCGCGGCCGGATGGCTATACCATCGCTCAATTCCCGCTGCCGGCCATGCGCCTGCCCTTCATGCAGCGTATGCCTTTCAACCCGCGCACTGATTTCACGCCGATCATGCACCTGACTGGCTATCTGTTCATCATGTGCGTGCGCGGCGATGGCCCTTATCAGCGCTGGGCCGATCTGGTGGCGGATGCGCGCCGCCGCCCCGGTGAGGTACGCATCGGCAATACGGGCGCCAATGGCACGCCGCATTTGGCGAATATTGATCTCGCCACGCGCGAAAACCTGGATATTGTCCATGTGCCCTTCCGCGGTGAGGGGGACGCCGTACCAAGCCTGCTCGGCGGGCATATCGAAGCCTGCTCCACCGGTTCGGGCACGCTGCCCATGATTCTTGAAGGGCGGCTCCGCGCGCTTAATGTCTGGACACGTCAGCGCAGCCGCAAGCTGCCCGATGTGCCGACGCTGCTTGATCTTGGCTATCAGGATATGGTGATCACCTCACCCTATGGGTTGGTCGGACCGGCCGGGATGGACCCCGATATTGTCGAAAGACTGCATCAGGGCTTCCGCACGGCGCTGAATGATCCATCGCATCTCGCAACGCTTGATCGGCTGGATATGCCGGTGGAATATCTGAACCCTGCCGATTACGCCGCCTTCATCAAGCGCACGATTGATGAGGAAGAAGCGCGCGTGACCCGGCTTGGCTTGCGGGGGTGAATTGAAGCTGCCGAGCCAAGCTGCCTCGCTTGGCTCGGTAAACTGCCCGTCCTTTCAGCTTGCGGTGACGTTATTCTCGCGCACCACTTGGCGCCAGCGCGCGACTTCGCGGCCGACAAAGGCAGCGGTCGCAGCGGGGTCAAGGCTGGTGCCCTCAACGCCCAGTTCCACCAGCCGGTCACGCACTTCCGGCATGTTCAGCACTTCGCGCAATTCCTGCAGCCAGCGCGCAACAATCGGCTCCGGCAGGCCAGCGGGGCCACAGAAGCCGAACCAATTCACGCCCGTTGCCTCGGCCAAGCCGATTTCGGTGAAAGTCGGTACATCCGGCAGCACAATCGACCGCGCGGCAGAGCTGACGGCCAGCGCGCGCAGCCGCCCGGCGCGAATATGGCCAAGGGCCGCCGGCAATGTTTCGATGATGCATTCAACCGTGCCGGCCAGCACATCCACCAGCGCCGGTCCAGCGCCGCGATAGGGCACGAAGGTCGGCGAAATGCCGGCAGCGCGATGAAAGATCAGCCCGATCAGATGCGAAGCCGTGCCATTGCCGCCATAGGCCATGTTGAGCGCGGCCCCGCGCTGGCGCGCGAGCGCGATGAATTCCTGAATATTCTGGGCCGGCAGGTTGGGATTGACCGCAATTACCATCGGCAGCGCGCCGAACAGCGCCATGTGTGTGAAGTCCCGTTCCGCATCATAGCCGATATTGGCGAAAAGACTGGGCGAGACGCCATGCGGCGCGAAATTGGAGACCATGACGATATGGCTGTCGCCGCGCGCCTGCGCGACCAAAGCACCGGCAATCGTGCCGCCAGCGCCGGCGCGGTTATCCACCACCACTGGCTGGCCAAGCCGTGCCGCGACGCGTTCCGCCAAGAGGCGCGAAAGGATATCGGCCGTGCCCGCGGGCGGGAAGGGAACCACCCAGCGGATTTGCCGCTGCGGCCAGGTCCCTTGGGCGTGAAGGGGGCGAGCGATAAGGGGCGCTGCCATGCTGGCCGCCACAAGGCTTCTGCGGGTAAGGCGCATTGGTCATTCTCCTGCCGGAAATGAAATTTCCGCCATTCTTTAGAGATGTTTTGCGCCCTTGGCACGCCATGAAGTGACAAATGCCCAATCCAGCCGGCGGCGCGCCGGTGGATTGGGCGTAACGCCTTGATGGAAGGCGTTTTTGGCCCGGAACCCTGCCTCCCTTGCGGGGTGTCAGCCCGCCATTGCCGGGCGCTTGCCCCGCCACCCCGCGGCCAATTCATAGGCCTGGCCGGCGCGGAGCACGGTTGCATCCTCAAACGGCCTGCCCACAAGCTGCGCGCCCACCGGCAGGCCGCCCGCACCGAAGCCGGTGCAAACGCTCAGCGCCGGCTGGCCGGTCAGGTTGAAGGGCATGGTGAAATTCGGCACCTCAAAGGACGCCCATTTGGTCATTTGATGAATGGGCCGCGCTTCGCCTGGTTGCGCGGCGGTTACCAGCAGATCGCAATCGGTCATGGCGGCGGCAACGGCTTCGCATAGTTCGCGCCGGCGGCGCTGCGCCTGGATGTAGTCGGCGGCCGTGATGGTGGAAGCCAGCGCCAGCCTTTCGCGCAAAAACTCCCCATAGGCGCGGTATTTTTCGCGCATCCATGTCTCATGCACTGCGTAAGCATCAGCGGCCAGGATGAGCCAACCCGCCGCGTTGAAATCAGCCAGCGGCGGCAGCTTCACTTCGCGGATTTCCGCGCCCTGCGCGGCCAGCGTGCTGGTCAGATGCGCGATACCCGCCGCCATGCCGGGGCTCACTTTGCAGTCATCCTCATGGAAATGGCGGATCACGCCAATGCGAAGCCCCTTCACACCGCCATTGAGGCCGGAAAGCAGATCAGGCCGCGGGCGATTGGCGGAAGATGGATCGGCCGGATCATGCCCGGTCATGGCATCCAATAGCAGCGCGCAATCTTCCACCGTCCAGGCCATCGGCCCTGTCGTGTCCAGGCTTTGGGAGAGGGGCAGCACGCCGGTACGCGAACACAAGCCGTAGCTCGGCTTGATGCCGGCAATGCCGCAAAGCGATGCCGGGGCGCGAATGGAGCCCCCCGTATCAGACCCCGTGCCGCCCAGGATCATGCCGGCAGCGACCGCCGCGCCGGTGCCGGAAGAAGACCCGCCGGTGAAGCATTCCGTATTCCAGGGATTGCGCGCGGGCGGCCAGGGCAGATCGAAGGAAGGCCCGCCCCAGGCGAATTCATGGGTGGCGAGCTTGCCGAGCATCACCGCGCCTGCTTCGCGCCAGCGCCGCACCACCGCCGAATCAGCCTTCGGCACATGGTGTTCCAGCACGCGCGAATGGCCCGTGGTGGTAACACCCGCGGTTTCGTAAATATCCTTATGCGCAATAGGGATTCCATCAAGCGGCCCATGCAGCGCACCGGACATTTGCCGCGCTTCCGCCGCGCGCGCCTGTTCCAGCGCAATTTCCGGCGTGAAGCGGATGAAGGCATGCAGTGAGGGGTTGAGCTTCTCCGACCGCGCCAAATGATCCTTCACCAATTCAACCGGGGAAATCCGCTTCGCGGCGATATCGCGCGCCGCACTCGCAATGGTCGGGAAGCTGGTCATGCGCTGGCCCCCTTCAGCGTGAAGATGGTGGCGGATTCGACTGAGACCTCACGCGGGGTGCGCACGCGCGCGGCGGCGGCCTGGGTATGGGCGGAAGCGGCGCGAATGCCTTCCTTTTCCGCTTCCGTCAGATCAAGCCCGGCGCGGGCCATCAGCGCATCGAATTGCGCCTTATCGAGGGGTTGGGCCATCGGGGCCTCCTTTCTGCTGTGATGGCACTATGGGAAATCCCGGCGCGGGAGGGAACAGGGCGCGGCAAGATATGGCTTGTTCTTATTTTGTTCTTTTGATAAGCTTTCTTTCCCATGACTGCTGCCGATCCCCTGTCACCCCGCAGCGCTGCCCTGGCCCGGCTGCGCGATACCCTGGCCGGGCTGACCACCCGTGCCCCTGGGGGCCATAGCAACGCGCCCATTCCGGTTTTTGCTGATGTCAGCTTGATCGGCGCTGGCTTGGCGCGTGGTGCGTTACATGAAGTTTGCGCCGCAAGCCCCGGATCTGGCGTGGCTTTTGCCGCCATTCTGCTGGCGCGCTGCGGCGGGCAGGTGCTGTGGATTGCAACCGAACAGGAATCGAATCTTGTCTGGCCGCCCGGCTTGGTGCCCTTTGGCCTGGCGCCGGACAAGCTGATCCTGGCGCGGGCAGCGCGCTGGCCGGAAGCGCTCTGGGCCATGGAAGAAGCCCTGCGCTGCCCTGCC
Source organism: Roseomonas sp. (assembly GCA_020249865.1). Lineage (GTDB taxonomy): Bacteria > Pseudomonadota > Alphaproteobacteria > Acetobacterales > Acetobacteraceae > Neoroseomonas. Next base: position 18,117 of record JADCEV010000007.1, on the reverse strand, counting down.
TTGGGTGCTGCCGTGCTGATGGCAGGCAGCGGGCAGGGGCTTGATCTGACCGCAACGCGCCGCCTGCATCTGGCCGCCGAGGCCGGCGGTGTTTTCGGCCTGCTGCTCCGCCCGGATGGTGCTGCGGGTGCTTCCGCCGCGCGCACGCGCTGGCATATCGCCCCACTTGCGAGTGACGCCGCGCCGCGCTGGCGTCTGACGCTGCTCCGCCAACGCGGCGGCGCGCCGGCGGGGCCCTGGAATGTGGCGTTCAATGCCGCGACCAATATGCTGCATCTGGAAGCGGGTGGCGGATGAAGGGCCGACGCTACCTCGCACTCCATCTGCCCTTCTGGGCGGCGGAGCATTTGCGCCAAAGCCGCCCCGATCTGCCGGCGGATCAGCCCTTGGTGCTTTGGGCGCGGCAGGGCGCGCGGCGCCTTTTGGTGGCGCTGGATCACCAAGCCGCGACAGCAGGGCTGGAGCCAGGCCAGGCGCTGGCCGATGCCGAAGCCCTGCTGCCCGATTTGCTGGTGCTTCCCGCCCAGCCGGAAGCCAGCGCGGCGGGGCTGCGCGATCTGGCGCTTTGGGCGCAGCGCTTCACCCCGATCAGCGCTGCCCTGCCGCCCGATGGCCTGCTGCTGGATATCACCGGCTGCGATCACCTGTTTGGTGGAGAGGCCGCTTTGCTTGCGCACCTCATCGCCAAACTGGCCGAGGCTGGGCTTACCGCCCAGGGCGCCATTGCCAGCGCGGTGGCTTCCGCCATGGCGCTCGCGCGGGTGCGGTGCGATGCGCCGATCATAGCGCCAGGGGCTGAAGAAAAAGCCGTGACGCCCCTGCCACTTGGCCCCGCGCTCCGCCTGCCGGGGGCGATGGTGGAAGACCTTGGCCGGCTTGGCTTGCGGCTGATTGGCGATGTGCTGCGCCAGCCCCGTGCGCCGCTCGCCCGGCGCTTTGGCGCGCCCTTGCTGGATGCGCTGGATGCCGCCACAGGCCGCCGCGCGCCGCCCATCACCCCCATCGCCGCGCCGCCTGATCTGGCGGTGACCCGCGCCTTGCCGGAACCGATCCTGACCGCCGAGGCCATTGCCGCCTTGCTCGACCGGCTGCTGGTGGCGCTTTGCGCGCGGCTTTCCCGCGCCGGGCTTGGCGCAAGGCGGTTGTGTCTGACCGCCTGGCGCGTGGATGGCACGGAACAGCGCCTGATGATCGGCACCGGCGCGCCAAACCGCGACCCCGCCCATCTGGCGCGGCTATTTGCCGAACCGCTCACCAGCCTGGCGCCGGAACTCGGTTTTGAACGCTTCACCCTGCAAGCCCTGGCGACCGACCCGATGGGCGCGGAAGGGCAGGGCGCCCTGCCCATGGGCGCCGCGCCACGCCCGGATGGGGTTTTGGCGCAGCTTTTGGACCGGCTCGGCCAAAGGCTGCGCCTGGCCCGCCCTGCACCATTGCCGAGCCATTGGCCTGAGCGGCAATGGCGCGCTGCACCCGCGCATGAGGCGCCACCCGCCACCCCGCCCGGCTGGGGTGCCCGCGCCGCGCCGGTGCTGCTGCGCCGCCGGCCGGAAGCGGTGCAGGTCACGGCCTTTGCCGAAGGCGCGCCCGCTGCGCTCCGCTGGCGCGGGCGGCATTACGCGCTGACCCGTGCCGAAGGTCCGCTACGACTGGAAGCGGAATGGTGGCATGGCGGCGCGTTGCCGCCGGCGCGGGATTATCACCGCGTGCAACTCGCTTCCGGCGAAAGGCTCTGGCTTTGTCATGCCGATGGGCGCTGGGTGGTGCAGGGCGATTTGCCATGACCGCGCCTGGCTATGCGGAAGTGGCGGCGCGATCCAATTTTTCCTTTCTGGACGGCGCCTCGCACCCCGAGGAATTGGTGGAACAGGCGGCAGCCCTTGGTCATGCGGGGTTCGGGCTTTGCGATACCAATGGGCTTGCTGGCGTGGTGCGTGCGCATGGTGCGGCCAAGGCGGCGGGGCTGGCCTTCGCGCCGGGGTGCCGGCTGCGGCTGGAAGATGGTGCGGAATGGCTCGCCTGGCCCGCTGATCGCGCGGCTTATGGCAGGCTGACGGCGCTGCTCTCCGCCGGGCGCATGGCTGCGCCCAAGGGCGAATGCCGGCTGGATTTCGATATGCTGTGTGACGCGGCCGAGGGCATGGCGCTGGCCGCCATCCCGCCTGTGGCACCCGTCGTCTTGCGCCGCCTGGGCGGGTTGCGCCTTGCCCTGCCGCCGCTGATTGCCGTGGCCTGCCCCTTACTGGGCGATGACGCGGCGGTGCTTGCCCGCCATGCGGCCTTGGCGGAAGCGTGTGGCGCGCGGCTGCTTGCCACCAACAATGTGCGTTATCACGTGCCATCGCGGCGGCGCTTGGCGGATGTGCTGAGTGCCATTCGCCTGCGCTGCACCGTGGAAGCCTTGGGCCAGGCGGCGGAGCCCAATGCCGAACGCCATTTGAAATCACCCGCCGCAATGGCGCGGCTTTTCGCGCGCTACCCGGATGCCTTGCAGGCCAGCCTGGATGTGCTGGCGACAACGCGCGGCTTTTCGCTGGATCACTTGCGTTACGAATACCCCGATGAGGTGCTGGACCCGGGCCTCACTGCACAGCAAAGCCTTGAAGCGCGTGTGGCGGCAGCGGTTGCCGCGCGTTGGCCGGTGCAGGTGCCGGATACCATTTCCGCGCGCATCGCGCATGAAATGAAGCTGATCAATGATCTTGGCTATGCGCCTTATTTCCTGACAGTGCATGAGATTATGCGCTTCGCCCGCGCGCGCGGCATATTGTGCCAGGGGCGCGGTTCGGCGGCGAATTCCACCATTTGCTATGTGCTTGGCATCACCGCGGTTGATCCCGAAAAGCATGATTTGCTGTTTGAACGTTTTGTCTCCGCCAGCCGCGGCGAACCACCAGATATAGACATTGATTTCGAACATGACCGGCGGGAGGAGGTGATTCAGCACCTCTATGAACGCTATGGCCGCGACCGCGCGGCGATTTGCGCGACCCTGATCCGTTATCGTCCGCGCAGCGCCATTCGCGAAGTGGGCAAGGCGATGGGCCTGACTGAGGATATCACTGCGCGCCTCGCCAAGGCCGGCTGGGGGCCGGGGCGGGAGATGAGCCTCGCGGAATTGGCGGCGGATGAGGGCTTTGACATCAGCGATCCGCGCTTGGCGATGACGCTGGGATTGGCTGAGGAATTGCAGGATTTCCCGCGCCATACCGCAACCCATGTCGGTGGCTTTGTCATCACGCGCGGCAAGCTCACGGAATTGGCGGTGGTGACGCAGGCGGCGATGGAAGACCGCACCGTTTTGGAATGGGACAAGGATGATATTGATGCACTCGGCATCATGAAGGTGGATGTGCTGGGGCTTGGCATGCTGTCCTGCCTTCGGCGCAGTTTTGATTTGCTGGGGCGGCATCGGCGGCTGGCGCTGGCTTTGGAAAACCTGCCGCGCGATTGCGCGGAAACCTATGCCATGTTGCGGCGCGCGGATTCCGTGGGCGTGTTTCAGGTGGAAAGCCGCGCGCAGATGAATATGCTGCCGCGACTGAAACCGCGCGCCTTTTATGATCTGGTGGTGCAGGTGGCGATTGTGCGGCCCGGCCCCATTCAGGGCGATATGGTGCATCCCTATCTGCGCCGGCGGCAGGGCTTGGAAGCGGTGGAATACCCCGCGCCCGATCCTGCCTTTGGCCCACCGGATGAATTGCAGCAGGTGCTGGGGCGCACGCTTGGCGTGCCGCTATTCCAGGAACAGGCAATGCGGCTTGCCATTGTCGCCGCCGGCTTCACGCCAGAAGAAGCCGATCAATTGCGCCGCGCCATGGCAACCTTTCGCCAACAGGGCCTGGTGACGCGCCATAAGGATAAGCTGGTGGCGGGCATGACGCGCCGGGGTTACGCGCGGGAATTGGCGGAACGTGTCTTTGCGCAAATCGAAGGCTTTGGCAGCTATGGCTTTCCTGAAAGCCATGCGGCGAGCTTCGCGCATCTGGTCTATGCCTCGGCCTGGTTGAAATGCCACCACCCGGCGGCTTTTGCCTGCGCGCTGCTGAACAGCCAGCCAATGGGGTTTTACGCGCCGGCGCAAATCGCACGCGATGCGCGGGACCACGGCGTGATTGTGCGCGCGGTGGATGTGAATGCCAGCGATTGGGATAGCAGCCTGGAAGAAGAGCCCGAAAGCGCGGGCGGCCTGGCGCTTCGCTTGGGGCTGCGTTTGGTCGCAGGGCTTGCGCAACGGGAAGCGGAGGCGTTGCTTGCCGCCCGCGCCGCGCGCAATGGTGCGCCCTTCGTGAGCTTGGAGGATTTGGCCTGGCGTGCCGGGCTTTCTCAAAGCGCGCTAAGCGCACTCGCCGCCGCCAATGCCTTTCCCGGCGTGCTCCGCCGCGATGCTGCCTGGGCTGCGCGCGGGGCGCGGGGCACGCCGCGCGACTTGCCGCTTTTCGCCCCGCGCGATGGCGTGGATGCCGCGCTGGCCAATGAGGCGCCCATACTGCCCGAGGCGAAACCCGTATTGCCGCTGGAACATGAGGGCGAGCATATTGTGCATGATTACGCCGCGCTTGGCCTTACGCTTGGGCGGCATCCCTTGGCCTTGTTGCGCGCGCAACTCCGCGCCGAAGGGCTGCGCGACACGCGCGATTTGCAAAGCTGGAAATCCGGAGGCTTGCTGCGCCTGGCAGGGCTGGTGCTGATGCGCCAGCGCCCCGGTTCCGCCAAGGGCGTGATTTTCATCACCATCGAGGATGAGCACGGCACCGCCAATCTGGTGGTCTATACCGATATCACCGCGCGTGATCGGCGTGCCTTGCGTGGCGCGCGGCTATTGCAAGTGGAAGGCCGGGTGGAACGAGAGGATCGTCACGCCGAAGTGCCGATCATCCATGTGATTGCGCGCCGCCTGACGGATCGTTCCGATCTGCTGGAGAGGCTGTTGCGTGAAGCAGGCAGTGGCTGGGCAGAAGCCGCGCTTGGCCGCGCCGATGAAATCCGCCGCCCGCAGGATGATCGCCGCCCGCCGCGGGCCAAGCTGCCCGCAAGCCGGGATTTCAGATAGTGCTGTCCTTATGAAGTAATCATCTGACAAAGACCGCCGACGTAACCGGGCGCGGGGAGCAATAGTCTGCGTGCCCGGTTCGCGTTGGCCGGACCGCATGGAAGCGGGATTGATGGCTTTGCGACACAACCCCAAAACACGAAAATCTACGGAGGTGACCAAAAAACACCAGGCAGCATGACGAAATAAGTCACTGCCGAAAATCGCCGTTGAATTGTCGAATGTGAACAGCGCATGCGGAATGATGGGCTATTCGCGCATGCAACTCAATGAAATTTGGCTGAAATTCCAGTTCGTCACGCAGGCATGGTTATTCCGAGGGGCGATTGCGTCCTTCTCGACGTCGCCTGTTCCATCGCAGACCTCCGATTTCTGCGTGTGGCAGCCATGCGCCTTCTGCTATAGGCTCAGGTGATGAGCATCATTGAACAATTCAGCCTGACAGGCCGCACCGCCCTTGTGACAGGCGCGCGCCGTGAAATCGGGCGGGCCATTGCGCTGACGCTGGCAGAGCTTGGCGCCAAGCTTGCCATTCATCACGCCGGCACCGCAGAGGAAGCCGCCGATGCCGATGCCGTGGTGCGAGAGATTGAACAGGCGGGGGGTGTCGCGCGCGCCTTTGCGCAGGATTTCGCGCACGATGATGCTGGCCGGCACTTGGCCGCCGCGGTTTCTGCCTGGGCAGCGGTTGATATTCTTGTGCTCAATGCCTCCATCGAATTGCCGGAAGCCTATGAGGATATCAGCCGCGCACATTTTGATCGTCAGATCGCGGTCAATTTACGCACACCGCTTGAGTTGCTGCAAAGCCTTGTGCCACCCATGGCCGAACGTGGCTGGGGCCGCGTCTTGACCATAGGCAGTGTGCAGCAGATGCGCCCGCATCCCAAGATGATGGTCTATGCCGGCACTAAGGCTGCGCAATGGAATTGGATGCGCAACCTCGCACGGCAATTCGGCGGCAAGGGTGTCACGGTGAATAACCTGGCCCCCGGTGCGATCCTGACAGCGCGCAACCGTGCCCAAATGGCGGTTGAAGGGGCCGCGTTGGTGGAGCGTATTCCTGCCGCTAGGCTTGGGCATCCGAATGATTTGCGTGGTGCCGCGGCGCTTTTGTGCTCGGACGCCGGCGCCTATATCAATGGCGTCAATCTTTATGTTGATGGCGGTCGGGCCGCGGTGTGAATGGCGCAGTGGCGCTCAATCATCATCGAAAAGATTGGCCAGGCGTCGCTTCATCTGATCAGCGATGTAAAGCGCCAGCGCCTGGATGGTGGAGGTTGGGTTGACCCCGCCCGAGGTGACCCAAATGCTGCCATCCACAATAAACAGATTCCTCACATCATGGCTCCGGCCCCAGGCATTGACCACTGACCGCTCCGGATCATTGCCCATACGGCAGGTACCGAGCAAATGCCCAGGACTATTCAGCAAGGTGCGCGATGTATAGATATTGCGCGCACCGGCTGCTTCCAGCACTTCGGTTGCGCGCGCAATGCCGTGTTCCATCATGCGTGCCGTGTTTTCACTGATGGTATAATCAATCCGTGGCGCAGGAATGCCATGGCTATCCTTCAATTCCGGATCTAGTGTGACACGGTTATGCTCTTCCGGCAGATCCTCACACGCAATGCCAATGATCAGCCGACGATTGACAAGCCCGCGATAGGTTTTGTGGTGATCCCGCCCCCAGGGCAGGATTCCCGCCGCCGCGCTGGTAATGGCTTCATTTACCAGGCCAGTCGTGCGGCCGAATTGCATGGTATAGCCGCGCACAAACCCGCGCGCGCGATCGGTTTCGTAAAACTCCTTGCTCCAAATCACATTCATCGGACCGCGATCGCCATCCAATTCCTCCTCCACATGGCCGCGAATTTGCGGCCAGGGATGCAGCATGAGGTTTCGTCCCACCAGATCACTGGAATTGGCGAGCCCGCGCGGAAATCGGGCAGAGGCGGAATTCAGCAAAAGCCGTGGTGTGCCGATGCCATTGCAGGCAAGGATCACCATTTCGGCCGGCTGGAAATGCTCCTTGCCATCGGCATCGAAGTAAATGGCGCCATTGGCCATGCCCTGCGCGTTCAAGGTGATCTCGCGCACCCGGCACTGCGTGCGCAATTCCACGCCAGCGCGCAGTGCAGCGGGCCAATAGGTGATATCCGCACTCGCCTTGGCGCCTTGTGCGCAGCCGGGCGTGCAATGGCCAAGATTGATGCATTTGGCGCGACCATCATACTCCGTGGAGGCAATGGCGGAATCGGATGGCCACCAATGCCAGCCAAGCCTGTTCATGGTCTTGGCGTAGAGCGTGCCGGTGCGGCCAAGCGGCAGGGGCGGCATGGGCGGATGGCGTGGCGGCACGCCGGGATCGCCCGGCAAGCCGGAAACACCAATGAAACGATCATTCTGTTCGAAGTAGGGTTCAAGATCCCAATAGCTGATCGGCCAATCATCCGCGACACCATCCAGGCTGCGGACACGAAAATCCGAAGGATGCATGCGCGGAAAATGCGCTGTCCACAGAATCGTCCCACCACCAACGCCGTTGAAATTGGCAACTTTCATGACGGAGTTGTCTTCATTGATCGGGTAATCGGCAGGCCGCGCACGGCGGTTCGGATGGATATCGAAATCCGTGTAGCGACGCGCTTCCCAATCGCGGCCATTTGCCGGCAGATCACTGGATTTGACCCAATCGCCCTGTTCCAGGCACAGGATGCGCATGCGCGTATCGGTCAGGCTCCAGGCAACGGCAGCGCCAGATGCGCCAGCCCCGATGATCAGCACATCCACCATCTCATGTCGGCTCATCGGCTATGCCTCATGATCATGGCGCCAGAAGGGATTTCTCTGCTTGACCACATCAAGCAGTGTCCAATCGCCTTGCACTAGCGTGTGGCCCTTTGGAAAGGGTGGGCGGGGTTCACGGCCATAGGCCAGCATCACGCGATCATCCCGATAATAGGCGGCCGCCACAACGCGGGAGAGCACCTGCACCTTTGCCCGGTTTTCACTCAGCATGGCCATCGCCCTTTCTTCGGCCTGATCATCTGGCAGATCGAGGAAGCCACTCCGCCCCAATTCGGAGACAATGATGCGAATGGCTGGCGCGTCGCGCCCCAGGCTTGTCATGCAATCTTCAAGGATCAGCGGATCATTCGCGCATGGCAGCGCCATTTCAGGGTCACTTGGAATCATGATCCCAAGCAGCCGACGGAAAATGGCGCGCTCCTGCAGGTTGAACGGTGCGGGCTTCAGATCTTCCATGCGTCCATTCCCCCAGCCATGCGTTGGGATACCCCTTTCTGCCAGAAAAAACCTATCAGCCCCATCGGCTTGGCCGCAAGAATCTTTGCGCCAGGCAGCGGCGACATTTATGCAGCCCGGAAGGCAGGGCGATCCTGATGGGTGGCTTTACGGCGTGGTGCCCCATGCGCCGCAATCGCGCCGCCTTTTCCGTTGAGGGAAAAGGCATCTTCGTAAGATCACGCGCCCGGCAAGGGTGCCGCCGCTTCCAGCAAGCCTTCTGCGCGCAATTCCTGCCAAAGGGCTGCTGGAATTCTGTGATGCAGATGGCCGATATTCTGGCGAACTTCCTCAGCCGATAGCGCACCGGGAATGACCGATGCCACCGCAGGATGCGCCAGCGGAAATTGCAGCGCAGCGGCCGCCAAGGGCACCTGGTGGCGCTGGCACACCGCGGCAATGCGGCGTGCCTTGTCAATCAGGTGTCTTGGCGCGGCCTTATAGTCATGGGTCGCATGGTCGGGCACATCACCCGCGAGGATGCCGGAATTATATGGCCCACCAATGATCACGCTGACATTCTTCGCTTCGGCATAAGGAAGAAACGCCTCCAGCGCGCCCTGTTCAAGCAAGGTGTAGCGCCCTGCCAGGAGCATGCAGTCAAAATCGCCGGCCTTGGCAAAGCGCAGGCACATATCCGCTTCATTCAGGCCACAGCCAATCGCACCAATAACCCCCGCCCGGCGCAATTCATCAAGCGCGCGATAGCCGCTATCCATCAGGGTTCGAAAACGCGCATTAAGCAGCGCGCGGTCCTGGATGGTCCAGAAATCTATATCATGCACAAGCAGGATATCCATGCGTGAAATCCCAAGCCTTAGGCAGCTTTGTTCAAGCGAACGCATGACGCCATCATAGCTATAGTCGAAGGCCGGGATGAAACCGGGCAAGCCATTGCTGCGCAAATCGGCCGGCGCTTGTTCGCCCGGCTGCTGCGCATGCATGACACGGCCAATCTTGGTGGAGATGATGAATTCGTCCCTGGGGCATTGCCGCAAGAAATGCCCCAGGCGCAATTCACTTCGCCCATAACCATAGAAGGGCGAGGTATCAAAGAAGCGCACACCGCCCTGCCAAGCGGTCTCCAGCAGCGCCTGGCCTTCAGCTTCGGTAATGGTGGCACGAAAGCCGCCAATGGGCGCGGCGCCAAAGCCGAGCTCTGTGACGCTGAGCGCTGTGGTGCCAATGCGGCGGGCGGCGATGTGTTCCATGGCGTGCTTCCTGATGCGTTATTGGCGCGCCGATGTCTGGCGCGCTGGTTGGGGCCGTGAGACGGGCCGACGCGGATTATTCACCATGCCCAGGCCGATATGGAATAGTGCTTTGCGCGACGGATTGATCTTTTTGCAGACCGCAACTCCTGCCCGCCCTCACGCCATGCCCGCTATCAGCGAGCGACGCTGGCGCCCTGGCCATGCCGCTGCGCGTGGCCAACCAGGCGGTTCGGCATCCCCCTCATGAATTCCAGCCAGGGCAATGAATGTACAGGCCTGCCGCAAGCAAGACGCGCGAGTTATAGGCGCTGTCGCGGTTGAATTGGCGGAAAGATGACCATAAATCCATGTGATGATGGTCGGATAGGCCGCCCATTTGAGGAAACGAGAACCAAAACATGTCCCGCTCCATTCATCTGAAGCGCCGCACGGCGCTTGGCCTTGCCGCAGGCGGCGTGCTTGGCTTTCCCAACCTTGCCCGTGCCCAGGCACCGCGCGGGCCCGGCAATTGGCCGGACCGTCCGGTCAACTGGATCGTTGGCTTCCCGCCCGGCGGCCAGACCGATTTCGCGGCCCGTATGCTGCAATCACCTTTCTCCCGCGCCATTGGCCAGCCGGTGCCGATCGAAAATCGCGGCGGCGCTGGCGGCAATATCGCGGTGGAGCAGGTGCTGCGCGCCCGTCCGGATGGCTATACCCTGACGGTCGGCAATGTCGGCACTTTTGTGCTGAACCCACATACCATGCAGGGGGTGAATTTTGACCCGCTGGAGTTGGTGCCCATCGGGTTGATGCTGCAATCGCCAGTGCTTCTGCTGGTCCACCCGGATGTGCCGGTGCGGAATTTCCAGGAATGGGTCGCTTGGGTACGAAGCCAGCAACCCCGTGGGGTAGATATGGGCACAACCAGTGCCGGCGGCATCGCGCATGGTATTTCGGAAAAGCTGCGCGCGCGTCTGGGTAACCCGGTCATCAATTTCATTCATTATCGCGGCAGTGGGCCGGCCTTGCCGGATTTCATCGCCGGTCGTTATCAAACGCAGTTTGAAGCACCGTCGCTCGTGCATGGCTTCGTTCAGGAAGGCCGGCTGCGCCCGATCATGGTCACCTCCTCCACCCGGCTGCCTGCCTTCCCGAATGTGCCGACAGCCGAGGAATCCGGCCTGCCCAATTTTGTAACCGGAGCCTGGGTCGGCCTATTCGGTCCGCGCGGCCTACCGACCGACCTAGCGCAGCACATCAACGCCATGTTGAATATCGCTTGCCGGGACGAGGAAGCGCGTAACCGCATTGCGGAGCGGGGCGAAGAAATCGGCGGCGGTTCCATGGAAGAATTCGCCCGCCGCGTCCGCGCTGAGCATGCCGAATGGGGCAAGATTGTGCGGGATGCCGGCATCCGCGCCGAATAACGCGGCCTGCTGACCCAACAGGTATTCGATCTGATGGCAGCATCAGATCGAATATCCCGCTGCAGTGGATTGCCGCGATGGCTGAGGAATTCCTGATGCGCCGAATCACGAAAGCCAACGGTGCTTCCACAATGCCGCAATAGGCGATGGGCTCCATTTGCATAGTCGCTGCCAGCCAAACCAATTCCTCAGAAAAAAGCCTGTATCCCGAGGCCCTGCACCAAACGCGAAATTGATTTCGATCATGGAATGCGCGCAGAAGCCCTGCAAGGAAGTACACCATCAGGCGGAAGCCTTCTGCCGGTGAAAGGGGCCATCATGTTCTCATCCGCTTGGTTTTCGCGGCGCGCGCTGGCGCTGATTGGCGCTATGGCGCTGGCCGGCTGCACTGTTGCGGCGGTTGAAGGCCTCAATATCGCGCGCGATCAGGCCGCCTATGCCGCCCATATTGATGCAGCGCGCGCCGGCCATCCGGCTTCGCAGTATCAGGTTGGCAATGCGCTTTGCTGTTCACTGACCGAAGGCCCCGGCCCCTTCTACAATACGCCAGAAGCGGTTGCCTGGCTGTGCCGTTCCGCAGCACAGGATTACGGCCCAGCCGCCTTTCGCCTAGGTGAGATCTATTCCGGCACCACGGTCAAGGGTGTGCGCCTGGCGCGGGAGGCAACGGGCCTGGTGACCGGCCATACCACCAACCGCCCAGTCGCCTATGCCTGGATGAGCCGCGCGGCCACGCTGAACCAGCCGCATGCCGCGCAAAAGCGCGATGAGATTTGGCAGGCCATGAACGCGGCGGAGCGTGAGCGGGCGCAGCAAATGGCCAATGGCCAGGCGCCGCTTTCGTGCACATGGCAGGAAGTGGGCCGCGCCAGGTGAAGCAAGGCGCGCCGCCTACCCTAAAACAAGGCGCCGCCGGCATGACCGCGCGTGAATTGATTGAATGCCCCCATTGCGGAGAGGCAACGCAAGTGAACCGCCTGCCCCAGGGTGAGGCCTTTTGTTCCTGCGCAGCGCAAAAGCCCTTGCCTAAAGCAAGCGATGCCGCGGATAAGGAAACTCAAAGCAACAGGAAAATCTGATGATCTTGCCGAAAATGGCCTGCGGGCTTGCCGTGATGCGCTTGGGTGGCGTGGCGGCCATGGGGGTTGCGGGGCTGGCTGGCCTTGGCGCGCTTGGCCTTGGCGCGGCCTATTTGGTGCGTCAACGCATGAAGCAAAGCACGGATTGGGCGGAAGACTCCCGCGCGCCGGTCGCAGACTTACCGCCTAATCCGGAATAAGGTTTTTTTACAAGCGCCAGCCGCTATGGATGGCGACAATGCCGCCCGATAGGTTGCGATAGGAAACACGCTCCAGCCCCGCGCGGCGCATCATGCCTGCCAGGGTTTCCTGATCCGGGAACATGCGAATGCTCTCGGCCAGATATTCATAGGAAGCGCGATCCTTCGCGACATATTCGCCAATCACCGGCAGCGCCTTGAAGGACCAGGCATCATAAAGCGCGTCCAAGGCCGCGACGTCAAGCTTGGAAAATTCCAGGCAATGAAACCGCCCACCGGGGCGGAGCACGCGCCGCGCTTCGGCCAGCACCGCATCCTTGTCGGTGCAATTGCGGAGCCCAAAGGCGATGGAAACGCGTTCCACACTGCGATCGGGCAGCGGAATCCGTTCCGCATCCACGCACATGAAGGAAAGCCCGCTGACCAACCCGCGCGACAGGGCGCGGCCCTGCGCCACTTCCAGCATGGCCGGGTTCACATCCGTCAGGATCACCCGCCCCGCCCCGCGTTCGAGTGCGAGGAAGGAGATATCGCCCGTGCCCCCCGCGAGATCGAGCAAAGTGTCATGTGGCCCGGCGCCAATCGCATTGACGAAAATGCGTTTCCAGACCCGATGCACGCCAAGCGACATCAAATCATTCATGACGTCATATTTGGGGGCGACGCTTTCAAACACGGCGCGCACCATGCCGGCCTTTTCGGCCTTGGGGATTTTGCGGTAACCGAAATCGGTCTCTGGGGCGGCGGTGTCGTTCATGGCGCCAACATAGGCGCCAATCGGCGGAAAGGGGAGGGGCAATGCCCGAATTGCCGGAAGTGGAAACCGTGATGCGCGGGCTGCAGGCTGTGCTGGAGCATGAGCGCATCGCCTGGGCCGAGACGCGGCGCGATGGCATGCGCTTTCCCTTCCCGCCGCGCCTTGCCGAACGGCTGCGCGGGCGGCGGGTTCTGGGGTTTCGTCGGCGCGCGAAATACATCCTGATGCGGCTGGAAGGCGGCGAAAGCCTGCTGATCCATCTTGGCATGTCGGGGCGCATGGTGGCGCGGCGTGAAGGCGCGGCCCCGGTGCCGCGTACGCGCAAGCAGGGCGTTTTTTCTGACGCACGCGGCCATAACGCGCCCCCCGAGGCGCATGAGCATCTGGCCTTTGGGACCGAGGGCGGCTGGCATATCGGCTTTGTGGACCCGCGCCGCTTCGGCAGCGTGGATCTGGTGGCGACGGAAGCCGAGGATAGTCACAAGCTTCTGGCCGGGCTTGGCCTGGAACCCTTGGGGCCGGAGATCACCCCTGCTTGGCTTTCCGGCGTGCTGGCGGGCAAGCGCACCCCGATCAAGGCCGCATTGTTGGACCAGCGGGTGATCGCTGGGCTTGGCAATATCTATGTCTGTGAGGCGCTCTATCGCGCCGGCATCTCTCCCCGCCGCTCTGCCCATACGGTGGCGGGGGCGCGGGCGGCGCGGCTCGCCCCCGCCATCAAGGCGGTGTTGCAGGAAGCGATTGCCGCCGGCGGGTCGAGTTTGCGTGATTACGTCCAGGCCGATGGCGAGATTGGGCATTTTCAGGAGAATTTCGCGGTTTATGGCCGGGAAGGGGAAGCCTGCCCTGGCTGTCCGGGCCAGCCGGAATGCGCGGGGATCAAACGCATTGTGCAATCTGGGCGATCCAGCTTTTTCTGCCCGGTCAAGCAGCGTTGAACATTTCCCCAGAGGTTCAAGTCAGCGCAAGAAGCGGATGGTCTGCCGGCACCCGCCGAGGCAGAAACGCGCTATGACACGTTTTCGCTGCCTCCCAATGGATCCCGAAGCCGCAAGCCGGTTTCGCACCTCCCGCCGTGATGATCGCGGCGGGATCATTCAGACCCGTGAGGTGGATGGGCCGGGCTATCCTTGCCGGGCCTGTCTGCGCCTGGGCCAGCCCGGCGAGGTCATGCTGCTCGCCTCCTGGGATTTGCCCTTGCCGCAGGGGCCGTATTGGACACCCTCGCCGGTGTTTCTGCATGCCCATGATTGCGCCGGGGCAGCGCTTGAAGATGCGCTGCCGGAAACCGTGCTGGTCAATAGCATCATCAGCCCGCGGCATTACGATGCGGCAGGCATGTGCCTTTACGAGCTTGGTATTGTCGTGCCGGGTGAAGAGGCCGAGGCCGCGCTACGCGCCAGGCTCGACGACCCGCGGGTGGCTTATGTCAATATCCACACCGCACGGCCAGGATGCTGGCTGACGCGGGTGGAGAAAGCCTGAAGGTCAGGTTATGCCCTGCAGTGGGTAGTTTTCTTCAGGGCTGTGCTATGGCCTTATGCAGCACAACAGATGAAGGAGAACCGCCATGGCCCCTGAAATGATCCTGGTTGAAACCCACGGCAAGACCGGGCTGATCCGGCTGAACCGGCCACAGGCGCTGAATGCGCTTTGTGATCAGTTGATGATCGAACTCGGTACTGCCTTGCGCGCCTTTGACAAGGACCCGGCGATTGCCGCCATTGTCATCACCGGCAATGAGAAGGCTTTCGCTGCCGGCGCAGACATCAAGGAAATGAAGGAACGCAATTTCCCCGGCGTCTATTTCAATGATTTTATCGGCGCGAATTGGGAAACGGTGCTGGAAATCCAAAAGCCCGTGATTGCCGCCGTGGCTGGCTTTGCGCTTGGTGGCGGCTGCGAATTGGCGATGATGTGTGACATGATCATTGCGGCTGATACGGCGCGCTTCGGCCAGCCGGAAATCAATCTGGGCATCATCCCGGGTGCCGGCGGCACCCAGCGTCTGACGCGCGCTATCGGCAAATCCAAGGCCATGGAAATGATCCTGACCGCGCGCATGATGAATGCCGAGGAAGCGGAGCGTGCCAATCTGGTCTGCCGCGTCGTGCCGGCGGCGGATTTGATCGCCGAAGCGCTCAAGATTGGTGAGAGGATCGCAAGCCTTTCCGCGCCTTCTGTTGCCATGGCGAAGGAAGCCGTGAATGCCGCCTTTGAAAGCAGCCTGACGGAGGGTGTGCGCACCGAACGGCGCCTGTTCCTTTCCCTGTTTGCCACGGCGGACCAGAAGGAAGGCATGGCGGCATTTGCGGAAAAGCGGAAGGCCGCATTCACGAATCGGTAAAGGCTTTTGCCCCCTGTACCGCCGGCGCGGGGCAGGGGGCAGAACCTGTGATTGAATTGAAGTAAAAGATATTTTTACCTAAAGTTTTATTTGGTAAATTCCGACAGATAAATTTACTGAAAAAACAATTCCTTCAGAATTTTCTTCAGAATTTCTTATTTTCCGCGCATTTTCGCTGGCAATATTTTTTAACCCGTATTAGCCTTCGGTTAACCAAACGGAGACCGGAGCAATGAGCGCATCCACCATCACCCTGCCAGAAGCCGAAGCCAAAGCGGCGGAGATCGTCGCCTTCCCGCAGCGCCCGCAGGATCGCTTGCGCATCGCGCTGCATAAGCTTGATGAAGCGCTGCGCGCCCAGGCGCGCGCCACGGCGGATTTCCGCTCTGCCATGGGTGAATTGAAGACCAAGGTTGGCAGCATGCAGGATGGCATGATGGCCTATCGTGAATCGCTTGATCGCACCGCAACCGAAATTGATCGCGCGGTGAAGAAGGCTAAGGAATTACAGGAAACCGCCCGGCGCATGGCGCCGCATAGCTGAGGCCAAAACGGGCGGGTTCATCACCCGCCTTTGGTTTTTTATAACTTCACGCTTTCCCAAACCCAGTCGCGCTTGGCCTGGTCCGCCTTTTGCCAAGCGGCGATCTGATCCTTCAAGCGCAACGTCAGCGCAATATCATCAAGCCCTTCCAGCAGCGCATCGCGCTTGCGCGCATCAATGCTGAAGGGAATTTCCTTACCTTCCGGCGAGATCACCACCTGACGCACCAGATCAATGGCGGTATGGCGGGCACCTTGGCTCGCTTCCGTCTCGGCGGCGATTTGCTTCACCACTTCCTCGGGCAGGGCAATCGGCAGCAAGCCGTTCTGGAAGCAGTTATTGTGGAAGATATCGCCGAAGCTTGGCGCAATCACGCAGCGAATGCCCGCCCCCATCAGCGCCCAAACGGCCCCTTCGCGCGATGATCCGCAACCGAAATTCGCCCCCGCCAGCAGAATGGGCGCTTCGCGATAGGGCGGCTTGTTCAGCACGAAATCGGGATTTTCCGAACCATCCGGCAGGAAGCGCAGATTCTCGAAGGCATAAGGCCCAAGCCCAGTGCGCCCGGTACCGACCAGGCGCTGGATGCGAATGATCAGATCCGTATCCACATTGGCGCGCATCAGCGGCGCGGCGGGACCGGAGAGTTTGGTGAATTTTTCCATGGTGTTTGCCTCCGCCTTACGCCGCGAATTGCCGCACATCGGCAATGGCGCCCGCCAGCGCTGCCGCCGCTGCCATGGCCGGAGAGGCCAAATGCGTCCGCGCCCCCGGCCCCTGTCGCCCGACAAAATTTCGGTTTGATGTGGAAACGCAGCGCGCACCTGGCGGCACGGCTTCTCCATTCGCGGCCACACATAGCGCGCAGCCGGGTTCGCGCCATTCAAAGCCCGCCGCGGTGAAGGCCGCATCCAGCCCTTCGGCTTCGGCTTCCTTCTTCACGCGTTCCGATCCCGGCACCACCCAGGCGGTGACATGCGGCGCCACCTTACGCCCGCGCAGCACAGCAGCGGCGGCGCGCAAATCCTCAATCCGCGAATTGGTGCAGGAACCGATGAAGACCCAATCAATCTTGGTGCCCACAATCGGCTGACCGGGTTTCAGGTCCATATAGGCCAAGGCGGCTTCATAAGCGGCGCGACGAATGGGATCGGGCGCTGAAGCAGGATCAGGTACGCGGCCTGTCACCGGCAGCACCTGTTCCGGGCTGGTGCCCCAGGTGATCTGCGGTGCGATATCCGCCATGGAAATCAGCAGATCGGAATCGAAGACCGCATCGGCATCACTCGGCAGGCTCCGCCAATGGGCAAGCGCTGCATCCCAGGCGGCATCCTTGGGCGCGAAGCGCCGGCCAGCGAGCCATGCGTAAGTCACATCATCGGGGGCGACCATGCCCATCTTGGCGCCCATTTCGATGGAAAGATTGCAAAGCGTCAGCCGCCCTTCGATGGAAAGCGCACGCACCGCCGACCCGGCATATTCCACGGCATAGCCCGTGCCCGCACCGGTACCAAAACGGCCAATGGCATGCAGGATCATATCCTTTGGCGTGACACCTGCCGGTGCCACGCCTTCGAAACGAATGCGCATGCGCTTTGGTTTTTTCTGCGGCAGGGTTTGTGTCGCCAGCACATGGCGCAATTCCGATGCACCAATGCCAAAGGCCAAGGCGCCGAGCCCGCCATTGGTGCAGGTATGGCTATCACCGCACACCAGCGTGGTACCGGGCAGCACAATGCCAAGCTCCGGCCCCATCACATGCACAATGCCATTGCCGTCCTGACCAAGATCGAAAAGCCGCACGCCGGTTTCGGCGGCACGCTTGCGCAAGCCTGCAATCAGTTCGCCTCCCTTGGGGAAGCTTTCCGCCGTGCGGCCCGGCGTTGTTGCCACCGCATGATCAGGGGTTGCGAAGACAAGCTCAGGATGCGGCACGGCATAGCCCGCTTCGCCCACTTCACGCAGCGCGCGCCCGCCCGAAAGGTCATGCAGCAGCACCCGGTCGCAATGCAGCAGTGACCAGCCGGAACCGAGCTCCGCAATCACATGCGGGTCCCAAATCTTGTCAAATAGCGTCGCGGCCATGTGCTTCCCCTGAATGCTTGACGGCGGCACCGCTGGCGCCGCACCGTCTGCCCCTATCACGCCGCGCCAAGGATGCGCGGTCAAGCTGGGGAGGGGTGAGATGGCGCGGATCACGCGGCGCGG
>JADCEV010000069.1 GCA_020249865.1 Roseomonas sp. | reverse complement strand
TCCTGGCCGCCGAAATCCCTTCCATCGAAAATGGCGGCTTGGCACGGGATGGCCGTTCGGTCACCTGGAAGCTGAAGCGCGGCGTGAAATGGCATGATGGCCAGGATTTTTCCGCCGATGACGTGGTGTTCAATTGGGAATATGCGCGCAACCCGCAGGTGGCCACTGTCACCGCCGGTTCCTATCGCGATGTCAATGTCGTGAAGGTGGATGATTTCACGGTACGCGTTGAATTCCAGACGCCAACGCCCTTCTGGGCCGATGCTTTCGTCGGCTCGATCGGGATGATTATTCCGCGGCATCTGTTCCGCGATTTTGCCGGCGCCAATTCACGCGATGCGCCGACCAATATTCGCCCCGTGGGCACCGGCGCCTATCGGCTGCAAAGCTTCGCGCCGGGCGATCTGCTCCGCGCCGAGCTTAATCCCAATTACCACATGAACAATCGCCCCTTCTTTGATTCGATGGAAATCAAGGGTGGTGGCGATGCGGCATC
This sequence comes from Roseomonas sp., assembly GCA_020249865.1. Lineage (GTDB taxonomy): Bacteria > Pseudomonadota > Alphaproteobacteria > Acetobacterales > Acetobacteraceae > Neoroseomonas. The sequence continues at coordinate 24,851 of JADCEV010000069.1, read as the reverse complement.
GGCGGCGCGCGCCGTGCTGCAAACCGCCGATTTCGATTATGCCTGGAATCTGCAGGTTGAGGACGCCATCCTGCAACGCCTGGAAGCCGCCGGGCGGGGCCGGGTGAACATCATTGAAGGTGGGAATATCGAATTCGTGCAGCTCAATGCCGCCGATCCGAACCGCGAAGTGGAAGGCGAACGCGCCCATCCCAATTCGCGCCATCCCGCCTTCCAGGACCCTGCCGTGCGGCAGGCCATGGCGCTGCTGATTGATCGCCAGGCGCTGCAGCAGCATATTTATGGCCGCGGCGGCCCGGCCACGGCGAATTTCCTGAACAACCCGCCGCGTTTCCGTTCACCCAATATGCGCATGGAATTCAGCGTAGAGCGCGCCAATCAAATCCTGGATCAGGCGGGCTGGGTGCGCGGTTCTGATGGCATTCGCGCGAAGGATGGGGTGCGGCTGCGCTTTGTCTACCAAACCTCAGTCAATGCGCCGCGCCAACGTACCCAGGCCATCTACAAGCAGGCCGCCCAGCGCGCCGGGATTGATCTGGAACTGAAATCCGTCACGGCTTCGGTGTTCTTCTCATCCGATGTCGCCAATCCGGATACTTACATCAAGTTCTGGGCCGATATGCAGATGTACACGACAACCATGCCGCAGGCGGACCCGCAGCGCTTCATGAACCAGTATGTGTCTTGGGAAATGGCGCAGCGTGCCAATTCCTGGCAGGGCCGGAACATCGTGCGCTGGCGGAATGATGAATATGACGCTGCCTTCCGTGCCGCGGATGCTGAACTTGACCCGGTCAAGCGTGCCGCCCTGTTCATTCGCATGAATGACCTGATTGTGGGATCGAATCATGTCATTCCGCTGGTGATGCGCCCAACGGTTTCCGGTTCGGTGAATAATCTCCGCCATGTGCTGTCTGGTTGGGACCAAACCATGTGGATGATCCAGGATTGGTGGCGCCAAACCTGATGGGGCCAGCACGATGGGCGGTCGGCAAGGCAGCATGACCGCCCCATGACCCAATACCTTATTCGCCGGTTGCTGATTGCGATCCCGAGTATTTTCGGGATCAGCATTGTGCTGTTCACCGTGCTTGCCTTGGCACCCGGCGATCCGTTTGAGGAGCTGGCAACCAACCCTGCCGTACCGCCTGATGTGCGCGCGGCGCTGCGCCAGAGCCTTGGTCTCGATGATCCGGTGCATGTACGCTATATTGCCTGGCTTACTTCCATGCTGCGCGGCGATTGGGGCTATTCCTTTGTCAGTCGAATTCCAGTGGATCAGCTTATTGTCCAGCGCATCCCAACCACGCTTTACGTAATTGGCCTTTCGCAGCTTGTGGCGCTGGCAATTGCGCTGCCAATCGGCGTTTATGCGGCAACAAGGCCTTATTCCATCTTTGATCAGATCGCGAATACGCTTGCCTTTATTGGCTTTTCGCTGCCCACCTTCTTCACCGGGCTGCTGCTGATCCTGCTGTTTTCGATCTATCTGGATTGGCTGCCGTTTGTATATCGCACCAATATTGAAGCGACCGGCTGGCGCTGGTGGTGGGAACAATTCCGCCAATCCATCATGCCGATCATGGTGCTCGGCCTGTTTCAGGGCGCGGCCTGGACCCGCTTTGTACGCTCTGCCGTGCTTGATGTGATCCGGTTGGATCACGTGACCACGGCGCGTTCGAAGGGCCTGCCAGAGGGCAAGATCACCATGCGCCATGTCGTGCGCAATGCCATGATCCCGGTTGTCACGCTGGTGGCGTTGCAGATGCCCGCGGTTTTCGGCGGTGCGATTGTGACCGAACAGATTTTCCGCGTCCCCGGCATTGGCAGCCTGTTGATCAGCGCGATCCTTGCCAATGACACGCCCGTGATCATGGCGGTGACCTTTGTCTTCGCGTGCCTGGTGATCTTCTTCAATCTTTTGGCGGATATCCTTTATGGCTGGCTCGACCCCCGCATCAGCTTCCGCTAGCGCTGCACCACGGCCCCTGACCAGCCCCTGGTCTGAAGCCTGGCGGCGCTTTCGCAAGCACAAGCTTGCGGTGGTGAGTGCTGTTCTGCTGGGTTTCCTTATTCTGGCGGTGCTGTTTGGCCCTTTGGTATGGCGCGTGCCGATCAATGAGATTGATTTTTCCGTGATCCTGCAGGGGCCTTCCCTGGCGCATCCCTTGGGTACGGATGATCTTGGGCAGGATCTGCTCGCGCGCATGCTCTATGGCGGGCGGATTTCACTCGCGGTCGGCTTTACCGCCATGCTGGTTGCGGTGAGTGTCGGTATTCTGATTGGTGCCATTGCAGGGCTTGCGGGGGGCAAGACCGATGCGGCGCTCATGTGGCTCACGGATCTGTTCCTTTCCCTGCCGCAATTGCCGCTGCTGCTGCTGATCATCTTCCTGTTTCGCGACAGTCTGAAGGCGATTGTGGGGCCGGAGCTTGGGGTCTTCATCCTCATTGTCATCATCATCGGCCTGTTCAATTGGATGCAGGTGGCGCGCCTGGTGCGTGCGCAATTTTTCTCATTGCGAGAGAAAGAATTTGTCGAAGCCGCGCGCGCGCTTGGCGCATCGCGCTTCCGTCTTGCCGTGCGCCATATCCTGCCGAATTCGCTTGGGCCCGTCATTGTCGCGGCGACCATTGATGTCGCGGCGGCGATCATTGCGGAAAGCACGCTGTCCTTCCTTGGGCTTGGTTTCCCGCCCGACATCCCAACCTGGGGGCGGCTATTGTATGATGCGCGTGACCATTTGGATTTCGCGCCGCATTGGGCGCTGTTCCCTGGCCTTGCGATTTTCCTGACCGTACTCACGATCAATTTCGTGGGTGATGGTCTCAGGGATGCGCTTGATCCACGGCGCGTGGTCTGAGCGCGGCGATGAGCAATCTTTTGGACATCTCCGGCCTCAAGGTTCATTTCAAGACCGATGATGGCTGGGTGCGTGCGGTGGATGGCGTGGATCTTTCCGTCGGCGCCGGTGAAACCGTTTCCATTGTGGGCGAATCAGGCTGCGGTAAGACCGTGACCGCCATGACGATCCTGAAGCTGATCGCTATGCCGCCTGGCAAGATTGTCGCTGGCGAGATCAATTGGCGCGGCGAGAACCTGGTGGAAGCGCCGCCCGCCCGCATGCGCGCGATCCGTGCTGCCGAAATCGGCTTCATCTTCCAGGAACCCATGACCTCACTCAACCCGGTCTATACGGTGGGGGAGCAGATCGCCGAAACGGTGCGCCAGCATGAAGGCCTGTCGCGCAAGCTTGCCATGGAACGCGCGGCCGAGATGCTCAATCTGGTGCAAATCCCAAATGCATCAAAGCGCGTGCATGATTACCCGCATCAATTCTCGGGCGGCATGCGCCAGCGCGTAATGATCGCCATGGCGCTGTCCTGCAACCCGAAGCTTGTCATCGCGGATGAGCCGACAACGGCACTGGATGTGACGATCCAGGCACAAATCCTCGACCTGATGAATGAGATGAAGCAGCGCCTTGGCATGGCTGTGCTGCTGATCACCCATGCCATGGGCGTGGTCGCGGAAACGGCGCAGCGCGTTGTGGTGATGTATGCCGGGCGCGTGGTGGAAGAAGCGCCCGTTGAAGCGCTATTCGCAACGCCGCGGCACCCTTACACGCAGGGCCTGATCCGTTCCATTCCGCGGCTTGATCTGGCCGCGACCGAACATCGCCGGCTTGAGGCGATTGGCGGCGTGGTGCCAAGCCTTTTGCACCCACCACCCGGCTGCCGCTTCGCCGCGCGCTGCAAGCATGCGATGCCATCCTGCCGCGAGATTGAGCCGAGCCTTGAGATGGTGTCCCCCGGCCATAAGGTTGCCTGTCTGAGGGCGGAGGAAATCGCATGACGGAACCGCTGCTCCGCGTGAAGGATCTGGTGAAGCGCTTTCCGGTGAAGGGCGGCATTCTGCAACGCACCGTGAATCAGGTTCATGCGGTCTCCGGCGTTTCCTTCGACATCAACAAGGGTGAGACGCTGGGTCTGGTCGGCGAATCAGGCTGCGGCAAATCCACCACGGGCCGGCTGATCCTGCGCCTCATTGAACCCACCGCCGGCAAGGTCTGGTTCGAAGGCCGCGACGTGACCGCGCTTGATCATCAGCAGATGGTCGCCTTGCGGCGCGACATGCAGATCATTTTCCAGGACCCCTTTGCCTCCCTCAATCCACGCATGACGGTTGCTGCCATTATTGGTGAGGCGCTGATCATTCATAAGCTTGCCAAGACCCCGCGTGAACGCGAAGACCGCGTGGTGGAATTGCTGGAAACGGTCGGGCTCAATGCGGATCACATGCGGCGCTTTCCGCATGAATTCTCGGGCGGGCAAAGGCAGCGCATCGGCATTGCCCGCGCCTTGGCGGTTTCACCAAAGCTGGTCATTTGCGATGAACCTGTCTCGGCACTTGATGTCTCCATCCAGGCGCAGGTGGTGAACCTGCTTGAGGATTTACAGGAAAAATTCGGCCTGACCTTCCTGTTCATCGCGCATGATCTTTCGGTGGTGGAACATATCTCCGACCGTGTCGCGGTGATGTATCTGGGCCGGATTGTGGAAATTGCCTCGGCGCGGGAACTCTACACCACACCGCTGCACCCCTATACCGAGGCGCTGCTTTCAGCCGTGCCGATCCCTGACCCCACCGTGAAGCGGGAAAGGATCAGGCTGCAAGGGGATGTGCCAAGCCCGCTCAACCCGCCATCGGGCTGCCATTTCCATACGCGCTGCCCGATCGCGGACGGCGCGCGCTGCCGGAATGAAGTGCCGGCCTTGCGCGAAGTGCGGCCCGGGCATTCGGTGGCGTGCCATTATCGGGAATAGGTGCTGGCATCGCGGCGGTAGCGCGATCCTGAAACCGGGATATCCTGAAGATATTGGGAAATGGCGCGCCCGAAAGGATTCGAACCTCTGACCCCCAGATTCGTAGTCTGGTGCTCTATCCAGCTGAGCTACGGGCGCCCTTGATGACGGGACGGATAGCGGAGCCGCGCCAAAGGCGCAACCCCGCAAGCCCCGCTAATTGATCACGCAGCGAGCTTATCCAATTCGCGCACCACGGCCTCACCCATCACGCTGGTGCCAACCCGCGCCATGCCGGCCTGCATGATGTCAGCGGTGCGCAGCCCACCGGCCAGCACCTTCTCTACAGCCGCTTCCACCAGCCGCGCATCTTCCTCCATCCCGAAGGACCAGCGGAGCAGCATGGCAAAGGACAGGATCTGCGCACAGGGATTGGCGATGCCCTTGCCGGCGATATCGGGCGCCGAGCCATGCACCGGTTCATAAAGCGCATGGCGCCGGCCCGACGCATCTACCGCACCCAGCGTGGCCGATGGCAGCATGCCGAGCGAACCGGTCAGCGCGGCGGCCAGGTCAGACAGCACATCACCGAAAAGGTTGGACCCCAGGATCACATCAAACTGCTTCGGGCGAGAGCAAAGCTGCATGGCGCAGTTATCGGCATACATATGCTCAAGCTCGACATCGGGGAATTCGGCCTTGCCGATTTCGCCCACCACCGCGCGCCATAGGCGCCCGGATTGCATCACATTTGCCTTTTCGACGCTGGTGACCTTGTTGCGGCGCTTGCGCGCCAGATCAAAGGCGATGCGCGCCACACGGGCGATTTCGTCTTCGGTATAGACTTCCGTATCAATGCCGGTGCGCTTGCCATTGGCATCGGTGTGGATGCCGCGCGGTTCACCGAAGTAAATGCCGCCGGTTGATTCGCGCACGATCATCACATCAAGCCCGCGCACAAGATCAGGCTTCAGGCTGGAAGCTTCCACCAGCGGATCAAGCACCACGGCAGGGCGCAGATTGGCGAAAAGGCCAAGATCCTTGCGCAGCCGGAGCACGCCCAGTTCCGGGCGCTTGTCGAAGGGCATGGAATCCCATTTCGGCCCGCCGACGGAACCGAACAGCACCGCATCCGCGACCTTCGCACGCGCCACGGTTTCATCCGAACAGGGCGTGCCTTCCGCATCCAAAGCCGCACCGCCCACCAGCCCTTCTTCAATATTGAAGGAGACATGGCGGCGGCGATCCATCCAATCCACCACACGGCGCACTTCGCGCATCACTTCGGGACCAATTCCGTCACCCGGCAGGATGAGAAGCTTCTTGTTCGATGACATGGCGTTTTCCTCAAGGCCCAAGCTTGGCGCCTGGGCGTCACTCAATCAGGTGTAAAGCCAGGGTTGGGAAGCGCGCTGACGGGCTTCAAAGCCATCAATCGCCGGCGCGTGCTGCATGGTCTGGCCAATATCATCCAGCCCATTCAGCATCAGATGCCGACGGAGCGGATCAGTCTGGAAGGGAATTTCCTCCCCATTCGGGCGCACGACCACTTGGCGTTCCAGATCGACGGTGATGCGCGCATTGCCGCCCATCTTCGCGTCTTCCATCAGCTTTTCGCAAATCTCGCGCGGCAGGCGCACCGGCAGCACGCCATTCTTGAAGCAGTTATTGTGGAAGATATCGGCGAAATCCGGCGCAATCACGCAGCGAATGCCGAAATCGAGCAAGGCCCAGGGCGCGTGTTCGCGTGAAGACCCGCAGCCAAAGTTTTCAAAGGCGATCAGCACTTCAGCCTTGCGATAAGGTTCCTGGTTAAGCACGAAATCCGGGTTTTCCGTGCCATCTTCCTTGAAGCGGAAATTGGCAAACAGATTCTTCCCGAAGCCGAGCCGGCTGATGGATTTCAGGAAGCGTGCCGGGATGATCTGGTCCGTATCCACATTCGCCTTGGGCAAAGGTGCGGCGATGCCGGTAAGCTTGGTGAAGGCTTGCATCTTAGATCGCTCCCTTCGGCTGATAATCACGCACATCGGCCAAATGACCCGCGAGTGCCGCCGCGGCGGCCATGGCAGGGCTCAACAAATGGGTCCGCCCGCCGGGGCCCTGACGGCCTTCGAAATTGCGGTTGGACGTGCTGGCGCTGCGCTGACCAGGTGTGAGCTTATCCGGGTTCATGCCAAGACACATGGAACAGCCCGCTTCGCGCCATTCAAAGCCAGCTTCGCGCAGGATGCGATCAAGCCCTTCCGCTTCGGCTTGCTTCTTCACGAGGCCCGAACCCGGCACCACCAGCGCGCGCACATGATCCGCAACGCGCCGGCCCTTGGCGATGGCGGCGGCGGCGCGGATATCCTCAATCCGGCTATTGGTGCAGGAACCGATGAAGACAACATCCACCTTCAAATCGGTCAGGCGCTGGCCGGGCGTCAGGCCCATGTAGTCAACCATGCGCTGCAATTGCGCGCGCTTGGCCTCATCCGCCTCATCGCCCGGATTGGGCACGATGCCGGTGATCGGCAACACCGCTTCCGGGTTGGTACCCCAAGTCACTTGCGGCGCAATCTCATGCGCAGCCAGGCGCAATTCCTTGTCGAAATGCGCCCCCGCATCGGAAGGCAGCGTCTTCCACCATTCCAGCGCACGCTTGAAGGCTTCACCCTTCGGACCATTCGGCGTTTTGGCGATGTAATCAAACGTCGTTTGGTCCGGCGCGACCATGCCAGCGCGCGCACCACCTTCGATGGTCATGTTGCAGACGGTCATGCGCCCGGCCATGTCCAGCGCTCGGATCGCGTCCCCGGCATATTCAATCACATGGCCGGTGCCGCCCGCCGTGCCGATCTTGCCGATGATGGCCAGCACAATATCCTTGCCCGAACAGCCAAATGCGAGATTGCCATCCACGGAAACGCGCATGTTCTTGGCAGGCTTTTGCAGCAGCGTCTGCGTCGCCAGCACATGCTCCACTTCCGATGTGCCTATGCCGAATGCCAGCGCGCCCATGGCGCCATGGGTCGAGGTATGGCTATCACCGCACACAATCGTCATGCCCGGCAAAGAGCGACCCAATTCAGGGCCGATCACATGCACAATGCCTTGACGGTCATCGAGCAGCGGGATGTAAGGCACGCCGAATTCAACGACGTTCTTTTCCAGCGTTTCAACCTGCAAGCGGCTTTCTGGGTCCACAATGCCGGTGCGGCGGCTGTCATCGGTCGCGATGTTGTGGTCAACCACAGCGAGCGTCGCATCAGGGCGGCGTACCTTGCGCCCGGCGGCGCGCAGGCCATCAAAGGCCTGCGGCGTGGTCACTTCATGGGTCAGATGCAAATCAATGTAGAGCAGCGCCGTGCCATCCGGCAGGGTTTCAACAACATGCGCGTCCCAAATCTTGTCGAACAGCGTACGCGGCTTCTGCGCTGACATTTCATCTTCCCCCTTATCACACATGAAAACGCCGCGCCTTTAAGCGCGGCGCGTTTAATTCAGCCTTCGGCAGTCTTGGCGGGGCTAGCAGCCTTCATGCCCAGCTTTTCCGCAATGCGCGCGGATTTGCCGGTACGGCCACGCAAATAATAGAGCTTGGCGCGACGCACGCGCCCACGGCGCACCACCTGAATTTCCGCGACATTCGGGCTGTAGAGCGGAAACACGCGCTCCACCCCTTCGCCATAGGACAGCTTGCGCACGGTGAAATTGCTCTGCACGCCCTTGTTGGAGCGCGCAATCACCACGCCTTCATAAGCCTGGGTGCGGATGCGTTCGCCTTCCACCACCTTCACCATCACGCGCACCGTATCGCCCGGGCCAAAATCCGGTGTGGCGCGGGCAGCGGATAGCTTCGCCTGCTGATCAGCTTCGAATTGCTGCAAGATATTCATGTTGATACCCTTTCTGCGGTTTCTTTAGGCGGCGGCGGGATGGCCGGCAATGGCCCCCACGCCTCCGCGCGCTGTTTCATGCCGCGCCCAAAGATCGGGGCGGCGTTCCTTTGTGATCGTCTCGCTTTCGGCCCGGCGCCAGGCCGCAATGGCGGCGTGATGGCCCGAAAGCAGTACCTCCGGCACGGCGCGCCCTGCCCATTCAGCCGGGCGCGTGTAATGCGGATATTCCAAAAGCCCCTCGGCGCCATGGCTTTCCTCGGCAGCGCTTTCCGCCGCCCCCATGACACCCGGCAGCAGGCGCACACAGGCATCCAGCAGCGTCAGTGCGGCCAATTCCCCCCCGCTCAGCACATAATCGCCGATCGAGATTTCCAGCATGCCACGCGCTTCAATCACGCGCTGATCCACACCTTCATAACGCCCGCAAAGCAGCACCGCCCCCGGCCCCGCCGCCAATTCCCGGACCAAGGCCTGATCCAGCAAACGCCCGCGCGGCGTCAGGTAAATCACTGGCCTTGCTGGCGCCTCAACCAACGCCGCCCCTACCGCCGCATCCACCACATCTGGGCGCAGCACCATGCCGGCGCCACCACCAAAGGGCGTGTCATCCACGCTGCGATGGCGGTCCTTGGCGTGGTCGCGAATATCATGCGCGGCCAGGGACCAAAGCCCATCGCGCAAGCCACGCCCCGCCAGCGAAAGCCCAAGCGGCCCCGGGAACATTTCCGGGAAAAGCGTCAGGATATCGGCGCGCCAGGTCATGCCGCGGCCTCCTTCCCTTCGGGCGTCACCAGCACTTCAGCGGGCGGCACGACCACAAGCTGCCCGGCAGCGATATCCACGCTGGGCACCACCTGCCGTGTGAAGGGCAGCAGCATTTCGCTCGTCCCTTCCACCACCAGAAAGGCCCCACCCCCATGATCTTCCACCGCGCGCACGGTGCCGAGCAGCTCACCCGCCTCCGTCACCGCCCGCAGGCCGATCAGGTCCGCGAGGTAGAATTCCTCTTCCTCGGTGGGGGGCAAAGCCTCCCGCGCGACGAAAAGCTTGGTGCCGGTTAGGCGCTGCGCCGCATCGCGGTCCGAAACACCTTCAACGGCCACCAGATCGGGCCCCTTCAGCGTCAGGCGGAATTGGCGCGTACCAGCCTCATCGGAAAGCGGACCATAGGCAGTGATGGCGGCAGGATCGGCAGTGAAGGCACGCAGGCGCAAAAGCCCGCGCACGCCATGCGGCCTGCCGAACTCCCCCACCATAATGCGCTTGCCGCCCATCTGCCGTGCTGCCTGCCGCTAAAGCCTGCTTCAGCCGGCCGCAGCGGCGGCGCGTTCCTGCGCCTTCTTCTTCGGCTGCGCCTGCTTGGTTTGCGCCGGGATCGCCGGCATGGCGATCAGGCCCGCACGGCCCAGAAAGCGCGCCACGCGTTCGGTGGCGACCGCACCATTGCCGATCCAATGCTTAAGGCGATCTTCCTGCAGGCGAATGCGATCCGCATGTTCAGACGGCAGCATCGGGTTATAGGAACCCACCTTTTCGATGAAGCGGCCATCGCGCGGGCTACGGCTATCGGCGATCACGATGTGATAATAAGGGCGCTTCTTGGCACCAGCGCGGGCAAGGCGAATCTTGAGACCCATCCGGGTATTCCTTTCGTTACAGAACTAAAGACTTGAGGTTGGTGGTGGCCGTCATCAGAACGGCCTCCGGCCTTGGGGGAGCAGCGCGGCAAGCCCGCCACGCATCAGCCCCTTCTGGCCGATCTTGTTCATCCGCTTCATCATGGCGGACATATCGTCGAATTGTTTGAGCAGCCGGTTCACATCCTGCACCGTGGTGCCGGACCCGGCCGCGATGCGCCGCTTGCGCGATGCCTTCAGCAGATCAGGCGTGCGGCGTTCCTTGGGCGTCATGCTGGAAATGATCGCGGCCTGACGCTTCAGAATGGCGGTATCCAGATTGGCACCTTCCAACTGCGCCTTCACCTTTTGCACGCCGGGCAACATGCCAAGAATACCTTGCAGGCTGCCCATCTTGCCGATCTGCTTCAACTGCGCCGCATAATCATCCAGCGTGAACTGCCCCTTTTGCATGCGCGCGGCGAGCTTTTCAGCCTCCGCCTGATCCATTGTCTCGGCGGCTTTTTCCACCAAGGAGACAATGTCGCCCATGCCAAGAATGCGGTTTGCGATGCGATCTGGGTGGAAATCTTCCAGCGCATCCAGCTTTTCGCCAGCACCCAAAAGCTTGATCGGCGCGCCGGTCACAGCACGCATGGAAAGCGCGGCACCGCCACGCGCATCGCCATCCACGCGCGTCATGACAATGCCGGTGACGCCGATTTTTTCCTGAAAGGCCTTGGCGGTATTCACCGCATCCTGCCCGGTCATGGCATCCACAACCAGCAGGGTTTCATGCGGCTTGGTGGCGGCCTTTACCTCGGCCACTTCCGCCATGAGCGCTTCGTCAATCGCGAGCCGGCCAGCCGTGTCCAGCACCACCACGTCGTAAAGTTCGCGCCGCGCGACATCCATGGCGCGCGCGGCGATTTCAAGCGGGCGCTGGCCGGCGATAATGGGCAGGCTGGTCACCTCCGCACGTTCGGCCAATTGCTGCAATTGCAGCTGCGCCGCTGGGCGATGCACGTCGAGTGACGCCAGCAGCACCTTCTTCTTCTCGCGGCCCTTGAGCCTGAGCGCGATCTTGCCCGAGGTCGTGGTTTTGCCCGAACCCTGCAAACCCACCATCAGAATGGCGAGTGGCGCCGGCGCATTCAAATCAAGCCCGCGCGCCCCTTCCGTGCCACCCAGCGCTTCCACCAAAGCGTCATTGACAATCTTGATGACCTGCTGCGCGGGGGAGACGGAGCGAATCACCTCCTGCCCCACGGCGCGTTCCTTCACGCGCGCAACAAGATCCCGCACCACCGGCAGCGCCACATCAGCTTCCAGCAAGGCCACACGCACTTCGCGCAGCGCTTCGGTCACATCGGCTTCGCTCAGCGCGCCACGGCGGCGCAGCCGATCAAAAACACCGTTGAGCTTGCTGGACAGAGCCTCAAACATGGCAGCGCCCGGTAGTCCTTTCGCGTTGCGGCCGCCCCAAAACAAAACGCGCCGCTGCGCGAGCCTTCGCGGAGCGACGGAGCCAACCCGCATAAGGCGGGCGGACCAAGGTTCAGGGCGAACCAGGAATGAAGGGCGTTTATCGCCCAGGCGCCTGAGGGTCAAGCGAAAAGGGGCTTGCGGTGCGCTGCCTCGACGCGGGGCACCTGATTTGTTAGGCACCTCTTGGAAGGCAAACCATCACTTGTAAGGGCGAAGATATGGGGTGGGCACCCGAAAGCGGTCAGAAATTCACCCGGCGGGCTGGCCTATTCGGGGCAGCCGGGCTTGGGCTTGCCGCCTGCGCCACCCCGGTTCGCGGCCCGGCCGTGCCTTTCGCGCGCACGCGGGATGCCAAGGTGCTGGGCCTGCCGAATGAGCGTTTCTTCTTCCCCTGGGATGGCGATGCCTTCCGGGCAGAGGTGCTGGCGGCCCAGGAAAGGGCGCGGCGTACTCATGGTACGCCCCGGCGCGGGCAGGAACGCACCATTGAAATGCTGGCGATTTCCGGCGGGGGCGAGAATGGCGCCTTTGGGGCCGGGCTACTGAATGGCTGGACCGAGGCCGGCAATCGGCCAAGCTTCAGCCTGGTGACAGGCGTTTCGACCGGCGCCTTGACCGCGCCCTTTGCCTTTCTGGGCCCGCGTTACGATGCGGCACTTAAAGCCGTTTATACCGAGATCACGCCCAAGGATGTGCTGGAACAGCGCAATATCCTGAATGCAGCGCTGTTTGAGGATGCGTTGGCCGATAACGCACCGCTGTTTCGCACCATTTCCCGCTATTTGAATGACACGATGTTGGCCGAAATCGGTGAGGCCTATCAGCAGGGCCGGCTTTTGCTGATCGGCACTTCCGATATGGATGCGCAGCTTCCGGTGGCTTGGAATATCGGCGGCATTGCGGCCAGCGGCCATCCTGGGGCCCTTAATCTGATCCGCCGGCTGTTATTGGCCTCGGCGGCCATACCAGGTGCCTTCCCGCCGACACTTATAGATGTGACGTTGGATGGCAAAACCTATCAGGAAATGCATGTGGATGGCGGCGCCTTCACGCAGGTATTTCTCTATCCCCGCAGCGTCACGCGTGAACGGCGCGCTCAACTCCGCAATGGCAATCATGTGCAGCCGGCGCGCGCCTATATCATCCGAAATGGCCGCATCATGCCCAATCCAGCGCATACCGAACGCCAGACCTTCAAGATTGTGGAAAGGGCGATTTCCAGCATGATCGCTTCCAGCGGCTATAATGACGTGGCGCGCATCCGCACCGTCACGCGGGAAGACAAGGTGGATTTCAATCTGGCGGCCATTGGCCCTGATTTCCCGCATGAGCCGAAGGAGCCCTTCGAACAGGCCTATATGCGGAAGCTCTACGCCCATGCCTTCGATCAGGCGCGGGTGGGATATCCCTGGTTGAAGGATATCCCATATTGATCCGGCGCGCGGTCAGCTGACCCCCATCACATAGGCGGGCGGCACCTGGGTTTCGAAAGCAACGCCCTTCACGCCGGGCAGTTTTTCGGCAAGCACCCTGAGGCCCTGCTTCACGGCATCCGAACGGCAAAAGCCATGGAAAGTCACCTGGCCATCCTTCACATCGGGGAAGATGAAATAGGTATCCACCCAGGGTTCATTGCGCATCGCCAGCGCCAGATCCCGGCGGATGCGTTCATCCGGCGCATCGGCCACCACGCTGCCCGGTGAGGCAAGCAGCGCGCGGATCAGGTCTGAACGGGAAACAACGCCCACCAGCTTGCCATCGCGCAGCACGGGGACGCGGCGGATCTTTTTCTCCTCAATGATCTTGGCGACATGCTCAATCGAGGTGTCTTCCTTGACCGAGGCAATATCGGTGGTCATGACATCGCGCGCGCGCTGGCCATGCGTGCGCGCAAACCGCGCCGCCTGTTCAGCCGCCGAGGCAAAAAGCCCAAGCACCCAGGATTTCGGCGCATCTTCCTTGGCGGCCAGCCGGCGGATCAGATCGCCTTCCGTCACCATGCCGAGAAAGGTGCCGGCGCCATCCACCACGGGAGCACCCGAGATGCCGCGATCCGACAGGACACGCGCCACCGCCTCCAGCGGGGCTTCGGGGGGGATGGTGACTAGGCTGGTGGTCATCAGATCGCGGGCGCGCATGGGCTGGGTCCTCCTTGCGGTGATGGATAGACGTGCATCCCACGCCCGTTCTTGCGGCACATCAAGAATCGCTGAACGGAGGAGTGGGGAGGAAGGCCAAATACATCGCTGACCGAAAATGGCTGGGGGACCTGGATTCGAACGCTCAGCCAACCTATACAGAAATCATGGAAGAACAGTGGCTTGGCGCGCTCCCTCGGGAGCAGTTTCGAGTGGTAGTCAACGGCCAAATGAACCGCAAAATCACTTCTCTTTTCATGAATTCCGCGCCTACAGGGGTGGTGCGACGCGGCGGCTGTGCGATAGGCTAACCACGCGAAAGCATGGCACGCGCTTCAGTCGCAAATGGGGTCGGGGGACCATATATGCCAGAGATGTCTCAAGCTTCTCTGAGGATCGCATACGATGGCCCGGCCTTGGCCGAGGGCAGGATGCCTGTTCGAGATCTCGCACCGGCACTGCTCGCCCTAGGGAAGCTGCTGGAGGAGGCGAACCGTGTCGTCAATGGCGAGCATTCTCGCTTACTCGTTAGCGTGAAGTCAGATTTCCGCACGGGCTCTTTTGAGATCGACCTAGATCTCGTCCAGACCTTCCTTCGCCAGATGCGCGATTTTTTTGCTGGCGAGACTGCAACGGCAGTCGCAAACTTGTTGGGCATCCTTGGCATTGGCGGGTTAGCAGGGGGCTTCGGGCTTTTCCAACTGCTCAAGGCGCTTCGCGGCAGACGGCCCGAGCGGGCCGTCGTTCTCCATGATGGTGATGTTCGCATCGAAATGCGGGATGGCTTGGAGAGCTACGTTGTTCCCCGAAGTGTCCTTGACCTCTATCGCGATGTGTCTGTTCGCAAGGCGATCGCCGAGGCCATCAAGCCCCTGGAAAACGACGGCATCGAAACTTTCGAGGTTCGCTCGCCCGACCCGTCTGCTGACCGTATCATCTTTGCGGTTGGCAAAAGCGATCTGCCTGCCTTTGCAGCGCCCGAGATTTCAGACGAGCCAATCGCAGAGCAACGCGCCACTGCAGCTTTCAGCATCATTAGCCTCAGCTTCAATGAAGACAACAAATGGCGGCTGCATGACGGGCAGAACCCCGTCTGGGCGAAGATAGAAGATGAGCAGTTCTTGCGCGCAGTCGACCAAAACGCAGTCGCTTTCGCGAAAGGCGATATCCTCCTGGCTGATGTGATTGTCGAGCAGTGGCAAACCTCGTCAGGGCTGCGGACAGAGACCCGTATTGTGAAGGTCCGCGAGCATCGCAGTGCGGCGAGACAGCTTGGGCTTCAATTGACCATTGAACCTTCGCCCAATGATAAGGCACCCGGATAGATCGTCGCCCGACCGCTACTTCTTCTCGCAGCCGCGCACTTCCCGCGGCCGTTAGTCTCACTGTGCAATTCAGGCAACTCCGTGATCCCGAACGTCAATCTGCGGCGCGGAAGTTGGGCATCGACTGTTGACTGTCAGTTTCCGGGATATGGGCGCAATCTCCACTGAGGATGCGACGATGCGCATCCACGATGGCCTCTGGCTTCATGTCCTTGTTCATTAAACGGAACGCGCATTCCGCGGTGCGCCAGCGGAATGCGCAGAGAAGGGCAGCATTGCTTCCGTCACTTGGCATGGGCGAGCGTGCAATCAGTTTGTTTGCCGGAAGCGGAAAACTTGACTTCGCTGGCTCCTCGCTCCGTCGCCCCAAGCGATGGGCGGCTCTACGCCCCTGCCCACTGGCCTTGTGCCAGGAGTAGCCGCGTGGGGTACCAGCGCGCCGCGGTCGCTCGCCAGCCCATTTTTCTTAACCGAAATCAATAAGCTTGGCTGGGGGACCTGGATTCGAACCAAGGCTGCCCGGGTCAGAGCCGGGAGTTCTACCGCTAAACTATCCCCCAACGGGACGCGGGTGATAGCACTGCACCTCCGGCGCTTCAACTCGCCCCCCTCAAAAGCGCTTGCCCTTGGGGCCAGATATCCCGATCATGGACTGACCGTCCCAAAGGGGCGGCACAACAGGGATAATGACCGAAACCGCGCCCCATCTTGCCCGAGAAGCCGAAACCGCCCCGCCTTATGCGCGGGCGGAAGCCCTCGGCGCGGCCTATGCGGCGCTTGATCTCGGCACCAATAATTGCCGCCTGCTGATCGCGGCCCCCAATGCAGCGGGCTTTCGCGTGCTGGATTCCTTCAGCCGCGTGGTGCGGTTGGGTGAGGGCCTCAGCAGCAGCGGGCAGCTTTCCGCAGCCTCCATGGAACGGGCCCTGGCCGCGCTTGGCGCCTGCGCCGATAAACTCGCCCGCCGGCCTCTGCGCGGTTTTGAAGCGGTCGCGACCGAGGCCTGCCGCCAGGCCAGCAATGGCCCGGCCTTCATCGCGCGGGTGGAGGCGGAAACCGGCATCAGGCTGCGGATCATCACGGGGCGGGAAGAAGCGGAACTCGCCATGGAATCCTGCGCCGCCCTACTGGAATCCGGTGATCGGCGTGCGCTATTGTTCGATATCGGCGGCGGCAGCACGGAAATTGCCTGGATCCGCGCCGCAGCCCGCCCCGGCGATGTGCCGGAGCTGATTGGCTATATCTCGCTGCCCATCGGCGTGGTGACCCTCGCCGAGCGCTGTGGTGCGGCCTGTTTCACCGAAGCCGGCTTCTTCGCCGTGGTGGATGAGGTCGCGGCGAGGCTCGAAGCCTTTGATCGCCTGCATTGCATCGGCCAGGAAATCCATGCCGGCGGGGTGCGCCTGATGGGCACTTCCGGCACGGTCACCACGCTGGCCGGCGTGGTCATGGCGCTGCCGCGCTATCGGCGCCCGCTGGTGGATGGCTCGACCCTTGATTGTGAGGCCGCCGATGCCGCCTTGGGTGATCTTTTCGCCATGGGCCGCGCCGAATTGGCCGCCCACCCCTGTGTCGGGCCGGAACGGGTGGATTACGTGCTGCCGGGCTGCGCGATTTACGCCGCGATCCGGCGCATTTGGCCGACACGGAGCCTCCGCGTCGCGGATCGCGGCCTGCGGGAAGGCATGCTGCTACGCATGATGCGCGCGGACCGTGAAGCGGCGCGGCGCAGCCCGCCGCGGCGCCGGTAGGCCTTCGCCATGGCCAAACCCAGCCCGCCCGGCAGCAGCCGAGGCCTCACCCAACGCCTGCGCAGCGCGGAAGGCCGCAGCACCGCCAGCCAGAAATGGCTCAATCGGCAATTGAATGATCCTTATGTGCGCGCCGCCAAGGAACGCGGCCTGCGATCCCGCGCGGCCTTCAAACTGCTGGAGATGCAGGAGAAGGTGAAGCTCTTGAAACCCGGCGCGCGTGTGGTGGATTTGGGCGCCGCACCCGGCGGCTGGACTCAGGTGGCGGTGGAAGCGGTCGGGCCGCGCGGCCAGGTGGTCGCTTTGGATATCCTGCCCATGGACCCGGTGCCGGGGGCGACCACGCTGCAAGGCGATTTCCAGGAAGAAGAGGCCGAGGCGCGCATCATCGCCTCGCTTGGCGGCAAGGCTGATCTGGTGCTGTCCGACATGGCGCCTAATACAACGGGCCATGCGGCGACGGATCATTTGCGCATCATGGCGCTGGCGGAATTGGCGCTTGATTTCGCGATAAAGGTGCTGGCGCCGGGTGGTGCTTTTGTTGCCAAGGTATTTCAGGGCGGGTCAGAGAAAGACATGCTGATGACGCTCAAGCGCCATTTCGCGACCGTGCGCCATGTGAAACCGCCGGCCAGCCGGAAGGAATCCGCCGAGTTATATGTGGTGGCGAGCGGCTTTCGCGGCTGAACACGCGCCCTTGTGATTGCGCCGCCTTGCATCAAGGGCTAAGGAGGGTCGCCAAGGTAGCGCAACGCGAAAGCCCAACCATGGCCATCGAATCTTCCCCCTCTGTTTCCACGTCTTTTGGCGCCGTGCCGATCACGGAGGCTTATGCCTTTGATGATGTGCTGCTGGTGCCGGCCTATTCCACGGTGCTCCCGGCTCAGACGATCACGAATACACGCCTCACCAAGGAAATCCGGCTGAACATTCCGCTGATGTCGGCGGCGATGGATACGGTGACGGAAGCGCCCATGGCGATTGCCATGGCGCAGGCGGGTGGCATTGGTGTGATCCACAAGAATTTCTCGCCGGAAGACCAGGCCGCGCAGGTGCGGCAGGTGAAGAAGTTCGAATCCGGCATGGTGGTGAACCCACTCACCGTGCATCCGGACCAGACGCTGGCCGAAGTGCGCGCATTGCAGGATCGGCACCGCATCAGCGGCATTCCGGTGGTGGAACGGGGGTCTGGCCGCCTGGTTGGCATCATCACCAATCGCGATGTGCGCTTCGCGACCGATCCCAATCTGCGCGTCTATGAACTCATGACGCGGGAGAATCTGGTAACCGCCTCCCCCGATGTGACGCCGGATGAGGCGCGGGCACTTTTGCACAAGCACCGCATCGAAAAGCTGCTGGTGGTGGATGAGGCGCAGCGCTGTGTTGGCCTTGTCACCGTCAAGGATATGGACAAGGCGCA
This sequence comes from Roseomonas sp., assembly GCA_020249865.1. Lineage (GTDB taxonomy): Bacteria > Pseudomonadota > Alphaproteobacteria > Acetobacterales > Acetobacteraceae > Neoroseomonas. The sequence continues at coordinate 6,423 of JADCEV010000069.1, read as the reverse complement.
GGCCAATCCCCATGCATCTAAGGATGGCATGGGAAGGTTGCGCGCCGCTGCGGCGACGGGCGTTGGTGATGACGGCTTGCATCGCGCAGAATTGCTGGTGGCGGCGGGTGTGGATGTGGTTGTTGTGGATACCGCGCATGGCCATTCCGGTGGCGTGATGCAGGCGGTGGAGCGCATCAAACGCCTTTCCAATTCCGTGCAGGTGATTGCCGGCAATGTCGCCACACCCGAAGGTGCGCTGGCCTTGATTGAAGCGGGCGCGGATGCGGTGAAGATCGGCATTGGCCCGGGTTCCATTTGCACCACGCGCATTGTTGCCGGTGTCGGTGTGCCGCAATTGACCGCCATTCTGGAAAGTGCCGCAGCCGCGCGCGAAAAGGGCGTGCCGGTGATTGCGGATGGCGGCATTCGGTCTTCCGGGGATTTGGCAAAGGCGCTGGCGGCCGGTGCCGATTGCGCCATGATGGGCAGTATCTTTGCCGGCACGGATGAAGCACCTGGAGAAGTGTTTCTCTATCAGGGTCGGTCCTATAAATCCTATCGCGGCATGGGCTCGCTCGGCGCCATGGCGCGCGGTTCGGCGGATCGTTATTTCCAGGCTGAAGTGCAGGATTCACTCAAGTTGGTGCCGGAAGGTGTTGAAGGGCGCGTGGGCTACAAAGGCCCAGTGGGCGCAGTGATTCACCAAATGGTGGGGGGCTTGCGCTCTGCCATGGGCTATACGGGCTGCGCCACCATTGCCGAATTGCAAACCAAGGCACGCTTCCGGCGCATCACGGGTGCCGGTTTGCGTGAGAGCCATGTGCATGATGTGGCGGTGACACGTGAGGCGCCGAATTACCGCGTGGAAGGCTGATCCGGTTTCGGAACGGGTTTCTTCAACCCATAAGGCGCGACGAGCGCCCAGACGTGATCCGGGATCATATGGCGCATCTTGGCGGGTTCAGCGCGTTCAAGATGCAAAACGCTTTCCACGGCCTTCATTTCAACCCGCGCGCGGGCGAATTCCAAGCCGCGCGGGCCGATGCGCGGCATCAGCCAGCCGATGATCGGCCGCAGCCAATTCGGCATGCGCCGCAATGGTAAGCCGCCGGCGGCGCGGCGGGTGTTTTCCAGAAAACCCTTGACCGCGCCGGCACGCTTGCCGGCACTGCCGGGCGCGCTTGTCGTGATTTCATCGCCAAGCAGCCTCAGCAATTCCTCACCGCGCGCATTGCGCACCAGCAGCCATTGCTCCCCCTGCCCGCCCATATAGCCAACCGTGATATCGGCCAGCACATTGGTGTAATCCACGCAGCTTCGGCAGGTGAGTGGGAAGAAATCCGACTGCAATTGGCTGATCGGCAATTGCAGGAACGGGATCTCGCGCTTGCGGCCATCGGCAAAGCGCAGCTCCACATGGTAATCGGCGCGAAATTCCAGATAGGTGATCGTCTCCGGCGCATCGGACAGAAGCCGCAGGAAATGATGGAATTTTTCCGTGGTGGTATTGTCGGAGCACGGCGTGCCGATGACGTAAAGCGCCTCAAGCCCCAGCCGCGCTTCCAAGGCACGCAAAGCATAGACCTGGCAGGGAATGCCAATTAGCGCGATACGCTTATGCCCGGCGGCAGCGGCTGGCTCCAGCAGGGCGAGCAACGGCGCATAGCCCATGCGCATGCCCCGGCAAGCCGCCATGGCTTCAGGCTTCGTCACCAGCACGGGCACGGGTTTCCATTTATCGTCAGGGTCGGGCGCCATGGTGAGCACGGCGGTCACCGCGCCCGCTTCCAGCAGCTTTTCGGCGAGGCGCGTGGTGATGCCGGTCCATTGCGCGCCGGGCTGCGGCGGTTTCAGGGATGCGCGGAGCATTTGCCGGAATGGGCCGAAATGAAGCTCATCGGGGCGCTTCGCGTCACGCGCGCGGCCATGCACGGCGGCTTCCAGGCGCGGGTAATCCGGCTTGATGAACTGGCAGGCTGCGCCACAGGCTTTCGGGTCTTGCAGGCGCGACACGCCGCAATCCGTGCATAACCCACGCGGTGCGGCATCGCGGAAGTCAGGGGCCGCGATGCCTTGCCCCATCACAGCGCCAAGGCCCCGATAATGGCACCCGCCCCCAGCACCCAAAGCGGGCTGAAATCCGTACGCCAGACGAAAATGGCGGAGGTCACGGTCAGCGCAATCGTGACCCAGCTTTCGGCGGAACCCTGGGCCAGGATCAGGCCCGAAGCCGCAATCAGCCCGACGGCAATCGGCACCAGCCCGCGTTCCACAATACGCAGCCACGGCTGGCCCAAAAGCCTTGCCCGCAGGCGGGAAAACCCGAAAGCCATCAGGCTGGTTGGCACTGTCATGGCCGCCGTTGCCGTCAGCATCCCAAGAATGCCGCCAACATGCCAACCGAATAAGCCGACCACCAGCACATTCGGCCCCGGCGCGGCTTGGGCAAGGGCAAAGCGGCGCGCGAAATCCGCATCACTCATCCAGCCATGCACATCCACCACCAGCCGATGCATCTCCGGCAATACGGCAATGCCGCCACCGACCGACACCAGGGAGATGGCGCCAAAGCCCAGCAGCAATTGCCAGAAGATGGTCTCAGTCATTTGCCGCGCGCCCCATGCCAGGCGGCGAGGATGCCAAAGGGGGCAAGGCCCAGCACCACCATGGGCAGCGGTACGCGGAAGAAGCCCGCTGTCGCCAGAGCACATAAGCCGACGGCCAATAGGCCCATGGTCGGCTTCAACTTCTGCGCCATCTTGACCGCAGTACCGAGCACCATGCCCGCTGCCGCCGCCGCCACGCCGGCCAGCACCGCCTTCACCAGCGGCACTTCGCCATATGAATCATACAGCACCGCAAGCCCCATGAGGATAATGAGCGGTCCGCCAAACATGGCAACCGGCGCGAGGAAAGCCCCTGCCGCACCATGAAACCGATCCCCCACCATAATCGCGGCATTGAGCGCATTGGGCCCCGGCAGCACCTGCCCAAGGCCAAGCGTTTCGGCATATTCCTGTTCCGTCAGCCAGCGCTTTTCTTCCACCAGCACGCGCCGCGCCCAGGCATTGATGCCGCCAAAGCCGATCAGACCGATCTTGCCATAGGTGAGGAACAGATCGGTGCGGCTTGGCACGCGGGGGGACGAATCATCCATAACAGCAGAGGAACCCGGCACGCAGCTTGGATCAATCCCCTTGCTTGCGCCCAAATCTCCGCGACTGCAAAAAATCAATCCCGGAAGGCGCGCGAGGCCAAGGCCACCTGGAATAACGCTGTGATGAGCTCCTGCCCCATGACAAAGAGCTTCGGATCGAGGTAGGGCAGCGCGATAAGCTCATCTCCCGGAGCGGGTGATTGCCGAGGATCAAGAATAACCTGCCCGCTCGGCCGGCGAAGCATGAGGGTTGAACGTGCGCCACGCGCCGTTAGCCCGCCTGCTTGGTCAAGATACTGCTCAATTGTCATGCCTTCCCGCCACAATACAGCGCGCGGCATACTAACCTCCCCCTGCACCATAACGGTCTGGGATCGCTCCGGGATAACAATAACATCGCCATCTTCAAGGCGCACCGGGGCGCAGGTACCGTCCTCATTCACCACAACCAGGCGACCTTCAGGCCGGCTACGACGCGCACGGCCGATATAGGAAAGCACGAGGTTAGCTTCGGCGGTGCGGGCTGCGGCGACGCCCGGTGTCAAGGCCGGCGAGAGAAAAAGCTGGCGTTCCAGACGATCAAGCGCGTCATCAATGGCGCGCCTTTGTTGCAGGGCGATGCGCGGACGCAGCAAAAAAACTGCCGACGTATTTGCCAGCATCGGATCCACCGCGACATGGTCCAGTATCTGACACAGCGAAAAATCGCGATCTGCGACAAGAACGGAAGGATAGAGCCGGCTACCTTCAATGGTGACACGCACAGTGCGAAGCGCCACATCGGCCACAAAGGTCACCGTGTCCTGATCATTCAACGTCTGACGCGCAAGTTCGGCCAAAGTGACGTAGCGCGAAAACGGCTGCGCATTGCGCACACCGCGCACCACGGCGTTGGTTGCCGCGGGCAGGGGCTGCGCGTAATTGATCAGATCCTGACCCCGCATAGGGCCACGCCGGGCACTTTCAAAAAGATAATTATTGCGTACGGCGCCATCCGCCCCGATCAGCGGGCGCTGCCTTCCAACCAGGATGGTATCGCCTTCTTGCAACCGGAGTTGCGGAATATCTCCATCAATTAGAAAACGATAAAGATCAAGGCTCGTGACGGTGGTACCGCCGCGCTGAATGCTGATTTCGCGGAAGGATCCACGCGCGGGATCAACGCCACCGGCGCGCAGCAGGAAATCCAGAATACTGTCCGAAGCGGCGCCCGCATAGCGGCCCGGTGCCCTGACGAAACCAGCCACGAAAACACCGATGCGCTGGGTGGAAAGCACCGTGGCATAGACCTGGACCTGTTGCGTATAGACGCGCCGTATTTCGCCTTCCACCACGCGCTGCAGGTCACCAACACGCGTACCAGCCACGCGAATGGGCCCGATATTTGGCAGGAAAAGATTACCAGCCGGATCAATCTGGGCGATTTGTTCAGCATCAACCGCGCCCCAGGCCCGCACGCTGATACGATCCCCTGGCGCAAGCACGTAATTCGGATTTGGCGCATCCGACGAGGATTGAGCTTGGCCAGTGAAAAGCGCAGCACCGAATACTGCGGTTGGCGCCCCGGCGGGGCGCGTCAAATCGCCAAGCGGCGTAACTAGCGTGGGGCCACCCTCAGCCTGGGTTGGGCTACCAGCGCGCTCAGTTGCGCGAGACTGCCCCGGCAAATCGGCAAGGCTGCGTTGATCAAAAACCGGCGGCGGCTGCATCTGGTCCACGCTAGGCGGCAGGCCAGGAATGACAGGAATGAATTGCGGAGAGAAGCCTGGCATGCCGGGAATGACATTTGGTCGTTGCACAGGTACCAGCCCCTGTGACGGAACCTGGGGCTGCGAGGGAGGCTGAGACTGCGCAAAGACAGAAAAACCCGAACCAATCAGGAAAATCCCGAGGACGAGCGAAGAGACATTGGCCAAGAAGCTTATGCGTTCACGCCGCATGTTCGCGCATCCCCACAATCAAAAGCCAACCGATGCCATAGGCTATGGCCAATCCTAGAAAAATGCTCGCTGTATTCGTGAAGCTCCGGGGGTAGAGCGGATAAACAGCCAAATTAGGCTGGACGATACGCGAAAGGTAGAGCTGTTGGCGATGCGCTTCAACGCGGGCCATCTCCAGACTTGCCGTGGCGGAGGCGAGTTGCCTATCCGCAAATTCCCGTTCAAGCATGAGCCTTTCATAGGATGCCAACTGCCGCGCAAGGACCGCGCCTCCGAGGCTGGAATTTGTATCGGTGTGACGCTCACGGTCAGCGGCTATTTGGCGTTCCAAAGCCTCAATCCGATTGCGGGTTGCCTGCAATGCTGGATTGTCCGGCTGCATGAATTGCAGCCTTTCGGTCAATTCCGCCCTTGCCTGAGCGAGGGCCGCTTCAAGTTGACCACGGAGAACAAGAGCAGCCTGTACCGCGCCGGCACTGTCAAGCTCTCGTTCCTGTTCACGAAAGCGCATCAACGCCGCGCGGCTCTCCTGAACCCGCTGCTCTGCGATTTCGACCCCATCTTGCGCCAATCGCAAGGTATCCCCGCGGGCGCGTTGCGAAAGCCGATTGACCAAATCCTCCGCGGAGACAAGCAGAGTCTCTGCCAATTCCCTCGAATCCTCGGGACGAAAGCTGCGTACCCGCAAGGTTGTTACACCCGTCATGGGGTCGAGAGTGACGTTTACCATGTGGTTGTAGAAGCGCGCGATGCGTTCTGGTTCGGTGAACCAAAGACGGGCCAGAAAATCGGCTTCCGGTCGGCGCCACAATTCGATCAGGTTAAGTTTTTCATTGGCCTGAACGACCGCATCTAGCGAGGAGAGAAAATTGCGGATGCTATTCGCTTCGCCTGAGGACATGGCGCCGCCAAGCCCGCCAAGCCCACCAAGCCCGCCCCCTGCAGCGGCACGCAAGGCAGCGGCCGGCCCTCCACCATCACTCCCTCTGGAATGAACAACAAACCTTGCCTCAGACACATATTGCGGTGCGGCGATCCCGTAGAAATAAAAAGCTGCCATCAAGCTTGGCAGGATGACAAGCAGGAAAAAAGGCTTTCGCGACAGGCGCACCAGCCATGATTTCGGCGGCGGCATCGGCGCAAGGACCTCACCGTCGCGACTGGCACCAGGCTCAGAGAGCGTTATAAGTGGCGAGAGCTTCATCGATATCGTCATAGAAGGTTAGGATTCCCTGATCAAGCACGGCGGCACGGGTGCATAGCCGTCTCACCAGGGCCGGGGAGTGAGATACCAGTATAAGCCCCGAATTCTCAATTTTTTCTGCAAAAGCGCGGCCAAAACGT
>JADCEV010000068.1 GCA_020249865.1 Roseomonas sp. | reverse complement strand
GCGTCCGTCGAACAGCAAATCTCCATGAACCAGAACCTTCAGCGCATGTTGGCACTGGAACAGGCTTCCCAGCTTACCGCCAGCGCGCCGCTGATTGGCCGCAATGTGGAGGTGGAGGCCGAACAGATCAGCCTTCAGGGCGGCGTTGGCACGTTGAAGTTGCCGGCGGCGGGTGCCTCCCAAACGGCGGTGGTCACCATCCGCGGTAGCGGTGATCGGATCATTCGTCAGGAAACGGTGCAGCTTGGCACGGCGCCCAAGACCTGGACCTGGAATGGCCGGGACGCTAACGAGACCACTATGCCGAATGGCGCCTATAAGGTCAGCGTGACTGGTAGCGGCGCTGGCGGCAGGACTGAGGTGCTGCCCTTCACGACCATTGGCACCGTGACCGGCGCCGAAAGGATCGGCGGCGACGTGAAGCTGCTGCTCGGCCAATTGCAGGTGAGTTTCGACCGGCTGCGCAGCGTCAATTCGGGGAGCTGAGACACCGCATTATCCAGTTTGAGCGCCTCGCCAGGGCATTTTGGGGTCGGCCCTGCCCTGGGCTTCGGGCGCTTTCGCGCCAATTGGTCTCGTCATGCGCGGAAATGCTCCATGGCCTCAAGAATCTTCAATCTGTGGTTGTATTTTAAAAAGATAAGTGACCTTTCTTTGCGGAATTTTTCCAACTAATAAATTTCCCTTGAGGAATTTTTTGCCTATTGTGTTATAGGTCTGCTGTCCAAGCGGGGTTTCAGCCCGGGGGACGCTTGGGGAAGAAGGTTGGGGGGGTGATGGGGAATTTCGTCGCTCAATTGCGTGCCTTGGGGATGTGGCGCTTATTTGCCCTTGTCGGCACTGGGCTTCTGGTGGCTGGGCTGATTACTTGGCTTGTGATCCGCGCCAGCCAGCCTGTGATGGGTTTGCTCTACGCGGATCTTGAGCAGCGTGATGCCGGACAAGTGATTGCAGCGCTAGATCGTGCGCGGGTGCCTTATCGCATTGAAGGCAATGGCACACGCATCATGGTCCCGGATGACCAAGTCGGACGTGTGCGCCTTTCGTTGGCGCGAGAAGGCCTGCCAGCCGGTGGGAATGTCGGCTACGAAATCTTTGATCGCACTGAAAGCCTGACCACCACGCCCTTCCAGCAGGACATGAATCGCGTGCGCGCCATGGAAGGCGAATTGGCGCGCAGCATTGCGACACTTGCCGGGGTACGTGCCGCGCGTGTGCATCTGGTTCTGCCGCGGCGTGAGGCCTTTTCGCGTGAAAGGGGTGATGCGCAAGCCTCTGTCATGTTGACCATGCAGGGTGCGCAGCGGCTTGATCGGGAAGCGATCCAGGCCGTGCTGCATCTGGTATCCACAGCCGTGCCGGGCTTGCGGCCGCAGAATGTTTCCATCGTTGATTCGCGCGGCGCGCTGCTGGCGCGCGGTGGGCAGGCCCTTTCTGGCCCGGCGGCGGCAGCGTCTCAGGAAGAAATGCGCCGCGGCCATGAATTGCGCCTGGCGCGTGCGGTTGAGGAAATGCTGGAACGCAGCCTTGGCCCTGGGCGCGTCCGCGCGGAAGCCACGGTGGATATGGATTTCGACCGTGTGCAGATTACGGAAGAACGCTTCGACCCCGATAATCAGGTAGCGCGCAGCCAGCAAAGCGTTCAGGAGAGTTCTCGCGGTACGGAACCTGCGCCGACCACGGTCCAGAATAACCTGCCTGGAAATGAAAACACGCCGGGCAGCACGCAGGAAAGCCGCCAGGAAGAAACCACGAATTTTGAGATTGGGCGCACCACGCGCAGCACCACGCGCGATCAACCGATCATCCGGCGCATCAGTATTGGCGTTCTGGTGGATGGCGTTTGGGAGCCGCAGGCCAGTGGCCCCCCGCAGTTCCGCGAACGCTCAGCCGAGGAATTGGCCCGCATCGCGACACTGGTGCGAAGCTCCGTCGGCTTTGATGAACGCCGTGGCGATCGGGTAGAGGTCGTGGCGATGCGCTTCGCCGAACCACCCTTGCCGCTGGATAGCGGGGAGCGCGGCTTCTTTGATTTTGCTTTCACTTCCTCCACCGTCGCGCGCATCATCGAAAGTGCACTCTTTGCTATCGTAGCGCTGGTGGCCATCCTGCTTTTGGGACGTCCGGCGATGAAGCGCTTGGTCACCCTGGCAAAACCGGCCCAAGGCGGCGCCTTGGCAGGCGCCGCGGGCGCCACTGCACTTGCCGGTAGTGGTGGCCTTCCGGTGGTTGCGGGCGCTTCGGCGCCAGACCAGGATGGCATGGTTACGCTCGCCATGGTCCAGGGGCAGATGCGGGCTTCTTCCATCAACCAGCTGCAGCAATTGATCGACAGTAACCCCGAACAATCGCTGAACGTCATCAGACGATGGATCGCCCCACCGGAGGAACCGGCATGAGCGGCAAGATGACCGGCCCGCAAAAGGCCGCGACCTTCATGTTGGCGGTGGGTGAGGAGCATGCCTCCAAGCTCTTTGCCATGATGCATGAGGATGAAATCCGCGACATTTCCCAGGCTATGGCAAGCCTTGGCACGGTACCCGCGGCAGCGGTTGAAGATCTGGCGCGCGAATTCACCGATACCATCGGCCAGACAGGCAATCTTGTCGGTAGCTGGGAGACCACGGAACGGATGCTGCTGCGCACCCTGCCAAGGGAACGCGTGGCGCAAATTATGGAAGAAATCCGCGGCCCGGCCGGGCGGACCATGTGGGACAAGCTCGGCAATGTGAATGAGGCGGTGCTGGCGAATTACCTGAAGAACGAATACCCGCAGACCGTTGCCGTGGTGCTGACCAAGGTGAAGTCCGAACATGCGGCGCGCGTGCTTTCAATGCTGCCCGAAAGCTTCGCCATGGAAGTGGTGATGCGCATGCTGCGGATGGAAAGCGTACAGAAGGAAGCGCTGGAGGGTGTGGAGAAAACCCTCAAGGCCGAATTCATGTCCAACCTGGCG
>JADCEV010000067.1 GCA_020249865.1 Roseomonas sp. | reverse complement strand
GCATCGCCACCATCATCGGGCGCTATTTCGCGATGGATCGCGACAAGCGCTGGGATCGTGTTTCGCAAGCCTATGCCGCGATGGTGGAGGCCAAGGGCATTGCGGCGCCTTCTGCCACCGCCGCCATCTCTGCTGCCCATGCCGCCGAGAAAACCGATGAATTCATCCTGGCCAGTGTGATTGGCGATTACGCCGGCATGCAGGATGGCGATGGCATTCTCTGCTTCAATTTCCGCGCCGATCGCGCGCGGGAAATCCTCACCGCGCTGCTCGACCCCAGCTTTGATGGTTTTGCGCGCGCGCGTCTCCCGCATTTCGCCGCCGCTGTCGGCCTCACGGAATATAGCGAGGCGCTGAACGCGCACCTCACAACTGCGTTTGCGCCCCAATCCATGGCCGATAAGCTTGGGGAAGTGGTGGCGCGCGCGGGCCTCAAGCAGCTTCGCATGGCAGAGACGGAAAAATACCCGCATGTCACCTTCTTCCTGAATGGTGGTGAGGAAGCGGTCTATCCCGGTGAGGAACGCATCATGGTGCCATCGCCCAAGGATGTCGCGACCTATGATCTGAAGCCGGAAATGTCGGCACCAGAACTCACGGAAAAGGCAGTCGCCGCCATCAATAGCCGCGCCTTTGATCTGATTGTGCTGAATTACGCCAATGCCGATATGGTCGGCCATACCGGCAGCCTTGCCGCCGCAACCCGCGCGGTTGAAGCGGTGGATGCCGGGCTTGGGCGCATTGTCGCCGCTCTCCGCGATGTTGGCGGCTGCCTGCTGGTCACCGCTGATCACGGCAATGCCGAATTGATGAAAGACCCCGCAACCGGCGGGCCACATACCGCACATACCACCAATGTGGTGCCGGCCATTCTGATGGGCGGCCCCAAAGGTGCGGCGCTCAGGGATGGGCGGCTGGCGGATATTGCACCAAGCTTGCTGGCCTTGCTTGGCCTGCCCCAACCCGCTGCCATGACGGGGCATTCGCTGCTTGGCTAAGGCGCGCGCCGCTTTCGCGCTTTTCCTGCTGGCTTTGCCAAGCCTCGCGCTCGCGCAACCTTCGCGCGAAGCACTGGAAGAAGCCCGCCGCGCCGGTGCTGCCAGCCGCGCCGCTGCCGAAGCGGCCGCACGCGAAGCGGAAGCCGCGGCGGCGGAAGAAAGCGGCCTTGCGCGCCAGCGCGTTGCCATGGCAGCGCGCGTGCAGGAAGCCGAACGCGCCCTGGAAGCCGCGCTGCACCGCAAGCAGGGCGCCGAAGCTGAAGCGGCGGCTGCCTTCAACGAAGCTGCCGCCCGCGCGGCTTCCCTTGCGCCCATGATGCCGGCCATGCGGCGCCTGGCCTTGTGGCCGGCGGAAACGCTCCTTGCGCAGCCTGCCCCGCCGGATGAGGCCCTGCGCGGCCTTTTGGTCCTGCAAGGCATTGCCCGGCAAATCCGGGCGGAGGTTGAGGTGCTGCACCTGGTCCATGCCGAGGCAGAGCGACGCAATCGCATCGCCACGGCAGAAGCGAGCCTGGTTGTGGCGGCAGAAGCGGAACTTCGGCATGCGGCAGAGGCTTTGGATGCGGAAATTGCCGAGACCAGGCTGCGCCAGCGCGAGGCCCGCGCCACCGAGAGGGCCGAAGCGCAGCGCGCGCAGGAAGCGCTTGCCCGTGCCAATGATTTGCAGGAAATGCTGACGGCGCTGGAACGCGAACAGGCACGCCAGGCAGCCGCCGCCGCGCAGCGTGCGCGCCAGGAAGCCCAGGCAAGGGCGCGGCAGGAAGCGCGCCAGCCTCGCCCGGCAACCCCTGTCGCCACTCCCCAGCCAGCACCACCGGTGGCGGATCAGGCCCGCCCCGCCCCGGTGCATGGGCGGATCAGCATCGCCTTTGGCCAAAGGGGGGAAGCCGGGCCGGCGCGGGGTGTTACCTTCGCCACCGCGGGCGGCGCGCGGGTGGTCAGCCCCTGCACCGGGCGCGCCGTATTCGCCGGCCCCTTCCGGCGCTTCGGGCAGATCATCATCCTGGAATGCGGCCCAGGGCTCCATCTGGTCCTGGCGGGGTTTGAGGCGCTGGATACCGAAGCGGGGGCCGCGCTACTGGCCGGTGAGGCGCTTGGGCGGCTCAGCGCGGGGCCGGATGGGCGCGGCGCGCTCTATCTCGAACTGCGCCGGGATGGGCAGGTGGTGGACCCCAGCCCCTGGCTTGGCGGTGCGGAATAGCGGTCTGCGTGATTTTTCGGTCGTGAAAAGCATTCTGGAGTCGCGCAAAGCGCGATGAAGGCGTATCTTATTGGGGGGTGTTCGGCTCGGGCCGATTGATGAGAAGGATTGCGGCGCATGAAGCGCGGAATTTTGCGTTATGCGGGCATAGGTGCGGCCTTTGCCGCCGGCGTGGTGGTGGGCCCCCTCGTGGCCGCCTGGGCACAGGAAGGCAGCCGGGCGGAGACCTATCGGCTGCTCAACCTGTTTGGCGATGTGTTTGAACGGGTACGCGCCGAATATGTGGAGCCGGTGAATGACCGGGACGCGATCGAAAACGCGATCCAGGGCATGCTGTCCAGCCTTGACCCGCATTCATCCTATTTGAACCAGCGCAGCTTCCGCGACATGCAAAGCCAGACCCGCGGCGAATTCGGCGGGCTTGGCATCGAAGTCACGCAGGAAGGCGGCTATATCAAGGTCATTAGCCCGATTGATGAAACCCCCGCCGCGCGCGCCGGCATCCGGCCCGGCGATTTCATCACGCATCTGAACGGCACTTCCGTCCAGGGCCTGACCTTGCAGGAAGCGGTGGAACAGATGCGCGGGCAGCGCAACACGCAAATCAGGCTGACCATCCGTCGGCAAGGGGCGGAACGGCCGATTGAACTGACGCTGACGCGCGATGTGATCCGCCCGCAAGTGGTCCGCTTCCGGCTGGAAGATGGCAATCTGGGCTATGTCCGCATCACCTCCTTCAATGAACAGACCGAAGCGGGGCTGCGGCGCGCGCTTCAGCAATTGAAGCAGCAGGCGCAGGGTGGGCTGAAGGGCCTTGTGCTGGATTTGCGCAATAATCCGGGCGGTTTGCTTGATCAGGCGGTGCAGGTCACGGATGATTTCCTGACACAGGGGGAAATTGTCTCCACCCGCGCGCGCCGGACGGAAGATGCGCAGCGTTGGCAGGCCAAGGCCGGCGATATCACTGATGGTCTGCCGATTGTGGTACTGATCAATGGCGGCAGCGCGAGTGCCAGTGAAATCGTCGCCGGCGCGCTTCAGGATCATCGCCGCGCCGTTGTTCTCGGCGTGAAATCCTTCGGCAAGGGCAGCGTGCAAACCGTGATGCCCGTGCCTGGCCATGGCGCGATCCGGTTGACCACGGCGCGCTATTACACGCCCTCTGGCAGGTCCATCCAAGGCACGGGGATTGAACCCGATATCGAAGTGCTGGCGACGCGGGAGGAAACGCGCGCCGGCCAGCCGCCCCGTGATCGGGAAGCGGATTTGCGCCGTTCACTCCGCAATGAGACCCAGGCGGAAACCCGCGCCCCGATCCCGCCGCCGCCGCTCAATCTGCCGGCAGGCCTTGTGGAACGTGTGGCGCGCCAGCCTGCCGAAGGCGCCCCGGCCTTTGACCCGACCAAGCCGGAAACCGATCATCAACTTCAGCAGGCTTTGATCCTGCTGCGCGGCATGGCCTCGGCGCCACGCGGCGGGCAGCGCTGAGGGCGTGATGGCAGAAGGATTATCGCGCCGGGTATTCGCCGGCTGGCGCGGGCTTGGCCTGTTTTGGGTATTGGTGCTGCTGCTGCTGGGCGGCGGTGGGCTTTGGCTCGATCAATTGGGGCCGCCTGAACGGGACGAAACCGTGGCCGAGGCGCCGGCAACACCCGAAGCGGCGGCAACGCCGACTGCACCCGCGCCGGTGGCAGAAACGCCAACCCCAGCCGCTACGGCCCCAGAACCCGCCGTTGCACCGCCGCCTGGACAGGCTGAGGCACCAACACCTGGCGCGCCGGATGAACCAGGCCCGGTTGCCGAGGCAGCCGCGCAAACCCCCGCCGCCCCGGCGCCGCCGCCGCTGGATGTGCCGGTTGCGGCACCTGATTTCCCACCTGCGCGGCCCATCGCCGCGCCCGATCCCGCCCTATTGGAACAGGGCCGCTTTGGGACGCTGCCGCGGGTTGGGGCTGATGGTCGGACATCCATTCGCGCCTATGCCGGGCAATTTGACCGGCAGGATACCCGGCCGCGCATTGGCATCATCGTTGCCGATATCGGCATTTCCAATGCTCAAACGGAAGACGCGATCCGCCGCCTGCCGCCAGCCGTGACTTTTGCGATTTCGCCCTATGCGCCGCGTGCGGCCCAAGTGGCGGAGCGGCTGCGCGCCAAGGGTTCCGAGACGCTGATCGGCCTGCCGCTGGAACCGGCGGGCTATCCGCTGAATGACCCTGGCAATCGCGCCCTGCTGACCGGGCGTTCCTCGGCTGAGAATATCTCCAATCTGGAATGGGTGCTGTCACGCTTTCCGGGCTATGTCGGCGCCATTGGTGTGGTCGGCGGCATGCGGGGCGAACGCTTCGCCGCCATGGAGCAAAGCTATTTCGCGCTGCAGGAATCGCTCCGCAATCGTGGCCTATTGTTTGTGGATGCCCGCCCCGGCGTTGCCGGGCCGGCCCGCGCCTGGGGCCGTGCGGTGGATGTGATTCTGGATGAACCCGCCACAAGGACGGAAATCGAACGGCGCCTTGGTGAGCTTGAAGCCATTGCCAAGGCGCGCGGTTCCGCGCTGGGTCTGGCAAATGCCGCAACGCCGGTGGTGGTGGATCGGCTGGTCGCCTGGGCGGTGGGGCTGGAGCGGCGCGGCGTGGTGCTGGCGCCGGTTTCCGTGCTCATTCGCCGCCCGCCGGAGACTGCGGAAAACCGCACGCAATGACGCTGCCCTATCGGGATAATGTCGGCGCGCTGCTGTTCAATGCGGCGGGGCAGGTGCTGGTAGCGCGACGCGCCGATTTGCCCAATGCGGAAGGTGCGGCAGGAGGTTGGCAATTGCCGCAAGGTGGCATGGATGCGGGCGAGGACCCTGCCATCGCCATCTTCCGCGAATTGGAAGAGGAAATCGGCACCTCCAAGGCCGAGATTCTGGCCGAACATCCAAACTGGCTATTCTATGATCTGCCGCCGGAGCTAATCGGCAAGGCGCTGGGCGGGAAGTATCGCGGCCAAAGGCAGAAATGGTTCGCGCTGCGCTTTCTGGGCAGTGATGCCGATATCAGGCTTGATCTTGATCCGCACCCGGAATTCGATGCCTGGCGCTGGGCACCGCTTGGCGAATTGCCTGCACTCGCTGTCGCGTTCAAGCGCGCGATTTATGAGGATTTGGCGCGGGAATTTGCGCGGTTTGGGGGGTAGGTTCCGGCCTTTCCGCCTCACGCCCCCACCAGCCCCCGCTTGCGCAGCAGCGCATCCACCTGCGGCGGCCGGCCGCGAAAGCCAGTGTAAAGCGCCATGGGGTCCGCCGTATCGCCGGCTTCGAATATGCTTTTGAGCTTTGCTGCGAGGTCCGGATGGAAGGGATCGCCCGCTTCCTGAAACGCCTCGAACCCATCGGCATCCAGCACTTCTGCCCAAAGATAGAAATAGTAGCCCGCCGCATAGCCATCGCCGGAAAACAAATGCCCGAAATGGATCGGACGATGACGCAGCGCCATGCCTTCTGGCATGCCGATCTCGGCCAGGAAAGCGGCTTCGAATTCTTCCAGGGATAGGTCTTCCGGCGCGTCATGCCGATGCAGCGCCAGATCAATCAGCGCGCAGGATAGGTATTCCACCATGGCAAACCCCTGCCCGTCATTGCGCGCGGCGAGCACGCGGGCGAGCAGCCCTTCATCCAAGGCTTCGCCGGTTTCGTGATGGCGCGCATGGGTTTGCAGCGTCTCTGGCAGGCTCAGCCAATTCTCCATGACCTGGGATGGAAATTCGACAAAATCGCCAAGCACGGCGGTGCCGGATTGGGATGGGTAGCGTGCGCGGCTCATCAGCCCATGCAGCGCATGGCCGAATTCATGGAATAATGTGCGTGCCTCATCGAAGGAGAGCAGCGTGGGCGT
This sequence comes from Roseomonas sp., assembly GCA_020249865.1. Classification (GTDB taxonomy): domain Bacteria; phylum Pseudomonadota; class Alphaproteobacteria; order Acetobacterales; family Acetobacteraceae; genus Neoroseomonas. Next base: position 8,060 of record JADCEV010000067.1, on the reverse strand, counting down.
GGCGCGGGCGAGGTTATTGTTGTTGATGATGATGGGCGCGGTGCGACCGTTCAGGCCATCGGCGACACGAAAGCTGCTCATCCAGGCGCCAGAACGCTTGCCGGCGCGGGCGTAATTGTCGAGCAATAGTAGCCCGACATGATTGCCGGCCTCATCCAAAGCTTCAAAGCCGCGGACATCGGCATGGTAGCGCGGGATATCGGCGCGTTCCCGGAAAACCAGGCCAAACAGGCGCCGCGCGGTATCGAAAATGGCGCGCAGCATGGCTTCCAATTCGAAATGCGGCTTTAGCGCCGCGCCATCGAAATCATGCTTGGCCTGTCGCGCGCGTTCCGCCCAATGGCGCCAATCCCAGGGCTCGATCGGGCCGTCATGGCCTGCGGTGCGCGCAAAATCTTCAAGCTCTGCCTTTTCAATCGCGATGCGGCGCTTGGCGGGTTCCCAACAGGCGCGGAGCAAACCCTCAGCCGCGTCGGGCGAGCCCGCCATGGTGTCGCGCAGGCGGAAGGAAGCAAAATCAGCCTCCCCCAGCAATTGCGCGCGTTCACGGCGCAGCATGAGGATTTCGCGGATCAGCGGCGCGTTTTCGCGCCCTTCGGTCAAAGCGCCGCGCGCGGCAAAACCGCGCCAGAGTTTTTCGCGCAAATCGCGCCGCGCGGAGAAGGTCAGGAAGGGTTCGGCAGAAGACCGCGACAGGGTGAAGACATAGCCATCAAGCCCGGCGGCAGCAGCGGCTTCCCGCGCGGCCTGGCGCGCGAAATCGGGCAGGCCATCAAGATCGGCTTGGGTCAGCACCATGCGCCATTCATTCTCATCGGCCAGCACATTCTGGCCAAAGCTGGTGTGTAGCGTCGCGAGGCGGGTTGAGATTTCGGCAAGCCGCGCGCGTGCGGTTTCATCCAAGCCCGCGCCAGCGCGTGTCAGGCGCAGATAGAGCCGTTCCAGCAGCCGGCGCTGATCGGGCGCCAGATCAAGGTTTTCGCGCGCCTCATGCAGGGCGGCAACGCGGCGGTACAGCGCCGGGTCAAGCGCGATCGCCATGCGATGCGCGGCAAGCTTAGGCGCGATATCGCGTTCCACCTGTTGCAGCGCTTCGGTCGCGTGGCTTGCGGCCAGGTTGAAAAACGTCGCGCCGATGCGGCTGAGCAAGCGCCCGGCGCCTTCCAGTGCTTCCACCGTATTGGCGAAGCTGGGCGGGGAGGGGTTGGCGCCGATGGCGGCGACCTCGGCCCGATGCGCTCCCATGGCGGCTACGAAGGCGGGCGGGAAATGTGCGGGTTCAATGGCGCCAAAGGGCGGCAGGCCAAAGGGGGTGGTCCAGGGGGTCAGCAGCGGGTTTTCGGTCATGGTCACAGGATGGGGCGGCGGGCGCGCGGCGTCGAGGGGTTTGGCTATTCTCCCAGGGCGACGCTTCGGCTAGAAGCCCCCGGTCAAGGCTGAATGGCCGGGAAAAACACGGGCCTTGGGCGCCGCCAGCGCCCTGGCAGGAGCAGGGAGAACAGCAACAATGATGCAACGCAGAACAGCGCTGAGCCTGGCCTTGGCGGCGGGGCTTGCCCCGAATGTGGCGCGCGCCCAGGCCTGGCGGCCAACGCGTCCGGTGCGCCTGATCGTGCCCTTCGCGCCTGGTGGTTCGAATGACATTGTGGGGCGGATCATCGCCGAAGCGGCCGGCAATATTCTGGGCCAGCCCGTTGTGGTGGAAAACCGCGCCGGTGCCGGCAGCGTGATTGGCGCGGAACATGCCGCGCGGTCCCCGGCGGATGGCTATACGGTGCTGATCAATAGCGCGCATGCGTCGGTGCCGGCACTGGTTGCGCGCGTGCCTTATGACACCATCAATGATTTCGTCGGCATCGCTGTGGCTGGGTTTTCGCCGCATGTGCTGGCGATCAATCCGCGCACGCAAGCGACGAGTGCGGCGGAGCTGATTGCGCTGCTGCGCGCCAATCCGGGCCGGTTGAATTTCGCCTCTGCCGGGATTGGCAGCGGCGTGCATTTGGCCGGTGAGATCTTCCGCGGCATCAGCAATACGCAATTCGAAATGGTGCATTATCGCGGCGGCGGGCCAGGTGTGGCGGCGTTGGTGAGTGGTGAGGCGCAATTCGGCACGCCCACCATGGCATCCTCCCTGGGTCAGGTGCGTGGCGGCGGCCTGCGGGCGCTGGCGGTGGCATCAAGCCAGCGCAGCCCTGCATTGCCGAATGTGCCAAGCGCGACCGAAGCGGGCATTCCAGGCTTCATTTTTGAGGAATTCTTCCCGATGCTGGCGCCAGCCGGCACCCCGGCCCCAATTGTGGCCGCTTTGGGGGCAGCCTTCCAAACCGCCATTCAGCAAAGCGCCCCGCGCCTGAATGAATTGGCCGGGGTTGTGCCGCGCGCTGGTTATGAAACGCCAGAGCAAGTCATGAATCTGGTGCGCGAAGGGGTGAAGACCTACACGGATGTGCTGCGCGCCGCTGGCGTGCGGCCGGAATAAGCGGCGTTTCGTTGTGGGCGCGCCCTGACTTTGGGCGCGCGCCTTCCTGCGCTGATGCCTGTTACAGTCTGTAAAATCAGCGCCTGGCGCCGTCGCGTATCGCTGCGGCGCCTTTCGCAAGACCGTGTCGTGGCGTCTTGAATTTTATGCCCTTGCGGCCCAAGTGATGCGTTGTTGGGGTCCGGGCCCCTCTGACGGTCAAAGAAATTCCGTCATGTCGGACACCTTCCATCTGACGGCTGCGCGAAGGCGCAGCCTGCACCTGGGAGATGTCTATGTCGTATCAGTACCTTTCATCGCCCTATGGCCGCGCCGACAAGCCTGTTCGGTGTGATGCTCAACGCGAAGCCGTGCTTGCGCGGCTTGAGCGTCTTGCCTGGCTTTTCGATAGCGCCATTCCTGTGCCTGGCACGTCCTTCCGCCTGGGCGCGGATGCGGTGGCCAACCTGCTGCCTGGCCTTGGCCCGCTGATTTCAAAGGGCTTATCCGCATGGCTGATCCTTGAGGCATGGCGCCTTGGTGTGCCCCGCAGCCTGTTGCTGCGCATGTGCGGCAATATCGCGCTGGATGCGGCAATCGGCGCTGTGCCCGTGTTGGGCTGGGCCGCGGATGCCTTCTTCCGTGCCAATCGGCGCAATATGGCGCTGCTGCGCGCTGCGGTTTCTGCCGGCACGCAGCACCCTGCGCGCCCTTCATCCCTTGTCCGACCCCAGCCCCGCACCACGCGGCCGGCCACGGCTTGAACAGAACCTTACCCCTCGACAACTGGAGATTGGAATGATCGAGTTCCTGACAGGTAGCTTTCTTGCCACGCCCGTATGGATGTGGCTGCTTTTCATCGGCGTTGTGGGCTTATTGCTGGTCCTCGACCTTGGCGTGCTCCACCGCGAGGCCAAGGAAATTGAAGTGAAGGAGAGCCTGATCCTCTCCGCGCTTTACATCGGCCTTGGGCTAGGCTTCGGTTTCTGGGTCTGGTGGAGCTTCGACAACCTGAAGCCCGAGGGCGTTGGGTTGGATGGCGCCACAGCCGCGACGCTGTATTGGACAGGTTTCATCGTTGAGAAGACGCTGGCGATGGACAATGTCTTCGTCATCGCGATGATCTTCACCTATTTCGCGGTACCGCGCATCTATCAGCATCGGGTGCTTTTCTGGGGCATTCTGGGCGTGATCGTGCTGCGCGCGATCATGATCGGGCTGGGTGCGACCATTGTCTCCCAATTCTCCTGGGTGCTGTATGTCTTCGCAGTCTTCCTGATCTTCACTGGCGTGAAGATGTGGGTGATGGCTGAAGCCAAGCCCGACATCGCCAAGAACCCGCTGCTGAAGTTCATGCGCCGGCGCTTCAACGTGACGGAGCAGCTGCATGGCGAGAAGTTCTGGGTGAAGCAGCCCCATCCGCAGACAGGCAAGGCGGTGTGGTTCATGACGCCGCTTTTCCTGGCGCTGGTGCTGGTGGAAGTGGCCGATGTGATCTTTGCGGTGGATAGCGTGCCGGCGATCTTCGCCATCACGACCGATCCGTTCATCGTCTATACCTCGAACATCTTCGCCATCCTTGGCTTGCGTGCGCTTTACTTTGCGCTGGCAGCCATAGTGCATCGCTTCCACTACCTGAAATATGCGCTTTCGGTGCTGCTGGTCTTCATTGGGTCCAAGATCTTCATCGCCGATCTTGTGTTCCCGGAGACAGGCAAGTTCCCGCCCGCCTTGTCGCTTTCCATTACCTTCGCGATTCTTGCGGCTGGAATTGCGTGGTCGCTGTGGAAGACCCGCGCGGGCAATGGCGGCCTGTCGAAGACGTAGCCCGTGACAGCGGCGTGACGAAGCTTGGGCGGAGGCGCGAGGGCGCCTTCGCCCATGGCTTTGATGAGGATTGATTGGCGCGCGGTGGGGTCTTGCCCAAGCTTGCAACCGCGCCATGCCGCACCGCGCATCCAGGCGACATTGGGATTGCGCGCTGGCTGCGGTAGAGGCTTTGGCAGGAAGCGCTTGCCCTGGCAGCACGAATTCTATTGACGCTTCCCCCCGCCGCCCCATAGCCTTCCATCAAAACTGGAAAGTTTTGGTGGAGGAAAGCAGTGTTTGGAAAGATCAATCGTCGGAATCTATTGGCGGGCGGGCTTGGCGCTGCGCTGCCCCTGCCTGCAATCGCGCAAGGGGATTATCCAAGCCGGCCCATTCGCGTGGTGATTGGCTTCCCGCCTGGTGGTGGCGTGGACACGATCGGGCGGCCCACCTTTCAGCGGCTGAGCCAAAGGCTGGGTCAGGCGATCGCGATTGATAATCGCGCCGGGAATAACGGCAATATCGCCATGGATCATGTCACGAAATCGCCGGCCGATGGCTATACGCTGTTCTTTGGCAATGTCGGCAATTTCACCACGCAGGCGCTGTTTCCCAATCCGGGCTTCGATACGATACGTGATTTCGCCTATGTCTGCCGCGTGCATATCGGTCCACTCGCGATTGCGGTGCCGGCGGATTTCCCCGCGCGCACGCTGCAGGAATTTCTGGATATCGCGCGCCGCCGGCCCGGTGAATTGAATTTCGGCTCGGGCGGTTCAGGCGGTGTGCCGCATTTTGCCTTTGAAATTCTGAAGCAGCGCGTTGGGTTTGATATTGTCCATGTGCCCTATCGCGGCAGCGGCCCTGCCTTGCAGGATCTGCTGGGCGGGCGGGTGCAATTGATGGTGGATGGCTATGGGCTGATGCGCGGTGCGCATGAAGCGGGGCGCGTGCGCGTGCTGGCCATCACATCCCGCCAGCGGCATCCAAATTTGCCCGATGTGCCAACAGTGGATGAGGCAGGTGTGCCTGGCTATGAATTCACTTCCTGGTCTGCCCTTGCTGCGCCGGCGGCCACACCGCCCGCCATTCTGCGGCGCCTTGAAGATGCCATGCGCTGGACCATGGAAAACACCGATCTGCCGCAAACCCTGCTTGGCTTTGCCACCTTCCCCGCCTTTGCGCCGGGCGCCGAGATACGAGAGCTTGCGGTGAAGGAACGCGAAACCTGGACCCGTATCGCGCGGGAGGTGAATATCCGCGCCGACTGATTGGCAAGGCAGGGTTTCTGCGGGATGATGGGCCTTGTCTCGCGCGGCCCGTCACAAAGGGTCACGCCTTAAGGTCAAGGAAACCAAACCATGCCCGAAGCTTTCATCTGCGCCGCCCTGCGTACTCCGATCGGTCGTTACGGTGGCAGCCTTTCTGCCGTGCGCACGGATGATCTTGGCGCGGTGCCGCTCAAGGCGCTGATGGAACGCCACCCATCGGTGGATTGGGCGGCGGTGGATGATGTGATCTTCGGCTGCGCCAATCAGGCGGGTGAGGATAACCGCAATGTGGCGCGCATGGCGCTGCTGCTGGCCGGCCTGCCGCAAGCCATTCCGGGCAGCACGGTGAACCGGCTTTGCGGTTCAGGCATGGATGCGGTGGGCATTGCCGCGCGCGCCATTCGCGCCGGCGAAGCCGAATTGATGATCGCGGGCGGGGTTGAGAGCATGTCTCGCGCGCCTTTCGTGATGCCAAAGGCAGAAAGCGCCTTTTCGCGCACCAATGCGATTTATGACACCACCATCGGCTGGCGCTTCGTGAACCCTGCCATGCATAAGCGGTACGGGACGGATTCCATGCCGGAGACGGCAGAGAATGTCGCCGCCGATCACAATATTGCGCGGGAAGATCAGGACGCCATGGCGCTCCGTTCCCAGGCGCGCGCAGCGGCAGCGCAGAAAAATGGCAGGCTGGCGAAGGAAATCGTGCCGGTCACCATCCCCTCCCGTAAGGGTGATCCGGTGGTCGTGAGCGCTGATGAACATCCGCGCGAAACCTCCATGGAAGCACTCGGCAAATTGAAACCGGTGGTGAAGGCGGATGGGTCGGTCACGGCGGGCAATGCCTCGGGCGTCAATGACGGCGCCTGCGCGCTAATCATCGCGAGTGAAGCGGCAGCGAAGCGCCATGGGTTGACGCCGCTTGCGCGGTTTGTGGGTGTCGCGACCGCGGGTTGCGCGCCGCGCGTGATGGGCATTGGCCCGGTGCCGGCGACGCAGAAGCTGTTTGCGCGGCTTGGCATGACGCAAGACCAAATGGATGTGATTGAATTGAATGAGGCCTTCGCCGCGCAGGGCCTGGCCGTGCTGCGCGGGCTTGGCATTGCTGATGATGATGCGCGCGTGAACCCGAATGGCGGCGCGATTGCGCTTGGCCATCCGCTTGGCATGAGTGGTGCGCGGCTGATCGCGACCGCAACGCATGAAATGCAGGAACGCGGCCTGAAGCGCGCCTTGGCCACCATGTGCATCGGGGTGGGGCAGGGCATTGCGACAGTGTTGGAAAGGGTTTGATTTACCCTTTGCTGCCACAAGGGCGACATTGAGAAGCCGCGATCTGCGGCTTTTCTGCTGTCTGCCCCATGAAGGAGTCTACCCTGATGCTGTTCCGCGCTGGCCTGTTTGCGTTATTGCTCTCCACCAGCGCGGCCTTGGCGCAGCAAATGGTGCCGGCGCGCAACGGGTCCTGCCCATCAGGTTCCAGCCATGCGGGGGCGGGCTATTGCCGGACGGATGGGCGGACGGAATATGTGCCAAGCCGGGGCGGTTCCTGCCCTTCCGGCACCAGCCATGCCGGCGCAGGGTATTGCAAGGCGCGCTAACCAGCACCGAAGAGGGAGGAAGCCATTCATGCAGGCCATCGGGAAGGCACTTGGCCAAAGCCTCGATCAGGCGACCTATGCGGGCTATCGCTTGGGCTTTGAAGCGGCGCGGGAAGAAGCGGCCCTGCTCGCGGAATTGGCCGGGCAGGGGGCACTTGCCGCGCAGCTTCGCGCCATGCGGCCCTTGCCTGATAAGAGCAATGCGCATTGATCATGGCCCGCCCAGCCCTCGCGCAGCCTGATCGGCACCATGCGCCATAGAGGTGTGTCGCCGCAGGCGCGCAGCGCTTCGGGGAAGGCTTTCAGAAGCCGCAAGGGCGCCTTCGGCCTGCGCATGATGTCGCGGCCAGGCCGATAAGAGACCATTACGTGCGGCAGCCGCACCGCCGGGGCACGGGTTTTGGGTAAGAATTTGCGCATTGTGCTGCTCATGAGGGTTGCATCCTATTTGGCGATTGGAACGGATGGGTTACCTGGGGCGGTCCAAGGGGGCGCGTGACTTAAGCAAATCGGTCCTCTGCAAAGCTGGGTCGGTTCACTTGCCTTCTGCCGAGATTCGTGGCATCGCAGTTCTCGTGAGCGGGCGTAGCTCAGGGGTAGAGCACAACCTTGCCAAGGTTGGGGTCGAGGGTTCGAATCCCTTCGCCCGCTCCAGTCGCCACCTAGCCGAACCGGGTTAGCGCCCCAGGCAGGCACCTAAACCCCCTTGAAAACAAAGCTTTTTCTGGCGAGCTTGAGGGTGCTCAAGCGGAACATTCCGGCGTTTTCTCTCCGAAACCCCGAATTCTCTCCAAAGCTTGAGGGTAGGCCGATTTTTCCAACAAGGTTTAACGCGTTGATCTAAAATGGTTTTATCTATGCTGCGGTGCAGCATGGTTGGGAAATGGACTGGTGGGGCGGTGGGGGCTGGAAGCAGAAAAG
>JADCEV010000066.1 GCA_020249865.1 Roseomonas sp. | reverse complement strand
GCCGCGCCCCGTCGCCGTGATCCCGGTCGGCGATGATGCGGAAGGCGCTGCCCTTGATATGCTGAGCCGCTTGCATCGCGCCGGCATCACTGCCGAGATTGCCTATCGCGGCAATCTCAAGCGGCGGATGGAACGCGCCAATCGCATCAATGCCCGCGCTGCGGTCATTCTGGGCGAAGCCGAAATCGCCGCTGGCGTCGCGCAATTGCGTGATCTGGATGCCGGCACGCAGGAAAGCGTCGCAGTCGCGGATATTCCCGCCCGGCTGAAATGAGCCTGCCATCCCGCCTTGATCGGTTGCTCTCCCGCGCGGAGGAGCTGCGCCATATGCTCTCCACCGCGCCTGGCGCAGATATTGGCGCGCTCTCCAAGGAATTGGCGGAGCTTGAGCCGCTGGTCGAAAAAGTCGCCGAATACCGCACGGCTGAGCGCGCGCGCGATGAAGCCCAGGCCATGCTGACAGACCCGGAAATGCGCGAATTGGCGGAAGCCGAATGGCTCACGCAAAAGGAACGCGTGCCTGCGTTGGAACATGAAATCCGGATCATGCTGCTGCCGCGCGATGCGGCGGATGAACGAAGTGCCATTCTGGAAATCCGCCCAGCCGCGGGCGGGGATGAGGCGGGGCTTTTCGCCGCTGAATTATTCCGCGCCTATCAGCGCTATGCCGAAGGGCGCGGCTGGCGCTTTGAAGTGCTGGATTATGACGAAAACGAATTGGGCGGCATCAAGGGTGCCACCGCCGAAATCGCCGGGCGCGGGGTTTTCGCGCGGCTCAAATACGAAAGCGGCGTGCATCGCGTCCAGCGCGTACCAACCACTGAAACGCAAGGGCGCATCCATACCTCCACCGTGACGGTCGCGGTGCTGCCGGAAGCCGAGGAAGTTGATGTGCAGATCGAAGACAAGGATCTGCGCATTGATACCTATCGCGCTTCCGGCGCCGGTGGGCAGCATGTGAACAAGACGGATAGCGCGGTGCGCATCACCCATATGCCAAGCGGCATTGTGGTTGCGATGCAGGAAGAAAAAAGCCAACACAAGAACCGCGCCAAGGCGATGAAGGTGCTGCGCGCCCGGCTTTACGAACAGCAGCGCAATGCTGCCGATCAGGCGCGGGCGGCGGATCGCCGCAGCCAGGTCGGCACCGGCGATCGGTCTGAACGCATCCGCACCTATAATTTCCCGCAAGGCCGCGTGACGGATCACCGCATCGGCCTCACGCTGCATAAGATTGACCGCGTGATGCTTGGCGAATTCGACGATGTGTTTGATGCGCTGATCGCCGAAGACCAGGCAGCACGGCTGGCGGCGGAAGCGGCGTGAGCGAAAGCGGCTGCGCCGATCCCGCCGGCACGATTGGCTTTTTTCTCTGTCAGGCCGGGCAAAGGCTGCGCGGTGCGGCGATTGAAGCGCCACGGCTCGAAGCGCGCCGCTTGCTCGCGCATGTATTGGGCACAACGGAAGAGGCGTTGCTGCGAGACCCGCGCGCAGCGGTGCCGGCAGATAAGGCCCAGCACTTCGCCACCTTGCTGGCGCGGCGCGTGGCGCATGAACCCTTCGCCTATTTGATCGGGCGTGTCGGCTTCTGGACGCTTGATCTGGAAGTCTCCCCCGCCACGCTTATTCCGCGCGCCGATAGCGAAACGCTCGTGGAAGCCGCGCTGGCAGCCTGCCCGGATAAGGGCGCGGCGTTGCGCGTGCTGGACCTTGGCACCGGCACCGGGGCCTTGCTGCTGGCGGTGCTGAGTGAATTGCCCGCCGCGAATGGGATTGGCATTGACCTGAAGCCGGAAGCCGCCGCGCTGGCCGCGCGAAATGCGGCGCGGCTGGGGTTGGCGGCAAGGGCGCACTTCCTGGCTGGCTATTGGGCGGCGGCACTCGCCGGGCGGTTTGATCTGATCCTCTGCAACCCGCCCTATATCGAAAGCGCCGCCATCCCTGGGCTGATGCCGGAAGTGGCGCGCCATGAACCGGCCTCGGCGCTTGATGGCGGGGCGGATGGCCTGGCAGCCTATCGGCACATCATCGCCGATCTGCCGCGGCTTTTGGCGCCTCGGGGCTTGGCGGTGCTGGAATTGGGGGTGGGCCAGCAGGCGGCAGTGGAAGCCCTGGGCAGGGCAGCCGGCCTGACGCCGGAAGCCTGCCGTCCCGATCTGGGCGGGGTGCCGCGCGCCCTTGTCCTGCGGGCCGTGTGATTTTGCCCTTGGCGCGGCGGGGCCAAGGCGCTAGAAGGTCTTTGCGGTGAGGCGAGGAAGTTCGATTCCCCTCCCTGATCCCGAAAGGCGGTTGTTGAACCCGATCCTCTCGGCGCCGTTTGGATGCAACAGACTCGGAATTCAGGACGTATCCCAGGGCCTTGGCCCGCTGCGCCCGGAAAATGCCGAATGCGGAATAGCGAAACGCGATACAGATGAACATGAAGCGCATGCGCGGCCGGGGCGGTCACCGTCATGGTGGAGGCGGCCAGTTCCGCCATGGTGGCGGCGGCGGCGGCCAGGGTGGCGGTCAGCCACTCAACCGCAACCACGTCTTTGACTCGAATGGGCCGGATTTGCGGCTGCGCGGTACGGCGCAACAGCTTTTCGAAAAATACCTCCAGCTTGGGCGCGATGCGACCAGCGGCGGGGATCGCGTGATGGCGGAAGGCTATTTTCAGCATGCGGAGCATTACTTCCGCATCCTGAACGCCATGAACCAGGCCGCGATGCAGCATCAGCAGCAATATCAGCAGCGTCGTTACTCTCAGCAGGAAGGCCAGGAAGGGCCTGAGGGCGGTGAGGCTGGCGACCAGCCCGAATATCGCGGCGAAGCGCAGACCATCACGCCCGATTTGAATGAAAGCGGCGCGGAAGTGGTTGCCCCCGCGCGGCCCGCGCCGGCGCCCGAACCCGCCTAAAACTCCACGTGAACTGCCGCCCGGCGCGCGGCGCCGGGTTTTGGGGAAAAGATCATGCCCGTGAACCCCGCCGATGGCGCCGTGCTCGGCGCGCTTTATGGCACGGATGCCATGCGCGCTGCCTTTGGCGAAGACGCCTATTTGCAGAAAATGCTGGATGTGGAAGCCGCCCTTGCGCGCGCGCAGGCAAGGCTTGGGATCATCCCGGCCGAGGCCGCGGCGACCATCACCCGCGTCGCGCGCGCCGAAGCGCTGGACCGCGCCGCCATGGCCGCCGCCACGCGCAATACCGGCTACCCCGTGGTGGGCCTGGTCAATCAGCTTTCCAAACTGGCCGGGGAAGATGCCGGGCGCTGGACCCATTGGGGCGCCACCACGCAAGACATCATGGATAGCGCGCTTGTGCTGCAAATCCGCGATGCCCTTTCGCCGATTGAAGCGGATTTGCGCGCGACCATTGCGGGGTTTGCGGCGCTGGCGGCACAGCATCGTGCCACGGTGATGGCAGGGCGGACGCATTTGCAGCACGCCTTGCCGGTGACCTTCGGCTATAAGGTCGCGGTTTGGGTCAATCCGCTGATCACGGCCTTGGAACGGCTGGAACAGCTTCGCCCGCGCGTGCTGCGGCTTGGCTTTGGCGGTGCGGCTGGCACGCTGGCTTCCTTGGGTGATCACGGCCTGCCGGTGGCGCGGGAATTGGCGCAGGAACTTGGCCTGATCGAAGCCGATATCCCCTGGCATGTGGCGCGTGATGGTGTCGCGGAAGTGGCCTGCTGGCTTGGCGTGCTTTGCGGCAGCCTTTCCAAGATCGGCACGGATGTGATGCTGCTCATGCAAACGGAATTGGCCGAAGTCGCCGAACCCCATGTGCCAAAGCGCGGCGGGTCTTCCACCATGCCGCAAAAGCGCAACCCGATTGCCTGCGAGTATATCCTGGCGCAGTCGCGCGGCGTGCATGCGCTGGTGCCGCAAATGCTCGCTGCCATGGCGCATGATCTGGAACGCGGCACCGGCCCCTGGCAGGCGGAAGCCCTTGCCCTGCCGCAAGCCTTCCTGCTGACCCATGGCGCGGTGGCGCAGGCGCGGTTTTTGTCCGAAGGGCTGCAAGTGGATGCGGCACGCATGCGCGCCAATCTGGACGCGACGCATGGCATGATCATGGGTGAAGCCGTGATGATGCGCCTTGCCCCCATTCTGGGCCGTGGCGAGGCTCACCATAAGGTGAATGACGCCTGTGACGCGGTGCGTGCCGAGGGCATCACGCTGGCGGCGGCCTTGTCACGCATCCCGGCCATTGCGGCGCGGCTGGATGCGGCGGCGGTCGAGGCCATGACCGATCCGGCGAGCTATCTGGGCAGCGCCCATGCCTTCACGGACCGGGTGGTGGTACGGGCAAGGGCGGCGCTCCAGGACTGAAGCAAAAGCAACAAAGCATTTACCATTGGCCTGGGCTGCCCCATATGCCGCCCATGCCGCCGCTCCTCCGCGCCCTATGTGTCCTGCTGCTCGCCCCCCTGCTGGGCGCGCCGGCTGAGCGCCTGCCAACGCCGGACCCCCTGCGCGCAGCCGGGTGGCAGAAGGGCGGCTGGCCCGGCATCAAGCCCGCAACCTTCGAAGCGCTGCCGGATAGCGGCTTGCGCATTACCGGCCTGGGCCAGGGGAGTTTCGTCTGGCGCGCCGTCTCCAAGGCGGATTCCTGTCTTTATTGGCGCTGGCGGGTGGATCAGGGGCCGCCGCCCACCCCCCTGGATCGCAAGGGCGGCGATGATCGGGCGATTGCGATCACCGTCGGCTTTGATGGCTGGCCACCGGATGCGAGTTTTTTTCAAAAGGCGCAGCACACCATGGCCCAGGCCATGGCCGGGGATCACCGCCTGCCGCGCAGCATGCTGGTTTATGTCTGGGGCGGGACGGGGCAGGAACCGCGCCCCTTTGCCAACCCCTATGTGGCCGGGCTCGGCAAGGTCTATGTCCTGCGCGCGGCCAGCTCACCGCGCCAGCAATGGTTTGACGAAAGGATTGACCTTGGCCGGGATTGGCGCGCCGCCTTCAAGGGGGCGGGCGTGCCGCCAGTGCTTGAAATCATGATCGGCACCGATGTGGATGATACCAATGCGCGGCTGGATGCGCGGATAGAACGCCTCCGCTTCGGCCCCTGCTGAGCCGCTTCAGAAGGCATGATCCGGCGCAAAAACGCGCATCGGAATCATGTTAAATGGTACGGCATCACAAGGAGATTTCGCATGACCGACCCGCTTCCCACCATCTGGAACCCCGATCAGCGCATCGGCGATATGCTGAAGGGCAAGCGCGGCCTGGTGGTGGGCATTGCCAATGCCGATTCCATTGCCTTTGGCGCTGCCGCCAAGCTGCGCGCCTTTGGTGCCAGCCTTGCCGTGACCTGGCTGAATGACAAGGCTGAGCCGCATGTGCGCCCCTTGGCGGAACAGCTTGGTGCGGAAATCACCATGAAGCTGGATGTCGAAGCGCCCGGCGAAATGGAAGCGGTGTTCGAACGCCTGACGCGCGATTGGGGCAAGCTTGATTTCGTGATCCATTCCATCGCCTTCGCCCCGCGTGCCGATTTGCATGGCCGCGTGATTGATTGCTCGGCTGAGGGTTTCGCCCAGGCCATGCGCGTTTCCTGCTGGTCCTTTCTGCGCATGGCGAAGCTTGCGGAACCCATCATGGCGCCGGGCGGTGTGCTGGTGACCATGAGCTATTATGGCGCCGATAAGGTGGTTGCGAATTACAACATCATGGGTCCGGTGAAGGCCGCGCTTGAAGCCTCGGTCCGCTATGCGGCGGCCGAACTTGGGCCGAGCGGCATCCGGGTTTTCGCAGTCTCGCCCGGGCCGCTCCGCACCCGTGCAGCCAGCGGCATTGCGCAATTCGATGAATTGATCGCGGATGCGAAGGAACGCGCGCCATCGCAGCGCCTGGTGGATATCGCCGAAGTGGGCCGCGTCGTGGCTTTTCTGGTGAGTGGCGCGTCATCAGGCATGACGGGCGATACGATCTATGTGGATGCGGGGCTGCATAATGTCGCCTGAAGTCAAACCGGCCGCATTACTGGTGCTGAATGCGGGCTCATCCTCGCTGAAATTTGCCGTCTTTGCGATTGATGGGCGCGGATTGACGCAGCTCTATGATGGCCAGATGGAAGGTATTGGCGCGGCACCGCGTTTCATCCTGCGCGATGCGGCCGGTGCGCGCATTGCGGAGCGCCAATTCGCCGCAGCCGAGGCACCCAAGGGCCATGAAGGCGCGCTTGGGGTGATTTTGGCAGCACTCACACCCTTGTTGGATGGTGCTTCCATTCGCGCCATTGGCCATCGCGTGGTGCATGGCGGGCGGGATTTGAGCGCGCCGGTCATGATCACGGATGCCATCATGGCAAAGCTCCGCGCGCTGGTGCCTTTGGCGCCGCTGCATCAGCCGCATAATCTGGCCGGCATTGAAGCCGCCGCGCGGCATTTTCCGGGTGTTGCGCAAATTGCCTGTTTCGATACGGCTTTCCACCGCACGCAAAGCCACGCCGCCGCAAGTTTTGCACTACCGCCAAGGTTTTTTGATCAGGGCATTCTCCGCTACGGCTTTCATGGCCTGTCTTACGAATATATCGCGCGCCGCCTGGCCGCCGAGGATCCGGCGCTGGGGCGCGCAAGGCTGGTGGTCGCGCACCTTGGCAATGGCGCATCGCTTTGTGCCATTGAAGGCGGGCAAAGCCGCACCACCACCATGGGCTTCACTGCCTTGGATGGCGTGCCCATGGGCACACGCAGTGGCCAATTGGACCCCGGCGTGGTGCTGCATATGCTGGATAGTCTGCAGATGACATCGCAGGACATCACGCATCTGCTCTATCATGAGAGCGGCCTGAAGGGCATGTCCGGCATATCGCAGGATGTACGCGCCATTGAAGCCGCCGGTACCGAAGCGGCTGAGGCCGCGCTTGATCACTTCGCCTTTCGCGTACGCCGCGAAATCGGCGCTTTGGCCGCTTCCATCGGCGGCATTGATGCCTTGGTCTTCACCGCCGGCATTGGCGAGAATGCGCATGGTGTCCGCGCGCGCATCTGCGCGGGGCTCGGTTTTCTTGGCATCAACCTCGATCCCGCAGCCAATGCCGCCAATCGCCCTGAGATTGGCCGCACCGGTGATCCCGTGCGCGTACTGATCCGCCCGACGGATGAGGAAGCGATGATCGCCGAGCATGCCCTTGCATTGGTGGAAAAGGCTTAACCCTTTACGCGCAGCAAGCAAAAGGTAAGCATGGTTGAAATCCAAAGGAGGCGCCCATGCTCGACAATCCCCCGCTGCTCACCATTCATCGCGGCCATCGCCGCCCTGCCAAGGCGCTGATCGAAGCCTTTCGTGGCGCGCAGACATCGCATCTGGTGGATGCCATGGATGGGCGGGGCGCACTTGATTTTCGCATCAAGCCGATGGACGCCGACAATG
The DNA here is from genome assembly GCA_020249865.1 of Roseomonas sp. Lineage (GTDB taxonomy): Bacteria > Pseudomonadota > Alphaproteobacteria > Acetobacterales > Acetobacteraceae > Neoroseomonas. The sequence goes on along the minus strand of JADCEV010000066.1, from coordinate 15,407 downwards.
CGGTTTTTGTCGGCCCGGCACTGACCGCGCTTGCCTATCCCGCCGATGTTGTCGGCGTTTTTGGCGCGCTGATGGAAGCCGAAGCGGGTGATGTGATTGTGGTTGCGAATGATGCCTATACCGCGACCGCCGTGATCGGTGATCTTGTTGCCGGCATGATGAAGAACAAGGGTGTCGCCGCTTTCGTGACCGATGGTCTCGCGCGTGACCGCGCCGGCATTGTCGCATCCCGCCTGCCGCTGTTTGCCGCCGGCATCATGCCCGCCTCACCGGCGGCCAATGGCCCCGCGGTGGTGGGCGCGCCGGTGACGCTTGGCGGCCAGCATGTGCGCCCCGGCGATATCATCGTGGGCGATGCGGATGGCGTTGTTGTGGTGCCGCAGGATCAGGCGGAGGCAGTGCTGGAAAAACTCGCCGCCGTGCGCGCCGCCGAAGCCCGCGTGATCGCCGCGGTGGAAGCGGGTGCGACCGCCAATGACAAGATGCGCGCCATTGTCGGCAATGCGCGGATCATAACCCAGTAAGGCAAAACGCCGCCAAGGACTCCCTGGGCGGCGCTTTTTTGGTGCAGGGCTTGGCGCGCGCTGTGATCAATCCTTGTGCTTCGCAAGATAGGCCAGCAGATCCTTCAATTGCTGTTCATTGCGAAGCCCGGCAAAGGCCATGGAACCCTGCGGCACCACGGCCTTCGGATTGGTGATATAGGCGGTCAGGTTTTCGATGGTCCAGACATGGCCGCCTTCGCCCAAGGTGCGCATATTGGATGAATAGCGGAAGCCTTCGATGGAAGCCGCCTTGCGGCCCACCACGCCCCAAAGATTGGGGCCAACGCCATTGCGTCCGCCCTTGTCTATGGTGTGGCAAGCGCGGCACTGGTTGAAGACGCGCTGGCCGGCATCGGCATCCTGCGCGAAGGCTGGGACCGTGACGGAGAAACCCGCCAGCATGGCGGCGGAAAGAAGAAGGCGACGCATTGATCAAGGCTCCCGAAAGCTGAATAACCGCACCGCGCTTGATGGCAACGGCTACGGCATAAACCGGCATGGCGGAAATGGTCGCGTCGCGCAAACCCGCAATGGCTTATGCGGCATGCATTTCAGGACTTTCATTTTCCTGCAACAAGGTCGCAATGATCGGCTGCGCCATGGCAGGGTTGGTGAAAGCCAAATGCAGCCGCCCCTCCGCGCGGGAAACCAGCCGCACGCCAAGCGCTGGCCCCAGCGCATCAATGCGCAACTCCCCCGCGGTGAAATCCGCCGCCCCGCCCAGGAACAGCGCGCCACCCGGTGAAAGGTCGAGCAGCACGCCCTCGGTCGCATTCAGCCGGGCCGGCACACCAAGGGAAAGCCGCGCCTCTCGCCGGCGATTGGCAGCCGGCAGGCGCCCGCGCAGCGCCTCACCCAGATTTTGCCGGAAGGCCGCGATGGCATCGGCCAATTCATCCGTACCCGATTGCAGGGTCCAGGCAGCCTCTCCGGTATTGCCGGAATCCTGCGTCAGCGCTTCCATTCTATGCGCGACATCCGCGGCATTCTCCGCCGCGCCCATGATGGCGCGGGAGATTTCGGCGGTGGTCGCCGATTGCTCCTCAACCGCCGCCGCAACCGAAGTCGCGACCGCATCAAGCTCGGTCACCGCGGAGCCGATGCCATCCATGGCGGTGAGCGCCCGGCCCGCTGCCGCTTGCATGGCGGCGATGCGCCCAGCGATTTCCTCGGTGCTTTGCGCGGTGCGCTTGGCAAGGTTCTTCACCTCATTGGCGACCACGGTGAAGCCCTTCCCGGCCTCACCGGCGCGCGCCGCTTCGATGGTGGCATTAAGGGCCAGCAGATTGGTCTGCCCGGCAATTTCCGCGATCAGGCGCGACACTTGGCCGATTTGATCCACGCTGCCGGTCAGTTCCGTGAAAATCCGCCGCGCTTCCTCCGTGCGCTGCATCACGCCGCGCGTGGCTTGCCCGGCGCGTGACATTTGCTGCGCAATCTCCCCCGCCGCGCCGGCGAGTTCATCTGCCCCGCGCGAGGCTTGCTGCGCGCTGATCCGCCCTGCGGCGGCGGCGCTGGCCGAAGCCTCCGCCGCGCGGGCACCGCCTTCGGCGGCTTCGGTCATGGCGGCAGCATTGCGCCGCAGCATGGCAATGCGGCGGTCCAGATCCTCAAGCGCGGCGGCGGTCTCTGCCTCGATCATGGCGGCAAGATCACCAAGCGCGGCTTCAGGCGCGGCGGGGATGGGTGGGGCGGGCAGGGCGGGCGGCGGCGGGCGCTGCCGCAATGCCTCAGCCGCCATCAGCATCTGGCGCCAGGGGCCATCAGCTTCGATTGCGGTAAAAGGGGGCACGGGGTCACCAGCCGCCAAGCGGGAGAGCTTGCCGGCAAAGCCCGCCAACATGCTGCGTTGATGCCAAAGCGCCCAGCAACCAAGCAACAGGCAAATCATGAACCCTGCCGCAAGCCCCATGAAGAAACCCGGCGCCTGACCAATGCTTGCTTCCTGCCCAGCCGCGGCCAGGCTGGGTTCAGCAAGCAGGGTCATCACGGCAAGGCCTGGTAAACGGAGCTCAGCTTTCATGGCGCATCCTGGAATCCAGCCCCCATTCTGCCGGCATTTCGCTACGAGCCGGTTAAGGCCCGTGCGGCCTGGCGCGATTGCGGCTAAATATGATCAAGGATTTGGGAATCACCTTATGGCTCATCGTATCGCCGTCATTGGCGCGCCTTCCCTGATTGGGCGCGAAATCTTGCGTTGTCTTGCGGAAACCAGCCTTGCCGGGGCTGAATTGGTGGCGTTGGCCCAGGGGCGCGGGGCCGGGGCTGAGGTTTCCTGGGGTGAGAAGGCAGTTCTCAAGACCCGCGATGTGGCGCGGTTTGACTATGCCGGCACGGCGCTCGCGATTTTCGCCTGCGACGCCAAGCTTGCCGCAATTGAGGTGCCGCGCGCGGCCGCTGCCGGCGCCATGGCGATTGACCTTTCCGGGCATTTCCATCTGGAACCCGATGTGCCTTTGGTGGTGGCCGGCGTGAATGACCAAGCTTTGGCCCGCGCTGGCAAAAGGCGGATCATCGCCTGCCCGCTGCCGGCCAGCCTGATTTTGGCAATGGTGCTGAAGCCCCTGCATGACGCCGCCGGCATCCGGCGCGTGGTGGCCGCGACCTATCAGCCAGCCTCCGGCGTGGGGAAGGAGGGCATGGATGAGCTCTGGTCGCAGACACGCGGCATTTTCGTCAATGACAATCCGGAAGCGCAATATTTCACCAAGCAGATCGCCTTCAATGTCATTCCGCATATTGATCGCTTCATGGCCGATGGCGCGACGCGGGAGGAATGGGCCATGGCCGCCGAAATCCGCAAGCTTGTCGCGCCCGATATTCAGGTGAGCGCAAGCTGCGTGCGCGTGCCCGTGATGCTTGGGCTTGGCATGGCGCTGAACATTGCTTTTGACCGCCCGATCAATGAACGCGATGCGCGCGACGTGCTGCGAAAAGCGCCTGGCTTGAGCCTGCTCGATCGGCGCGATGATGGCGGCTATGCGAGCCCGGCCGAGATTGTGGGGGAGGATATGGTCTATGTCTCCCGCATCCGCCGCGATGCGACGCTGCCCAATGGGCTTTCGCTTTGGGCCGTTGGCGATGATGTGCGGCTTGGAGCCGCGCTGAATGCGGCGCGGCTGGCGGAGGCGGTGGCGCGGGGATAGGCTTAATCAGAAAAATTTCCTTGACAAAATAGGAAAAATATACCATAAACGGGCGCCCCAGACGAGGTCCCGCCCATGCCCCCAGCCCCCCCAATTGAGAACAGCACAGGCACCACGGCAGGGCGCTCCATCGCACTGGAATTGCTTTATATTACGCGCCTACCCTTGCGCATTTTGCTGACCGGCGCGGCCATGGCCGCCGTGTTGGGGGCTGGCGTGGCACTCGGCCTGCCGGGGCCGGAGGCGCTATTTGCTGCCTTCGCCGCCCCCGGCGCCACCGGCCTGCCAGCGCTGATCGGTATGATGATTTTCCTTATCGGCATCGGCTTCGCCGCCTTCCTCTGGTGGCTGGCGGCGCGCAGCTTCGCGCTGGTGGCGAACCCCGCCATCGGGCCGGAACGGCTCGCGGGGCTACGAGACCTGCCGCTTGCGCTCCCCGAAGGTACGGTGCGCGCACTGCTTGCGCTGATTGTCGGCGTCATCGGCCTGCCGCTTTTGCTGTTTTCCAAGACGCTTGGCCTGACCGATGCCATCGCCGGCTATGTGAATGGCATCGTCACCGGCGTTTTCGGCTTTTATTTCGGCACCCGCAGCACCGGGGCGGATGCACAAATCGCCCGCCGCGCCACCGAACAATTGGCCGAACGGGAACGCGCCAGCGGCGCGCTTGCCGCCGAAGCGGAGGCGCTGCGGCAAAAGGCGGAAGGGGCCGCGCGCGATGCCGCCCTGCCGGGGCGGATTGAAGCGACGCGCGGCAGCCTTGCGCGGCATATCGAAGTGGCCGGCCTGGTACTGGATGAATTCGGCCCGCTGCTGCCAAAGGGCATGATCCCGGAAGGGGCATCGCAGGCGCTTGGCAAGGCCCGCGACGCCGCCGCCGCCTTGCAAGGTCAGCAAAGCGGCCCAGGCGCTGAGGATGCGCTGAAGACCGCCTCCGACGCCTTGGCCGGCCTGATCGGTGCGCAACCCCTGGCGCCGCTGCTCCGTGGCGCGGCATCCCTGTTGCCTGCCGGTACGGCGCTCGGGCCGCTTGGGGCGGTCGCGACTGTGATCGGGCTTGGCTGGCATTTCGGCGCGGCGGAATATCAGCGCTGGCGCGCGCGCGTCCTCGCGGCACCCTTCGCGCCGCAGCTTTTCGATGCGGGGCTGATCACGCCAAGCTCGGCGGAACTGCGGATGGAAACCTGCCCGATCTTCGCCCGCGCCTTCAAGGATGTGAAGGCGCGCCCCGGCTTCTTTGCCGATCTCCTCAACAAGATCGGGCAGGATGACGCAGGCGCGCGGCTTTGGGCCGAATATGGCGCCGATGCCACGCGCTTTCCGGGCGGCCAGGCAGAGCTTGAAGAAGGCTTGGCGGAATTTCGCGCTGCCTTGCTCGCTGATCTTTCCGCGCGCGATGCAACGCCCGAAAAGATCGCCGCCGCGCTTGCCCCGCTATCACCTGTGCCGGGCACGCTACCCAGCCTGGAGCATGTGAACCGCCTGATGGATCAGGCCGGCAAGGCCGGCGAAGGCCAGCCCGAAGCCCGCGCGGCTTTTGAAGCGCTGGTCATGTTGACCGGGCATTTGCGGGATAGAAAGCTTGACCCGGTAAAGCTGATGGCGGAGGTGATGCCATGATCCGCCTAATGACGCTGGCATTGATTGCCCTTGCGGCCTGTAGCGCCCTGGATGCGCCGGTGGCGCAGCTTGAACGCTGGCAGAAGCAACGCGCGGCCGGGGCGCTGGCGGCCATCGCGGACGAACCTGTGGTGCGCGATTGCGCGCCTGGCAAAGGGGAAGCCTGTCAGCGCCTGCATCTGATCCGCGCCGAAGCCTGCCTCAGCCTGGCCTTTGCCGATCGCGCGCCGGGTGCTGCCTGCCCCGGCGCCAGCGCACGCGAAGCAGGCCTGCTTTCCTGCGCGGCGAGTGCGGCGCAAGCGGCGGAACAATCCGCCGGTGAAATCCTGCTGCCGGCACGCAAACTGCGCGCGCAAGCGCGGCTCTGCGCCATTGAAAACCTGCCCCCCGCCATGGCCGCCCCGGCGGCGCGGGAATTCATCGCCGAAGCCGCACCCCTGGCCGATGCGGAAGGCGCCCTGCTGCGTGGCCGCGCGCTGCTTACCGCCGCGCGGCCATCAGCCGGGCCTGAAGCCACGCGCTGCGCCGCGGCGCGGGATGCGCTGGCTGAGGCGCGGCGCGGCCTCGCACAAAAACCCGATGACGCGGCGCTCAAGCGCCTTGCCGATGATGCCGCGTTGCGCGCCACGCGCATCAGCGATTGTCGAATTTAAAAAAAAGGAGGATTTGTCATGGCCCTCGCCCGCGAACTCAGCCTCCGCCTGCCGCTGCAACGCGGTGATGATGTGCGCGCCGTGCAGCAGGCGTTGATCCGCGCCGGCATGCTCACGGGGAGTGCCGATGGCATTTTCGGCCCCGCGACGCATCGTGCCGTGCTCGATTTCCAGCGCCGCATGCAGGCGCGCCATCCAGGCTTTGCCGCAGATGGCATTGTGGGCCGACAAAGCTGGAGCGCGCTTTTCCCCGATGCCGCGCCGCATCCGCTGGCAGGTGCCGCCACACCCGAACCCGGCTTGGCTTCCGGGCCTGATTGGCGCGCCATGCTGCGCCCCTATGTGCAACGCCTGATGGCCGGCAGCGCGCCGCCAGTGGGGCAGGGGTCGCGGCGCTGGCGCCTCAGCCCCGAAGGCTTGCGCATTGAAGGATTTGTCGCGCCCCCGCGCAGCCAAGGCCGGCCGGAAACCGCCACGCGCTGCTGGCGCGATTTTCGCGCGGCCTTTGAAACCTGCGCTGCGGCCTATGGTGTGCCGGTGGAATTGCTGATCGCCACCGCCTGCACCGAATCCGGCGGACGCGCCGGGGCCATTCGCGAAGAACCAGGCTTCATCAGTGATGCGGCCACCCCGCATCGTGTCTCGCCTGGCTTGATGCAGACGCTGATCGCAACGGCGCGCGAAGTGCTCGCCGATAACAGCCTTGATCGCGCCCGCTTGCTTGATCCCGCCACTTCCATCCGTGCCGGGGCGGCGATGATCCGCGCCCAGGCCATGCGGCGCAAATTGCCCACGCATTTCGACCCGCCCTTGGTCGCCATTGCCTATAATGCCGGGTCTCTCCGCGCGCGTGCCGATGGTGCCGCGGACCCTTGGGGCTTGGTGCAGACCCTGCGCGGCGGGCATACGCACGCCGATGCCTTTGTGGCGTTTTTCAATGATTGTTTCGCGGTATTCGCCGATGGTGATGCGCCTGCCGCGCTGACGCCGAGTTTTTGGGCGCTCCTGAGGGATTAGGGGCTTTCGCCCCTTCGCCGTCACGCTTGCACGCTCTGCACAGTCAGGGCACCGCCAGCCCAGCGTGACGCCCCGTTTTGCCTTGTTTGACCCCTCGGCCCATGCGACATCTCGGGCGCAGCTATCCTTGAGGAGCCTGGGTTCTTGCCGACGCCATCCGCCCTGCCTGCCGCCCTGGCGCGCGGCGCAGTGTTTTTTGGCCTCTGGCTGGTGCTGACCGGCGCGGAACCCCTTGGCTTGCCCTTTGGCCTGATCGCCGCCTTTTGCGCGACCTATGCCAGCCTGCGGCTTTTGCCGCCCGGCCCCGGCGCCATTGCAGTCAGCGCCTTGCCGCGCCTCGCGCTCATTCTGCTGCGCCAAAGCTTCAGCGCGGGCTGGGATGTGGCCTTGCGCGCCTTTGCCTCACCGCCGCGCCTCGCGCCCGGCGTGATTGAGATCCCGCTCGCCATCCCGCCCGGGCCGTCACGCGATGCCTTTCGCGCACTCGCAAGCCTCGCGCCCGGTTCCCTCCCGCTTGAGGATCAGCCGGATGGTGGGCTCAGGCTGCATGCGCTTGATCTTGCCATGCCGTTGGAAAAGGACCTCGCCGAAACCAAGGCCGCCTTTGCCCGCAGCCAGCAAGGCGGCCAGCATGGCTGAAGTGCTGACAGGCGCCGCCGCGCTGATCATGCTGAGCGCCCTGATCGGTCTGGCACGCGTGCTGCGCGGCCCGACCCGCGCTGACCGGCTGCTGGCGGCGCAATTGCTAAGCACGGCAGGCATCGGCGCGCTGCTGCTGCTTTCGGCCGCTGGCGCGCCGGAGCTGATTGATGTCGCGCTGGTATTGGCCCTGGTCGGCGCCTTTGCCTCGGTCGCTTTTGTCATGGCGTCGCGCGTGATTGATCGGCGATGAGTATGCTGGTTTCGATCTTCGCGGCCGCTTCTGTGCTGGCAGGCGCCTTCTTTTTCATTGCCGGCACGCTTGGCCTGCTGCGCTTTGGCGATACGCTGAGCCGCGTGCATGCGCTGACCAAGGCGGATAATCTTGGCCTTGGCCTGATTGTGCTTGGCCTGCTGCCACTGGCCGATAGCCTTGCCGATGCGCTCAAGCTTCTTGTCATCTGGGCGCTGGTCTTGCTGGGCGGGACCACAGCGGCGCAGCTTGTCGCCGGCGCGGTAAGGCGCGAACAGGATCCGCCGCCGTGACTGCCTGGCTGCTCGATCTGCCGCTGGCGCTTGGCCTGTTTGGTGCGGGGGCCGCCACACTCCTCGCCAGATCGCTGTTTGGCGCGGTGTTGGGCTTTATCTCGACCGGCCTCATCGCGGCGCTTGTCTGGGTGCGGCTTGAAGCGCCCGATGTCGCCCTGACCGAGGCGGTGATCGGCGCTGCCGCCACTTCCGTCATCATTCTTTATGTCGCAAGCCGCATGAGCGCTGGCGCCGTGGCGCCGGCCCCGCCGCCCATGGCGCAGCGCCTATTGGCGGGGGCGCTTTCGGTGCTTTTGGCCGCGCTTTTGGCCCATGCGCTGCAAGAACTGCCAGACCCCGCGCCAAGCCTTGCTGCCCCGATACTGGAAACCATGGTGCCGACCGGCCTTGGCAATCCGGTGACGGCGGTGCTGATGGTGCAGCGCGCCTTGGATACGCTGCTGGAATCCGCCGTGCTGGTCTTTGCGGTTTTTGCCATCTGGTCCATGGCGCCGGAACGCCGCTGGGGCCGCGCGCCGGGGCCGGCTTTCATTGCCGAAGCGCAGGGGCCGCTTGCTTTCCTGGCCAAGGTGCTGCCGCCGATTGGGATTGTGATCGGCATCTATATCGCCTGGGTTGGTGCCGATGCGCCGGGCGGCAAATTCCAGGGCGGCGCTGTCTTGGCGGCGATGTGGGTGCTGCCCTGGATTGCCGGGCTGATCGCCCCACCCAGCATCAGCGATATGCGCCTCAGGCTTGCCATTGCCGCGGGGCCGCTCGTGTTCCTGATGGTCGGGCTGGCGGGATTTGCGGTGGCGGATGGTTTCCTGGCCTATCCGCCGGGCTTCGCCAAACCGTTGATCCTGCTGATCGAGACGGCGATGACGCTCTCGGTCGCTGCCGCGCTCGCCTGCATGATTGCGGGTCCACCTGAACGGCGCGCGCAGCCATGACAGAAATCACCCCCTTCGCCCTTGCGGCGGCCGGGCTGGTTGGGCTTGGGCTTTATGGCATGCTGGCGCAATCATCCGTGCTGCGGAAGGTGATTGCCTTCAACCTGCTCGGCATTGGCGTTTTCCTGGTATTTGGCGTCGCGGCGCGGCGCGGTGCTGCGGCAGGGCTGCCGGCGGACCCCGTACCGCAAGCCATGGTGATTACCGGGCTGGTCGTTGCCTTTGCCGCCACCGCCTTGGCCCTGGTGCTGACGCTTCGCCTGCATCAGACAACCGGCGCGGTGACGCTGGCGGAAGACCCCGCACCACCCGAAGATTCCGGTACGCCACCAGAATGACCGGAACACTTGGCGGAGCCCTTCTGGTGCTGGCCATCGCGCTGCCGCTTGGCGCGACGCTGCTTGCCTTTGTGCATGGCGGCCAGGCCGCGTCACGCGTGGCGCGCGGCGCGCTTTGGCTTTGGCTTGCGCTTGCGGTTGCCATCGTTGCTGCCGTCATCAGGCAGGGCGAGCCCATTTCCTATCACATCGGCGGTTTCGCGCCGCCGATTGGCATAGCCCTTGCCGCCGATGGGCTTGCTGCGGCGATGCTGCTCGCGGCTGCGATTATTCTTGTCGCTGCCGGGCTTTTTGGCCGCGCTGCCTATCCCGCGCCATCCTGGGACAAGGGCGGGCGCGCTGCCTATGCCTATTGGTGCCTGCTGCCGGCATTGGCGGCGTCGCTTGCTGTCGCCTTTCTCGCCCGCGATTTGTTCAGCCTGTTTGTGGCGCTGGAGATGTTGACCTTCACTGCCCTGGCACTCGCCTGCCTTGATGGGCGGCCTTCGCAATTCAAGGCAGAATTGCGTTATTTGCTTTTTGCGCTGCTGGGATCGGTGCTTTATCTGCTCGGCTGCGCGCTGTTTTATGGCGCCTATGGCACGCTTGATATCGGCCTGCTTGCGGGCAATACGCGCGCCGATGCGCCAACGCGCTTGGCCGGCGCGCTCATGACGGTTGGGCTGCTTGCGAAGATGGCGGTGTTTCCCTTGCATCTTTGGCTGCCGCCAGCCCATGCCGGGGCGCCGCCGGCGGGTTCGGCCTTGCTGTCCGGGCTTGTGGTCAAGGGCGCCTTTGTTTTGCTGGTGCGGCTATGGTTCTGGGTGCTGCCCGGCCCGCCGGTGGCGGGGGCGGAATTGCTGGCCACATTTGGCGCGGCGGCGATCCTGGTCGGCAGCGTCGTGGCGCTTCGGCAAGAACGGCTGAAGGCGCTGATCGCTTATTCGACCGTGGCGCAAATCGGCTATCTCTTCCTGATGTTTCCCTTGTTGATGGCGGGCGATCCGGATGCGGCAACGCGCGCCTGGATGGGGGGGATGTTGCAGGCGACCTCCCACGCGCTCGCCAAGGCCGCGATGTTTTTGGCCGCCGGCTTGATTGTGCAATCCATCGGTGAGGATCGGGTCGCCGGGCTTTGCGGCGCAGCGCGCGCCACGCCTCTCTCGGTGCTGGCAATTGGCATTGGCGGGCTTTCGCTGATGGGCGTGCCGCCAAGTGGCGGCTTCACCGCAAAATGGATGCTGCTGCGCGCTTCGGTGGATACCGGGCAATGGTGGTGGTCGCTGGTGATTCTGGCGGGCGGCTTGCTGACTGGCGGTTATGTTTATCGGCTTGTCGCTGCCGCCTTGTCGCCAGCGCCAGAGGGAGCAACACCGCGCCCCGTGCCGCGCGTTCAGGAAGGCGCGGTGCTGGTGCTGGCGCTGCTTTCCATGGTGCTGGGGCTGCTGCCGCTTTCCATGCTGGGCATGGCACAGATTGGTCAGCCGGTGATTGCGCCATGAATTTGCTGCTGCCGCTTGTACCGCTGCTGCCTGTGCTGATGCTGCTGGCGCTTGTCTGGCCGGTGACACGCGGGCGCGTGATGGGCGCGCTTTGGCTGGCGCCGCTGCCCGCGCTGCTGATCGCGCCCTTGGCGATGGGTTCTTCGCTTGTGCTCTATCCAGGTGGCATCAAGATCACCTTGCTGCTGGATGCGCCGGGGGCGCTGCTGCTTGGTGGGGCGGCACTGCTATGGGGTGCGGCTGGCGTCTTCGCCCGCGCGCAGATGGGCACAGGGCCCAGGGCGAAGCGCTTTGCCGCCTGGTGGCTGCTGACGCTTGCGGGCTGCCTCGGTGTTTTCATCGCGGGCGATCTGTTGAGCTTCTATCTCGCTTTTGCGGTGGTGAGCCTCGCGGCCTTTGGCCTCGTGGCGCATGATGGCACGGAAAAGGCGCGGCGCGCGGGCGGGCTTTATTTGCTGCTCGCGGTGCTGGGTGAGATTGCCTTGCTGCTCGCCTTCGCGCTGCTGCATGGGCGCGCCGGGATTGAAAGTGTGGCGATTGCCGATGTCGCGCCCGTGCTCCGCACCACGCCGGGCGGTCCGGTGATTGCGCTGCTGCTGATCCTGGGCTTTGGGATCAAAATGGGGTTGATGCCCTTGCATGTCTGGCTGCCGATTGCGCATCCGGCCGCGCCGGCGCCGGGTTCCGCGGTGCTGAGTGGTGCCATCATCAAGGCGGGTGTGATCGGGTTGATCCGCTTTCTGCCTTCTGACGCGGTGCCTTTGGCCGAGGGCGCGCTGCTGGCAGCGCTGGGTTTTGCGACGGCCTATTGGGGTGTGGCCATGGGCCTCACGCAGCGCAATCCGAAAACCATCCTGGCCTATTCGAGTGTCAGCCAAATGGGCGTGGTGGCGGCGACGCTTGGCATGGGGCTTTTCCTTGGACTTGCCGAAACGCCGCTGCATGCCGCGTTTTACGCGCTGCATCATATGCTGGCGAAGGGCGCGCTGTTCCTTGGCGTTGGTCTGGCGCTGGCAATGGGGCCGGCCGGGCGGGCTTTGGTGCTGCCTTTGGCATTGCTGCTGGCGCTTGGCTTTGGCGGACTGCCGCCCACCGGCGGGGCGCTCGCCAAGGCCGCCACGAAGCCGGAACTTGGCGAGGGGCTTGCTGCTGCTGCGGCGATGCTTTCCGCCTTCGGTTCAACCGCGCTGATGCTGCATTTTGTGCAAAGGCTCCGCGCGGCGATGGAGGAGGCACCGGCTGAGAGGCTCCATTGGGGCCTTGGCGGGCCGTGGTTGGTTTTGGCGCTGGCGGCGTTGTTGCTGCCCTGGGCGCTTTATGGTATCGCGACCGGCGAGGCGCCTGAGGGATTAAGGAGCATTTCGACCATCGCGCCGGTATTGGCCGGGGCGGTTTTCGCGCTGTTTTGGAACCGCATTTTTCAGCGCGTACCGGAAGTGCCGGCGGGCGATGTCCTGGTGTTTGCTGAGCGCGGCTCCCCTTGGCGTGATGCTGCGGCGCGCGCAGTTGTGCGCTTGGAAGACGCAACGCGCCCCTGGCCCGTGGCCGGCATGGCGCTGATGCTGCTGATCCTGGCGTTTTATGGCCTGATCGGGATTGGAAGCTGAGCGGGGGAGTTTCCTGACGCCTTGGCGATTGGCGCGGCGCGGGAACTCAAGGGCGCGCGGCCTGTTTGCGTGCCGGCCAAGCGAGCACCAAGCCACCTGCCGCAATCAGCAAACATCCCGCCAGTGCCCAAAGCCCTGGCCAGCGGTCAAACATCACCGCATCCAGGGCAAGGGCGAAGGCAATGCGCGCATATTGCCAGGGGGCGAGGGCCGAGACCTCTGCCCGCCGCACCGCGCCAGCCAAGAAAAGCAAGGCGGCCGTCTGCAACAGGGTATAGATCACGACCAGAACCCAGGTCAGCAGATCGGGGTTCTGCCACAGCACCAGCATCGCCGGCGCCAGCAGCACAACACCCATCAGCGCGCCTTGTGTGGTAATGTCCTCGGCACTCGCCACATCACGAATGCGGCGCGCCATGACCTGATAGGTGGCGTAGGACAGTGCGGAGGCGATGGGGATTGCGGCGTACCAGGTGAAAAGCTCGCCGCCCGGGCGCACCACCACCAGCATGCCGGCGAAGCCGAGCAGCACCGCAATCCAGCGCCGCGCGGAGACCTCTTCCTTGAGCCAGATGGCGCCAAGCGCAGCCAGGATCACTGGTGCGGTGAAGCCGAGCGCGGCGGCTTCCGTAATCGGCACCAGCCAATAGCCAATCACGCCGAGCGTGGTGGAAAAGATCAGCATCGCACCCGTCATGCGCTGCGCCCATGGCCGTGCCGGTAAGGCGATGCGCGTCATGGTCGCGAGTGGTGCGGGCTTCACCATGGTCAGCGCCATGACTGAAGCCAGCACCAGGGCGGAGCGCAGAAAGGTGATCTCAAACGGGTGCAGGCTTTCCGCCAAAACCTTCGCCAGCGCATAACCAAGGGCATAAAGGGCTGTGCTCGCCAGGGTGAATAAAACCGCGATGGCGTAGGGCGACATATTCTATCGTTCGTCCGGGTAATCGCGACCGGGCCGCGCCTTATAGGTCGGCATGGACCAGCCGCGCAGAATGGCCGCGCCGCGCAGCGCGAAACCGGCAAGCGCACCGATGGGCAACGAGATATCCCGCGGCAACCCGGCAAGCATCAGTGCCACGAAAACCGCCGCCCCAAAGGCCGCTGCGGTGGCGTAGATTTCTCGGCGCAGGATCAGCGGCAATTCCGCGCAGATGATGTCGCGCAAAATGCCGCCGGCGGTTGCGGTGATGGTGCCCATCAGAATCGCAACCCAGGGATCGGCTCCCCAGCGCAGGGCCGCTTCGGCCCCAAGCACCGCGAAAAGGCCAAGCCCCACGGCATCCGCCCAAATCAGTGCAACGAAGCGCCGTTCCACCAGATGCGCGGTAAAGAACACCAACAGCGCAACCCCCGCCGCCAGCAGCACCATGCCCGGCGCCTTCAGCCAAAACACCGGCGCACCCAGGATCAGGTCTCGCAGCGTGCCGCCGCCAAAGGCCGTGACGCAGGCAATCAGGATGAAGCCCACCGGATCAAGTTGCTTGCGCGACGCGCTGAGCGCCCCCGAAGCCGCCACCACCGCAACGGCGACCCAGGAGGATAAGGTGACCCCTTCATCAAAGGCGCTCATGTTAAAACCTGGGTTCCAAGGGCCTCGCGGCCCTTGGCGGGTGGGTTCGGGAGGGCAGAGCCCTCCCGTTTTCTGCCCATTTCATTCCGCCGCAACCGCGCGGGTTTTTGCGGCATTGCTGCTGGCCCGCGCACTACCGGCGCAGAGCAAGGACAGCCCCAGCAGCCCCGCCACCACCGGCAGCACCAGGATCGGGTAGCCCATATCAATCAGAAACCCGAGCGGCACGGGCGTGATGGCGCCGCCCAGCGGCAGGCCAGAGGAGACAAAGCCAAACACCTTGCCGATTTGCCCCGGCGGGCAGGCATCCTTCAGCATGACATCGCGCGGGGTGCGCGATGCCCCCATAGCGAGGCCAGCCAGCAACCCGACCCCAGGCAGGGCAATTTCCGGCAATGCGACCAGCCCGAGCACCAGGAACATCGCCATGGCGAAAAGCGTCAGGATGGTCATGAAGGCCATGATCCCGCTTCCCTTGGCGCGGTCCACAAACCAGCCGCCAATCAGCGTGCCGCCGGTGGCGCCGGCCATATAGCCTGTCAGCACCATGGAAGCCGTCGCGATGGGCGTCGCCCAAAGCTTGCCGAGCACGGTGATGACAAAGGCCTGAATCCCCGATCCGGCCGCGGCCGAGAGCAGGAAGAAGGCGAAAAACAGCAGCATGGGGCGGGAGAGGAGCAATTCGCGCCCGCTCTGCCCGGCCTGGTCCGCCGATTTGGCCTTGGCCTGGTCCTTCAGGATGCGGCTTTGCAGCAGAATGGCGCCCACCACCGGCACGCCGAGCAGGCCCACCAGCAGCAGGGCTTCCCGCCAGCCCATCACCGTCATCAGCAGGGCGATAATGGGCGGCGCCAGGGCAAAGCCCAGATTGCCGGTGAAGGTATGCATGGCAAAGGCGCGGCCCATCCGGTCCTGCCGGATGCTGCCGGCCAGGATGGCGTAATCCGCCGGGTGGATCACGCTATTGCCGACGCCAGACAGGATCGCGAGCAACCAAAGCGCCCAAACCCCGGGCGCAAAGGCCATGGCCGAGATGGCGAGTGCCATGATCAGCGTCCCGCCCACCAAAAAGGGCCTGGCGCCGTAGCGGTCCACCGCGAAGCCGACCGGGGTTTGCAACAGGGCGGTCGTGCCGCTCATCAGCGCCACCGTCAGGCCAAGCTCGGCATAGGAAGCGCCGAATTCCTGGCGCCAGACCAGAAACAGCGGCGGCAGGCAGAGCATGTAGAAATGGGACAGGAAATGCCCGGTGCCGATCAGGGCGATGATGCGGGTATCCTGGCCGCCCGCCGGGGCCTCGGAAGTTG
>JADCEV010000065.1 GCA_020249865.1 Roseomonas sp. | reverse complement strand
GCACCTTCGCGCCGGAGCACCTGCGCCTGCCGCGTAATGGGCGCGACAAAGCGCGTGGTATTGTGCTGCAGATAGAATGTCAGCCGCGTCGGGCGCAGTATCTCGGGCCAGGCATATTCAACCATGGCTGCTATCCCCGCACTGTTTCATAAGCGCTGCCGCCCCGGCGAATGGCATCCAGCGTCATGGACGAAGCCTGCCGCGCAATCTGCCCGGCCAAAATGCGGAGCCGTGCCTCCACCCCTGCATCCGCGCCGCGCGCATCAATGGCGATAGAAGTATTGATCGTGGTGCCACCCGGCGCGGTGCCGTTCGGCAGCACCGTGCCGGTCTGGCGCGGCACGAACCATTCCGGCCCGCGTTCACCAACGATATAGGGCTGCCCCGCCGCGACCGGCCCGCCCTCGGCACGGAACAGGCCACCAATTGCGGTGCCGATATCATTCAGCCAATTCCCAGCGCCAATACTGGAAAGCCCGGCAGAGGCCGCATTGCCCAAAGGTTCCGTGATGGTGCGGCGCGCGATGATGCGCGTCATGTCCTGCAGCAGCCCCTTGAGCACTTCAGACAGCCTGGCGCCGCGCACAATCGCGTCCTCAAAGGCTGAGGAAAACGCAAACCCTAATTCCCGCGCGGCGTCACGGGTGTTTTCCGTGCTGCGCTTGATGCGCTGCTCGGCCTCCTCCAATTCGTTCAGCGCGCGTTCGCCTTCGCGGGCGATGGTCTCGGTCGGGATCGGCCTGCCAGCGCGCTCGGCACGCTCAGCCAAATCTCCCAGCCGTTCCAGGCGGCGCTGATAGCGTTCATAGGCATTCTCATTTTCCAGGATCAGCCTTTCGCGTTCGCGCAGCAGGTCATTCAACTCGCGTTCCGCCGCGCGATCAGCGGGTGCGATGGCAGCCACACGGCGGGTGGTGCCCTCAATGCGGCGCAGCGCCTCATCACGTTCCTGCAGCGCCAGCGTTTCAAGCCGGCTGCGATCCGCGGCGGTGATGCCACCAGCGGCCTCAGCCTCACGCAGGCGGCGGACGCGGTCCTCATATTCGCTATTGATGCGAAAGCGATCATCCAGCGCGCGGCGCAATTCCTCAGCATCCGCGCCGGCACGGCGGCGGCGTGCATCGGCGGCTTGGGCGGCGGCGCTTTCCGCCTCGCGCTGCTGCCTCTCGCCGGAGGCCTGTTCGCCGCGCGTGATTTCCTCCGCGAGTTCCTGATATTGCCGCCGCAGTTCCTCCAGCCGGGCGGCGCGATCCACCCCGGCCTGTTGCTGCGCTGTACCAACCAGGCCGCTACGGATGGTGCCGCGCCGTGGTTCGGCCGGCTGGCTTTGGCCTTCGATTTCAGCCTCAAGCCGCGCGATTTGCGCGCGTAGTGCCGCAGCCTCTGCCCGGCGCGCGGCCTCCTGCTCGGTGGGCAGTAAAAGGCCAGAGCCACGGCGCACGCCATCCAGCACACGCGCCGCGCCGGACAGCGCCTGGGCCAGTGTATTGGAAAGACCGATGGCCTGATCCAGCCGGGCGAGGAATTGATCCGTCGCGACGGTCAATTGCCCAAAGGCACGCCCCACCGAAAGCGGCGCGCGTTCAAATTCGCCATTCAGCTTTTCAACCGCGCCCAGCAGCGCGGGGAAAACCGTATCGGCGGTGAGCTTGCCCTCGGAGCCGAGTTTGCGGAGTTCACCGATGGAAACGCCAAGCTCCCGCGCCAGCGCCTGGGCGAGGGTTGGCAGGTTTTCCAAGATGGAACGCAGTTCATCCCCTTGCAGCGTGCCTGATGCCAGGGCCTGGGCCAGCTGCTGGGTGGCGGAGGAGATTTCCTGCTGCGATGCGCCCGAGGCGATGGCAATGCGCTGCAAGCCGCCGACCAGAGTTGCAACCTGATCGGAAGTGGCACCGATCTCCCGCGCGGCGATAGAAAACCGCGCGAAGGCGTCCACGCTTTCACGCACGGCGACGCCGGTTTGCAGGCTATCCTGATAGAGCCGGTCATAGATTTCCCCGGCGCGTTCCACCGAACCGAGCGCGGTATTCAGCCGCCCCATGGATTGGGTGAGCGCATCGCCGGCCACCACCACCGCGCGCAGCCCGGCAGCCAAGCCCGCGATCTGCACACCGCGCACCGCGACATCCAGCAAATCCAGCGCACGAGACGCCCGTTCCGCACCGCCCTGAATACGCGCGAGGGAGCGTTGGCCGGTTTCACCAACCTCACGCAATTCCTGTTTTACGCGCGCGGCGTCGTCCAAGGATAGGCGTACCGAGACACGACGGGTGGCGTCAGCCATGGGGCGTTTCCTCCCTGCCGCGCGTGGCGATGCCTTCCGCCATGCCGATACGAAGTGCCATCAGCATTTCCGAAGCGGCCCAGCCCTGCGCGCCGAGATCACGCGCGGTGGCAAGCGCATTGGCGATGTTGAGCGTAATGCCGGCCATGCTAGCCTCAGCGCAGGCGGTGCCGGCGGCCCAGCAGGCATGGGCCTCAATGCTGAGCGGCGCGTGTGCCGTGTAGGGGCAGCTATCGCCGCAATCGCGTGCGATGGCCGCGCAGCCGCGACAATATTCGGGCCCGCTGCCGAAATGCCATGCGGCGCGGGCCCTTAGGCGTTTCCCTCCATGGCCACGGCGGCGACTGGTGCTGTGGCACGGTCCCAGAAGGCGGCGGCGATGTCGTCCAGATCCATCAGGCGTTCCACCGCATCAGCGGAAAGCGGGAGCGGCTTGCCTGAGGTATCGCCGATGCCTTCCCAGGCGAGGATGGCGTGACGCGCGAGCGCCTTGACCAGGAAGGCGAAGGCCAGGCCGCGGGCCATGTCGGGGTCTAGCTCCGGTTCCGCCGCACGCAGCGTGTTTAGGCGACGG
>JADCEV010000064.1 GCA_020249865.1 Roseomonas sp. | reverse complement strand
GTGCCGGTCGCGTTCGGCAAACCGCACCACCTTGTCTTCTATGGCAGGGCAATAGCGCGGCCCAACACCCTGAATCCGGCCACCATAGACAGCACTTGATTGGAGATTTTCGCGAATGATGGCGTGAGTCTCAGCCGTCGTCGCCGTAATGCCGCAGGTCACCTGGCGGTTGGTGATGCGCTCGGTCATCCAGGAAAGTGGCTCGGGCGGATCATCCCCCGGCTGCGCTTCCAAAGCTGCCCAGTCAATGGTGCGACCATCCAGCCTAGGCGGCGTGCCAGTTTTGAGGCGGGCGAGCGGCAACCCCATACGCTCAAAAGCGAGCGCCAGGCCAAGCGCCGGTGCGTCTCCCACTCGGCCGGCTGGAAAGCGCTTTTCGCCGATATGGATTTCGCCACGCAGAAATGTGCCGGTGGTGATGATCGCCGCCCCGCACCGGATACGCTGGCCATCGGCGGTGATGATCGCGGCAAGCGCACCTGCCCGGTCAAGCTCCAGCCCCTCCGCACCACCGGGCATGATCGTAAGATTTGGCTGGGCGCGGAGCAGCGCCTGCACGGCTTCGCGATAAAGCCGGCGGTCCGCCTGGGCGCGCGGCCCGCGCACAGCCGGACCCTTGGACAGATTGAGCATCTTGACGTGAATGGCTGCCGCATCCGCCGCGCGCGCCATAATCCCATCCAGGGCGTCAATTTCGCGAACCAGATGCCCCTTCCCCACCCCGCCAATGGCCGGGTTGCAGGACATTTCGCCAATGGTTTCAATCTTGTGGGTAAGAAGCAGGGTGCGCGCGCCTGAGCGCGCCGCGGCCGCCGCAGCCTCGCAGCCGGCATGGCCGCCACCCACTACCACCACATCAAAGGTCAAACCCGCGCTCGTCATGCGCCGCCTATATCAGCATTACTTCCCGATGCAGAAGTCCCGGAACACGATATCGAGAATTTCCTCGACACCGACGCGCCCTGTAAGGCGGCCAAGGGCGAATAACGCGGCGCGCAGCGCCTCTGCCGTCAGTTCAGGAAGAGCAGCGCTCTCCGCGTCTCTCAAAAGAGCCGCAGCCTCCATAAGGGCGGCACGATGTCGCGGACGGGTCAGCTGATTACCTTGTCCGGCGCCAGTCAGGCGGAGTGCCTCCTTGGCCAGGTGGTCGCGTAGGGCATCAAGCCCAGTACCTTCGCGCGCCGAGACGGCCATGGTTGGAAGCCCGCCGATCGCGGCTGGCCCAGACCCAAGGTCGCATTTATTGACCAGTACCAAACTACCCGGGCCTACCCAGCGCAGCGTTTCGGCATCCGGTGGCTGATCGGCAGCGAATACCGTGATTACAAGCTGCGCTTCCTGCGCGCGGCGCTCGGCGCGCTTGATCCCCTCGGCCTCAATCTCATCGCCCGCCTCTCTCAGCCCCGCTGTATCGGAAAGGGTCACCGGTACGCCGGCCAAATCAAGCCGCGCTTCCACAATATCCCGCGTCGTCCCCGCCCGGGCAGAGACGATGGCTGCCTCCCTGCCGACCAAGGCATTGAGAAGCGATGATTTTCCTGCATTTGGCGCGCCGATGATGGCGAAGACCAAACCCTCACGCAGCAATTCGCCGCGCCGCGCATCTGCCAAATGCGCCTCGATTTCCGCACGCAACTCGCCCGCCCCGGTGCGGGCCTTAGCGTCCAGATCAGTCGGCAAGCCATCCTCGGCGAATTCAATTGCAGCCTCCTGATGGGCCAATAGACGCGCCAGATGCTCGGCCCAGCCGCCGTAAAGCTTGGCCAAGCCCCCGCCAGCCTGATGCAGCGCCTGACGCCGCTGCGCCGCAGTCTCGGCGGCAATCAGGTCAGCAATGCCCTCCGCGGCGGTCAGGTCCAATTTACCATGCAGAAACGCACGCCGGGTGAATTCGCCTGGCTCGGCCTGGCGCAACCCCGTCGCCGCCAGCGCTTCCATCACGCCGGCGACAACGCTGCGTCCCCCATGCAAATGGAGCTCCGCCGCATCCTCGCCGGTGTAGGAAGCCGGACCCGGAAACCACAGCACCAAAGCATGATCCAAGGTTTCGCCGTCAGCCGCGCGCAGTCGCCGAAGGCTGGCATATCGGGGCTGTGGCAGACCTCCAGCCAAACGCCGCACGGCTTCGGCAGAACCCGGTCCTGATAGCCGGATCACAGCAACCGCACCGGCGGCCGCACCGCTTGCCAATGCGTAAATCGTATCGGCTGCGCTCACCTGCCGCCTCGTTTCACGTGAAACACTCGCTCGACCTCAAGCCTTCGCGGGCGGGACATCGTGCTCGGTCAGGAGTAGGCGAGCGACACGCCCCTTTTGTCGCAGATGTGTTTCCAAAACCTCATCAATATCGGATTTCGTTTCTATTTTGTACCAAACACCCTCGGGGTAGATCACCATGGCGGGCCCGAATTCGCAGCGGTCCAGACAGCCGGCCATATTCACCCGCACCCCGGCCAGCCCAAGCTCCTTCGCGCGCGCCTTCATGTAGTCCCGCAAGCTTTCGCTACCGCGCGCCGCACAGGAACCGCGCTTATGGCCATCAGGGCGCCGATTGCAGCACACAAAGACATGCGCCTGGAAATAGAGCGGCGGATCTATTACCCCTCGCGCCTCAGCTTTTGTTTCACCCACTGGCTGTCCCCTCTCCTGCTTCGTCCAAGACACCACCGCTTGACGCTGCGCAGCCATAATGCCACTTCGCCCCCGCGTCATGCCGCAACTTTCCCTCCTGACGAATTTTGGCGACCTCACCATCTCGGAAGAGGATGGCGCCATTTTCGCGCTTGATTGGGGGCGTGGGCGGGATCAGCAAGAAACCCCCCTGCTTCGCCGCGCCAGGGATCAATTGCAGGCGTATTTTGACGGCACGTGCCTGACCTTCGATTTGCCCTTGGCACCGCATGGCTCCGATTTTCAGAAACGCGTCTGGGCTGCGCTTTGTGCGATACCGCCAGGCGAAACCCGAAGCTATGCCGATATCGCCCGCGCCATTGGCTCAGCCCCTCGCGCTGTCGGTCAGGCCAATGGCGCCAACCCCATCCCCATCATTATTCCCTGCCATCGCGTTGTCGCCGCGGATGGGTCGCTTGGCGGCTATTCCGGTGGCGATGGACCGGCTACAAAGCAGCACCTTTTGAACCTTGAAAGCCGAGCCCTTCAACTCCCCCTCAACCTTCCGGCGCCCCGAAAGCGCCCTTGATGGACACCCCCATGAATCACGCTATCCGCATCCATGAAACCGGCGGTCCGGAGAAAATGGTTTGGGAAGAAGTGCCGCTTCCCTCCCCCAAGCCGGGCGAAGCCTTGGTGCGGCACAAGGCGGTCGGCCTGAATTACATCGATGTCTATTTCCGCACTGGCCTCTACAAGGCGCCCAGCATGCCGGCCATTATCGGCATGGAAGCATCAGGCATTGTGGAAGCCATTGGT
Source organism: Roseomonas sp. (assembly GCA_020249865.1). Lineage (GTDB taxonomy): Bacteria > Pseudomonadota > Alphaproteobacteria > Acetobacterales > Acetobacteraceae > Neoroseomonas. The sequence continues at coordinate 12,458 of JADCEV010000064.1, read as the reverse complement.
GAAGGTGTGACGGAAGTGAAGGTGGGCGACCGAGTCGCTTACGCCACTGGCCCGATTGGCGCCTATACCCAAGCGCGCACCATCAAGGCCGATCGTCTGGTGAAAATGCCGGATGCGATCAGCTTCGAACAAGGGGCGGCGATGATGCTGCAAGGCATGACCGCGGCCTTCCTGATCAAGAAATGCTACCCTGCCAAGGCCGGCCAGACTGTTCTGATCCATGCCGCTGCCGGTGGTGTCGGCCTTATCCTCAGCCAATGGGCCAAGCATCTTGGCTGCACCGTCATAGGCGTGGTGAGCACCCCGGAGAAAGCCGCACTCGTGAAACAACATGGCGTGGATCACGCGCTGCTCACCAGCGATGATATCCCCGCCCGGGTGAAGGATATTACCAAGGGCGCGATGCTGCCGGTTGTTTATGACAGTGTCGGCAAGGATAGCTTCCTCACCTCGCTCGATTGCCTCGCACCCTACGGGCTGATGATTTCCTACGGCAATGCGTCCGGCCCCGTTGCCATTCCCGATTTGGGCATTCTGGCGGCCAAGGGATCGCTCTATGTCACACGGCCCACGCTCGCGACCTATACGGCGCAGCGCGAGGATCTTGTGGCGCGCGCCAATGATTTGTTTGAGGTTGTGGCCTCAGGCGCTGTCAAGATTCGCGTCAACCAAAGCTACGCCCTGAAAGACGCTGCCTATGCCCATATCGCGCTGGAAGCGCGCAAGACCACGGGCAGCACCGTTCTTATACCGTAATGTTTAGCCTGGGCTTCAGACCCCCATCTGAGGTCCATCGCTACCCGACATGCAACGCCGCCAGCTTATCCTGCGGGCGGACATAGTAGACATAGCGATAAGCCTCCCGCATGCCGAGGCTTTGCTGCGCCGCGCAGGACGCCTCATTACTGGAAGCGACCTGCGCCCATAACCATTCCGCCCCTTGGGCCATGGCCCAATGCGCCGCGGCACGCGTGATCCGCGACCCCAAACCTAGACGACGCCTCTCCGGCACCACTGCCAAATCGAAAAACCCAGCAAGCTTTCCATCGCTGACCACAGAAATGCATGCCACTGGCCTCACAGCCTCATAAAGAAGGGCCCAAGCTGCCGGGACCAGCATCATCTCAACGGCGCGTTCCTTCTCCGCGCGACGGGCTGGCACTTGATGCTCGGCCGTCGCTGCCACCGCCATCCACTCGGCATCAGGTGCTGATAAGAGGCGTGTCGCCTCATCGGCACGCGCAATACCAGCAATCGGCGCCAGGAAAATGATGGTCTCATCCCTGCTCACGTAACCCCTGCCAGCAAGCGAAGCCGCAAGCCCTGGTGGATCGAGTGGTGTTGAACGAAAGCGCACCGGGAGCCCCTGCGCAGCGTAGCGTGCCTCTACGCGGTCAATACGCGCCTCAAGGTCAGGATCAACACTTGCAAGAAGTGAGCTCGCGGCATTGGCGCGCCCGGTGCCACCCAGGAAACTCCGCACCACAAAGCTACCATCGAAGGCGACGCGCTGCGCGGGTATTGCAGTCAGACAGGCGCGCTCCAGCGCAGCGACATCCGGGGCATTTTGAAAAGGCACGCTCAGACCTTGCCGATCACACCTGCGGCGGGATCCTCAGGCGCCGGGGCCGGCTTGGTCTCTCGTCGCCTGGCGTGCCAGGCTTCCATCAACTGCAACACTGTGGCGGCAGTTTCTTCAATGCTGCGGCGCGTCACATCAATCACGGGCCAGCCCTGAGCAGTGCAAAGCCGGCGCGCCGCGATGATTTCCGCCTTGACCGCCTCAGGGTCAATATACTCTGTCGTGTCATGTCGCACGCCCTGGCCGCCAATGATCTTCAGGCGATGGCGCCGAATATCAATCAGGGCATTGGCCTCGATATAAAGCCCCACCACCGGGCAGGGCGGATCATTCAGGATCTCCGGCAGTGTCGCCCCTGGCACAATTGGCACATTGGCTGCCTTGATGCCGCGATTGGCCAGATAAAAACAGGTTGGCGTCTTGCTGCTACGCGAAACCCCGACCAACACGACATCGGCATTGCGAATGCCGACCGTCCCCTGGCCGTCATCATGCGACAGCACGTAATGCATCGCGTCAATGCGGCGGAAGTAATCCGCATCCATCACATGCTGGGCTGCGCGCTTTTCGCGGGCGCGCACGCCTGTCGCTTCCTGCAATAGCGCCATCACCGGATCGAGTGGCGATAGGCAGGTTACGCCCATGCGTTGGCAGGCTTCCTCCAACACATGCCGCAGGCTCGAATCCACAAGCGTATAGAGCACTGGCCCTGGCTCGTGCTGGATCCCCTCCAACACCCGGTCCAATTGCAGGCGGGATCGGATCAGGCTCCAGCGGTGATCCACCACATGATGATCATCAAACCGCGCCAGCGTGGCCCGGGCGATGGATTGCAGGGTTTCCCCAGTGGAATCCGACACCAGGTGCAGATTGATTTGCTTGTGAACCATGGCGGGAGAATTCCGTGAATCAATGTGGATAACGGGGGTGGTTCTCGCCACTGATCCCGCCCTGGCGCATAATGAGGATGAAACACCCCCATCACGCAAGCCTGAATGCTTTTTCCGGCTCCTCCCCCACAATGGGCAAAAGCGTAAACTTCCACGACCACACCGGCCATCAGGGCAAAACCTACCCGAGGAAAAATCTGTGGATGGAATTGCCAGCGCTTGCCTCCCCATGATCCACAGGCCCTACAATCACCCTCATCTTTCAGAATCTTAGATTCAATGCTTAGGTTCGGGTCATGGAAACGGAAACCGAGGCCAGCCGGGCCAAACCCTTTTTGCGTGTCTTGGCCGGAGAGGCCGTCTGGCCGCCCCCCGTATGGCTGATGCGTCAGGCCGGGCGGTATTTGCCTGAATATCGCGCCACACGCGCCAAGGCGGGCGATTTCATCTCGCTTTGCACCACGCCTGATCTGGCGGCTGAGGTCACGCTGCAACCCATTCGCCGTTATGGCATGGACGCTGCCATTCTGTTTTCCGATATCCTGATGGTGCCCTGGGCTTTGGGCCAGGGGCTCCGCTTTGCCGAGGGCGAGGGGCCGCTGCTCGACCCCATTCGCTCGGCCGAGGGCATAAGCGCGCTCAACCTGGATGGCGTGCTCGCGAAAGCGGCGCCGATTTTCGAGACCGTGCGCCTGACCCGTGCGGGCCTCAATCAGGATCACCCCAAAACCGCGCTGATCGGCTTTGCGGGGTCACCCTTCACCGTTGCCTGCTACATGGTGGAAGGCCGAGGCAGTAAGGATTTCGCCGCGACGCGCGGCATGGCCTTTAGCGACCCTGCCAGCTTCGGCCGCCTGATCCGCATTCTGCAGGATGCCACCACCGAATATCTGGTGGCCCAGGTGGAAGCCGGCGCCGAGGCGCTGATGCTCTTTGACACCTGGGCGGGCCTGCTGCCGCCAAGCCAATTTCGCCGTTGGGTGATTGAGCCCTCAGCCGCCATTGCGCGTGCGGTGCGCAAGCGCTGCCCCACCACGCCCATCATTGGCTTCCCGCGCCTGGCCGGGCCAATGCTGCCGGATTACGCCAGCCGCGCCGCGGTGGATGCGGTGGCCATGGATACCAGTATGGACCCGCGCTGGGCCGCCCAGGCGGTGCCTGCCACCATGCCGCTGCAAGGCAATCTCGACCCGCTGGCTCTGGTCGCAGGCGGCGCCGCCTTGGAAGCCGAGGCACGGAGCATCCTGGCTGCCATGCGCGGCCGGCCTTTCATCTTTAATCTGGGCCACGGCATCATCCCGCCAACGCCGCCAGAGCATGTCGCGCAACTCATGCGCATTATCCGGAGCAGTTAAGGCACCTTAGTTGGCTTCCTCTGCCGTGAAGGGTGGCTTCAGCCAGATCGCGTCCTTGATCTTAGCTTTGACGAAGGCCTCATGCGCTGCCAGCACCTCTGCTGGCGGCGTTATCAGCAATGCGGTGCGCTCCACCTTTTCCACTTCCAGCGTCACCAAGCGAGGCGCGGATTTGGCCGCCAATTCCAGCCCCGGCTGCTTGCCGCCCATCATTTCCAGATAGACCTGCGCCAGCAATTGGCAGTCCAGGATGGCATTGTGGCTGCCGCGCATGGAATTATCCACGCCAAGCCGGCGGCACAGCGCATCAAGATTATTCGGCATGCCGGGATAGCGCGTCTTTGCCATCGCCAGGCTGTCAATCATACGGCTGCGATCCAACGCTTGGCGATTGCAGCGGAAAAACTCCGCATCCAGAAAGCCGAAATCGAAGGGCGCGTTATGGGCGATGATTTCCGAATCGCCCAAAAAGGCCAACAAGGCATCGGCGATGTCGGCAAATTTCGGCTTGCCGGCGACATCGCCATTGGTGAAGCCATGGATGCGCGACGCCTCGGCCGGGATATCGCGTTCCGGGTCAATCAGGCTGTGAAATACCTCACCTGTTGGCAGAAGATTCAACAATTCCACTGCGGCGACTTCAATCACGCGATCACCGGTCAGCGGATCAAGTCCTGTGGTTTCGGTGTCCAGCACAATCTGACGCATCAGCGCGCACTCCTTAGCCGATGCATCAGGCGCCTGATGGCCGCCACGGCGAAATGGCGCGACAGCCCGCTATGGATCACCACATCCGCACGCCGGCGCTTATCCGCATCCGGCATTTGCCGCGCGCGAATGGCGGCAAGCCGTTCCGCCGTCATACCTGGCCGACGCATCACGCGCGCGGCCTGCACCGCCGCGGGCGCCGAGACTACAACAACTTCATCAACCCGCTTTTCGCCGCCAGTTTCCAACAGCAGCGGAATATCGAGCACCACGAGGGATTTCCCCGCCCGCCGTGCTGCCGCCAGAAAACGCTTTTCAGCATCACGCACCAGCGGGTGCACAATGCGCTCCAACTGTTTCAAAGCGGCGGGATTGCCCAGCACCGCCCGGCGCAAGGCTTCCCGATCCACCGCGCCATCGCGCGTCGTGCCCGGAAAGGCTGCTTCAATTGGCCGCACCGCGCGCCCGCCCACCGCCTGCAATTCATGCACCGCCTGATCAGCATCGAAAATCGGCACGCCATGCCGGCGAAACGTGGCCGAGGCAGTGGACTTCCCCATGCCAATTCCGCCCGTGAGGCCAATGATTTTCATGCGCCATCCGGCTTCGGGATATCGGCGGCGACCACATCACGCAAAGCCTGATCCACTTGCGGGGCCACGCCAAACCAGGCCTCAAATCCCGGCCGCGCCTGATGCAGCAACATGCCAAGCCCATCCACCGCAACCAGGCCACGCGCCCGCGCCGCCGCCAGAAGCTGAGTTTCCAGCGGCACATAAACAATATCCGCCACCACCGCGCTGGCCGGCAAAGGCGCCAAATCCAGCGTCAGCCCCGGCTGACCCTGCATGCCAAGTGAGGTCGTATTCACCAGCAAGGCTGCGTCTTCCAAAGGCGCCCGATCCGCCACCTGGATCGGCCCGCCAAGGTCCCGTGCCAAGGCTTCGGCCTTGGCAGCGGTGCGGTTCACCAGCGTCACGCACGGCGCGCCGGCATCAAGCAAGGCAGCGGCAATGGCCCGCGCCGCGCCACCCGCCCCCAAAAGCACCGCGGGGCCGGCATCCGCCCGCCAACCAGGCGCGGCTTCGCGAATGCTTTCCAGAAAGCCGAAGCCATCGGTATTGGACCCCTCAATCCGGCCATCACGAAAAATCAGCGTATTCACTGCCCCGGCACGCCGCGCGAAGGGCGCGACCTCATCGCAAATCTCAAAGGCCGCAAGCTTATGGGGGATGGTGACATTGGCGCCGCGAAAGCCGAGATCCACCAGCGCGCGCACCGCCGCGCCGAAGTGCCCCGGCGCCACCCCCAGAGGAATATAGGCCCCATCAATGCCATAGCGTTGCAGCCAGAACCCGTGCAGCCGGGGTGAGCGGGAATGGGTGACCGGATGGCCGAAAACCCCGGCGAGCCGGGCATGACCGGAAAGCAGCTTCATCGCGCCAGAAAGCACCGCCGGCCCCCGCAACGCAAGGCTTTACCCACCAACCTGCCGCAACCATTCCTGTAAATTGTAATACATCGTCACCCGGCTGATCCGCCCATCCTTCAGGGCATAAAACGCCCCGGCCGGCAGGGCATAGCGCTGGCCGCGTGCCGGCGGCAGCCCGGCATCCTGCGCCAGATATTCGCCATGCACCTGAAATTCCGCTGCGGCGCGGGTGCCATCCGCCCCCACCATAATCACGATATCGCGCAATTCTTCCCGGTAGCAGCGCGCCATCCGGTCCAGAAAGGCGGCGAAGGCTGGCTTGCCGTGCTCAACACTGCCCTGGTTGATGTCATGCACCACATCATCGGCCAGCAGCGCCAGCATGCCCGGCCAATCCCCGCGATTGAAGGCGGCCAGATAGGCGCTGATGATATCTTGCGTGGTCTTCATGTTGGCTTTCCTTGCCCGGTCTCGGTCCCCTGCCTATAGAGCATCCCGCACGAGCCCAGCGCCAGAGCCCGGAACCGCCATGACCGCCAAGCCCCCCAGTTTTCAGGATATCATCCTGCGCCTGCATCGCTTTTGGGCGGATCAGGGCTGCGTGATTCTACAGCCCTATGACATGGAAGTGGGTGCGGGCACCTTTCACCCGGCGACCACCTTGCGCGCCCTTGGCCCGAAACCCTGGAAGGCCGCCTATGTGCAGCCATCGCGCCGCCCCGCCGATGGCCGTTATGGCGAAAACCCCAATCGTCTTCAGCATTATTACCAATATCAGGTGATCCTGAAGCCATCGCCCGCGGACCCGCAGGCACTGCTGATTGAAAGCTACCGCGCGCTCGGCATTGACCCCGCTTTGCACGATATCCGCTTTGTTGAGGATGATTGGAAAAGCCCAACCCTTGGCGCCTGGGGCCTGGGCTGGGAGGTCTGGTGTGATGGGATGGAGGTGACGCAATTCACCTATTTCCAACAGGTCGGCGGCATTGTCTGCGACAAGCCAAGCGCTGAACTCACCTACGGCCTGGAACGCTTGGCCATGTATATCCAGGGGGTCGAGAATGTTTACGACCTGGATTTCAACAATGACGGCGTGAAATACGGCGAGGTGTTTCTGCGCGCGGAACGCGAATACAGCGCCCATAATTTCGAAGCCGCCGACACCAAAATGCTGTTCCGCCATTTTGAGGATGCGGAGGCTGAATGCGCCGCGCTGCTGGAACGCAAGCTCGCTTTGCCGGCCTATGACCAATGCATCAAGGCATCGCATCGCTTCAATCTGCTGGATGCGCGGGGTGCGATCAGCGTGACGGAGCGCGCCGCCTATATCGACCGGGTGCGGACGCTGGCGAAGGGGTGTTGTGAGGCCTGGCTGGCCGGCGAAGGGGCGTGACCTTGCGTTTTTGGGGCTTTTCTACCATATCCGGTGGGGTTTCTACCAAAGGTGGGCCATGGGCCAGTTGAACATCAAGGACGCAGCCCTGATTGCTGAGGCGAAGGAGCTTGCGGCGATGCTTGGCACTACAGCCACGGGGGCTGTGCGTGTGGCAGTGCAGGAAAAGCTGGCAGCGACTAAGGAAGCACGGGCGCGGAAGGTGGCGGAAATCCTCGCCATTGGGGAGCGGGTGCGCCCGACGCTCTTGGCGGGGGCCAGTTCCGATCACCGCGATCTTTATGATGAACATGGTCTGCCGCGATGATCCTCGATTCCTCCGCAGTACTCGCCATGTTGTTCGGTGAACCGGAAGCGGCGGCTTTTGCCGAAGCCGCTGAAGGAGCGAATGAGCGGGCCATCTCCGCGGCCTCATGGTTGGAGGCAGCGATGGTCGCTGATAACCGCAGCGCTGTTGCCTCGGCTGAATTCGCGGGGCTGATGGCGCGGCTTGACCTGGAAATCGTGCCTTTCACCGCAGCCCATGCGGCCATTGCCCGCGATGCCTGGCGCCGCTACGGCAAGGGGCGCCACAAGGCGGGGCTCAATCTGGGCGATTGTTTTGCTTATGCGCTGGCCAAGGAACGCGGCCAGACACTGCTGTTCAAGGGCGATGATTTCGCCGCAACCGATATTGAGCCGGCGATCAAAACCCATGGCTGAACTGCTGCTTGAATTATTCTGTGAAGAGATCCCGGCACGCATGCAGGCGCGCGCGGCGGAGGATCTAACGCGGCTATTCGCCGATGCCTGCGCCGCGCTTTTGGAAGCGCCGCCGCGCGGCTTTTATGGTGCGCGGCGCATTGGGCTGACCGCGCAGTTGAAGCCCAGTGTGGCCACCGAAGGCAAGGAAGAACGCGGCCCGCGCATTGGCGCGCCGGATCAGGCGATTGAAGGCTTCCTGAAGAAACACGGCGCAACGCGTGATGCGCTGAAGGAAGAAGGCCAATTCTGGGTGCTGTCCAAACCCGGCCGCACGCTGGAAGCGCGCGCGCTGGTGGCGGAAGCCATGCCCGCACTGATCCGCGCCTTCCCCTGGCCGACATCTATGCGCTGGGGCGGCACATCTTCCATGGTGTGGGTGCGGCCCTTGAAGCGAATCCTGTGCGTGCTGGATGGCGCCGTGGTGCCCTTCAGCCTGACGCAAGGCGCTGATGATGGGCATGGTTTGGCGAGTGGTGATCTCACCGAAGGCCATCGCATCATGTCGCCGGGCGCTTTCGCGGTGCGCAACTTTGCCGATTACAAGGCGGGCCTTGCCGCGCGCCATGTGGTGTTGGAAGCGGAAGATCGCGCGCGCGTGATCCGTGATGGCATCACCGCGCTTGCTACCGCTGACGGTTTGGACGTGGTGCCGGATGAGGCGTTGATTGCCGAAGTCGCAGGGCTGGTCGAATGGCCGGTGCCGTTGCTCGGGCGGATTGATGACGCCTTCATGGATCTGCCGCCGGAGGTGATGCGCACCACCATGCGCGTCAATCAACGCTATTTCGCCCTGCGCAAGAAGGATGGCTCAGCGGCGCCGCGCTTTGCGCTGGTGGCGAATATCGCCGCACCCGATGGCGGTGCCGCGATCATCGCCGGCAATGAACGCGTGCTGCGCGCGCGCTTGGCGGATGCGCGCTTCTTCTGGGATTTGGACCGCAAGCAAAAGCTGGAAAGCTTCCTGCCCAAGCTCGATAGCGTGGTGTTTCACGCCAAGCTTGGCACACAAGGCCAGCGTGTGCAGCGTTTGGAAAACCTTGCTGGCCTGATTGCGGAGAAACTCAACGCCGATGCAACACTGGCGCAGCGCGCGGCGCGGTTGGCCAAGGCGGATCTTGCTTCCGGCATGGTTGGTGAATTTCCCGAATTGCAAGGCGTGATGGGGCGCTATTACGCGCTGGGTCAGGGTGAGGATGCCCGCGTGGCGGAAGCCATCGCTGCGCATTACCGCCCCGCCGGCGCGGGGGATGCTGTGCCGACGGAGGGCGTGGCTATAGCCGTGGCGCTGGCTGATAAGATTGACCAATTGGTCGGTTTCTTCGCCGTGGGCGAAAAACCAACCGGCAGCGGCGATCCCTTCGCTCTGCGCCGTGCAGCACTTGGTATCATTCGCATCATTCGTGAAAACGGGCTGCGCCTGACGCTGGCTGATCTGACGGGCGAGGCGTTCTTTCTCTATCCGCAAGCGACCAACGCCACGGCGTCACCGGATTTCGGCTTGGAAATTGCGGAGGCGAAACGCGCGACCGGCTGGCAAGCGCCAAGTGGCGCCGCGCACCCCCCGATGGTCGTAGCCTTTGCGGCCGGCTTGCTCGATTTCCTCGCCGAACGTCTGCGCGTGCAGCTCCGCAGCGAAGGCGCGCGCCATGATGTGGTGGCCGCGGTCTTCGGCGCCGCGCCGGATGATGACCTCAATCGCCTGCTAGCCCGCGCCGATGCGGTGCGTGGCTTTGTCGAATCAGAAGCCGGCGCCAATCTGCTGGCCGCGCATCGCCGCGCGATCAACATCCTCCGCATTGAGGAAAAGCGCGACGGCCACGCCTTCGACACCGGCTATGAAGCCCATTTGCTGAAATTGCCGGAAGAAGCCGCCCTTGCCGCCGCGCTGGAAGAAGCCGGCACCCGCATCCGCCTGGATATCGAAGCCGAGGATTTTGAGCGCGCCATGGAAGCCATGGCCGGGCTCCGCGCCCCGGTGGATGCTTTTTTCGAAAAAGTGATCGTGAACGATCCCGCGCCGGAACTTCGCCGCAATCGTCTGCGACTGCTTGCCCGACTTCGTGCCGCCATGGATGCCGTGGCGGATTTCTCCAAGATTGAAGCCTGAGGAACCCCCCCATGACACAATGGGTCTATAGCTTCGGTGCCGGCCACAATGAAGGTCGCGCCGATATGCGGAATCTTCTGGGTGGCAAGGGCGCCAATTTGGCCGAAATGGCCTCGATTGGTTTGCCGGTGCCGCCTGGCTTCACCATCACCACCGAAGTCTGCACCGCCTATTATGAAAACGGGCAGAAATACCCGGGCGATCTGGCGGCGCAGGTGCGCGCCGCGCTCGCGCGTGTGGAAGAAGCGGTGGGCAATCGCTTTGGTGATCACCACCGGCCCTTGCTGGTTTCCGTACGTTCCGGCGCGCGGGTTTCCATGCCGGGCATGATGGATACGGTGCTCAATCTTGGCCTGAATGATCAAACCGTCGAAGGCCTGGTCACGGCTTCCGGCGATGCGCGCTTTGCCTGGGATTCCTATCGCCGTTTCATCCAGATGTATGGGTCCGTCGTGCTCGATGTTGACCATCATCGCTTTGAGGAAATTATCGAGCATGTGAAGCTCGACACCGGGAAGAATGAGGATACGGAACTTACCGCTGCGGAATGGCATCGCGTGGTGGATGGCTATAAGGAAATGGTCGCGGAAGTGACCGGCAAGCCCTTCCCACAGGATCCCGAAACCCAGCTTTGGGGCGCCATTGGTGCGGTGTTTGGCAGTTGGATGAATCAGCGCGCGGTGACCTATCGGCGCCTGCATGACATCCCGGCCGAATGGGGCACGGCGGTCAATGTGCAGGCCATGGTCTTCGGCAATATGGGTGAGGATTGCGCGACAGGCGTGTGCTTCACGCGCGATCCTTCCACCGGCGAAAACGTCTTCTACGGCGAATACCTGATCAATGCGCAGGGTGAGGATGTGGTGGCGGGCATTCGTACACCACAGCCCATGGCAAAGGAACGCTCAAAGCCGACCGAACGCAGCATGGAAGAAGCCATGCCGGCGGCCTATGCCGAATTGGTGCAGGTGCGCGCCACGCTGGAACGCCATTACCGTGACATGCAGGACATTGAATTCACGGTGCAGAGCAACAAACTTTATATGTTGCAAACGCGCAATGGTAAGCGCACTGCCGCCGCGTCGCTGAAAATCGCGGTGGATATGGCGCGTGAGGGGCTGATTGATCACACGGAAGCCGTGCGGCGCGTGAACCCAGCCGCGCTTGATCAATTGCTGCACCCAACGCTCGATCCCAAGGCGCCGCGCAAGCTGCTGGCCAAGGGCCTGCCGGCTTCTCCAGGAGCCGCCTGCGGCATTGTGGTGTTCAGTGCGGATGAAGCGGAGGCGCGCGCGCAAAAGGGCGAGAGCGTCATTCTGGTGCGCATTGAAACCTCGCCCGAGGATATTCACGGCATGCATGCGGCGCGCGGCGTGCTGACCACGCGCGGCGGCATGACCAGCCACGCGGCGGTGGTAGCGCGCGGCATGGGTCGGCCCTGTGTGGCAGGCTGCGGCGGCATCACGGTGGATTACAACAACCAATGCCTGAGCGCGGGTGGCGTGCGCATCGAAGCCGGCCAGACCATTACGCTGGATGGCGCGACCGGTGAGGTGTTCATCGGTTCTGTGGCCATGGTGGAACCGCAGCTTTCCGGTGATTTCGCGACGCTAATGGGTTGGGCCGATAAGGTGCGCCGCTTGCGCGTGCGCGCCAATGCGGAAACGCCGTTGGATGCGGAAACCGCGCGGCGCTTTGGCGCGGAGGGCATCGGGCTTTGCCGCACCGAACATATGTTTTTCGACCCGGAGCGGATCGGCGCGGTGCGCCAGATGATCATGGCGGAAACGGAAGAAGGCCGCCGCGCCGCACTGGCGCGCTTGCTCCCCTTCCAGCGCAAGGATTTCCTTGATTTGTTCGAAATCATGGCCGGGCTGCCGGTCACGATCCGCCTGCTTGATCCGCCCTTGCATGAATTCCTGCCGCATAGCGAATATGAAATCGCGGAAGTGGCGGCATCGCTCGGCACCGAGGTTGAGGCGATGCAAAGGCGCATGCAGGAATTGTCGGAAGCGAACCCGATGCTCGGCCATCGCGGCTGCCGCTTGGGGATTTCCTTCCCGGAAATCTATGAAATGCAGGCGCGCGCGATTTTTGAAGCGGCGGCCGAAATTGGCCGCAAGACGCATAAGGCCCCGGTGCCGGAAATCATGATCCCGCTGGTCGCCACCAAGCGCGAATTGGAAATCACCCGCGCCATGGTGGATCGCGTGGCGCAGGAAGTTTTCGCTGAAGGCGGCTATCACG
>JADCEV010000063.1 GCA_020249865.1 Roseomonas sp. | reverse complement strand
TTACGCTTCTTCATAAATCGGGAACTGGCGGGCGCAACGGCGAAGTCACGCTTCATGCGCGAAAATCACGATGCCAAGGCGATTCATGCCACCAAAACGAGCAAACGCGCACGGCTTTTGCCGCGACAGCGCTCACATCAAGCGCTGGCGGAAACTACCGCGGCAGCGTGCTTGCCCCCATCAGGAATTCATCCACCGCGCGCGCGCATTGCCGGCCTTCGCGAATAGCCCAAACCACGAGCGATTGCCCGCGCCGCATATCACCCGCGGCAAAGACCTTCGGCACGGATGTCTGATAGGCTTCCGTATCGGCGCGCACATTGCCGCGCGCATCCAAAGCAACGCCGGAGGTTTCCACAAGCCCGGCTTTGCGCGGCCCCAGGAAGCCCATGGCCAGCAGCACCAAATCCGCCTTCATCTGAAAGCCGCTGCCCGCCACTTCGCGCATTTGCATGCGCCCGGCTTCATGCACCCATTCCACGCGCACGCAATCAAGCGCCGTCACGCGGCCATTCTCACCCACCGCCTGCTTGGTCAGCACGGCCCAATCACGCTCACAGCCTTCATAATGCGCCGGTGCGGTGCGGAGCTTATGCGGCCAATTCGGCCAGGTGAGGCCCTTGTTTTCCTGCTCCGGCGGCTTTGGCATGATTTCGATCTGCGTGATGGAAGCCGCACCTTGGCGTGCGGCAGTGCCGATGCAATCCGCACCCGTATCGCCGCCGCCAATCACCACCACATGCTTGCCGGCGGCGGAAATCGTGCCACGCGGCGCGGCACGGTCTTCACTATCGCCGGCGACGCGCTTGTTCTGCTGCGTCAGGTAATCCATGGCCGGATAGATGCCGGAAAGATTGCGGCCATCCACTTCCAATTCGCGCGGCCATTCGGCGCCGCCCGAAAGCACCACCGCATCATACCCCGCGAGCAGCACATCAAAAGGTAGCGTGCTGCCCACTTCCGTGCCGGTGCGGAATTCCACGCCTTCGGCCGCCATCTGATCCACGCGGCGGTCAATCAGGTGCTTTTCCATCTTGAAATCAGGAATGCCGTAGCGCAGCAAACCACCGATGCGGTCATGCTTTTCAAACAGCGTCACCGCATGGCCCGCGCGCGCCAATTGCTGCGCTGCCGCCAGCCCCGCCGGGCCGCTGCCCACCACCGCCACGCGCTTGCCGGTTTTGCGCGCGGGGATTTGCGGCTTGATCCAGCCTTCTTCCCAGCCGCGATCCACAATCGCGCATTCGATGGATTTGATGGTGACCGGTGCTTCCGTCAGGTTCAGCGTGCAGCTTGCCTCACACGGGGCGGGGCAGATGCGGCCGGTGAATTCCGGGAAATTGTTGGTGGAATGGAGCGTTTCCAGCGCCGCCTGCCATTGATCCCGATAGACCAGATCATTCCAATCCGGGATCATGTTGTTCACCGGGCAGCCATTATGGCAGTACGGGATGCCGCAATTCATGCAGCGCGCCGCCTGCTTCGTCAGCTCTGCCCCCGGCAGCGGTGTCACATATTCCTTGTAATTCTTCAGCCGCTCTTCCGGCTTGATATAGCCGCGATCGGCGCGTTCGAATTCAAGAAAACCTGTTGCCTTACCCATAACGCTATTCCCCTTCGCGGCTTATTCGGCCGCAACCGCGTGACCGCCCGCTTGCTCGGCCTTCAGGTCAAGCAAGGCGCGGCGGTAATCCCGCGGCATCACCTTCACGAAGCGCGGCAGCGCCGCATCCCAATCTTCCAGCAAAGCACGCGCACGCGCGCTGCCGGTCATCAGCAAGTGGCGTTCCACCAGAATGCGGAGACGTTCCGCATCGAAGCGCAGCATATCGCCCATGCCATTGTCGAAAGCGGATGGCGCGCGCTGCTTCGGCCGCCCATCTTCGCTGGTATCGGCCGGGCCAATCGCTTCCAGATCAACAATGCTGGTGTTGCACATGTCGCGGAAATTGCCGTTGATGTCGTAAACATAGGCAATGCCACCCGACATGCCGGCAGCGAAATTCCGCCCTGTCGCGCCCAGCACCACCACAACGCCACCGGTCATGTATTCGCAGCCATGATCGCCGCAGCCTTCCACCACCGTCACCGCGCCCGAATTGCGCACAGCAAAACGCTCACCTGCGACACCTTCGAAATAGGCCTCACCGGCAATCGCGCCATACAGCACCGTATTGCCGACAATGATATTGGCGGCGGGTTCACGCGCCACACCCTTGGGCGGCTTCACCGCAATGCGCCCGCCTGACAGCCCCTTGCCGGCATAGTCATTCGCATCACCGGTCAATTCCAGCGACACCCCACGCGCAAGGAAGGCGCCGAAGCTGCCACCTGCCGTGCCCTTGAAGGCAATGCTGATGGTATCTTCGGGAAGGCCCGCATGGCCATAAAGCTTCGCGACTTCACCGGACAGCATCGCCCCCGTGGTGCGATTGAGGTTGCTGATGGCCCGTTCAATCCGCACCGGCTGCTGCTTTTCCAGCGCATCCTTGCTGGCCGCGATCAGATCAACATCCAGGATGTTGTCCAAGCCATGATCCTGGCTTTCGCAATGATGGATCGCGGCCCCTTCCACCAGCTTCGGCTGATAGAGAATGCGCGACAAATCAACGCCCTTCGCCTTCCAATGGTCAATCGCGGGGCGCATGTTCAACTTGTCAACACGCCCCACCATGTCATTGACGGTGCGGAAGCCAAGCTGCGCCATCAATTCGCGCATTTCTTCGGCGACGAAGAAGAAATAATTGATCACATGCTCAGGCATACCAGTGAAGCGCGCGCGCAGCACTGGGTCTTGCGTCGCGATGCCAACCGGGCAGGTATTCAGATGGCATTTGCGCATCATCACACAACCGGCGGCAATCAACGGCGCGGTGGCGAAGCCGAATTCATCGGCCCCCAGCAACGCACCAATCACCACATCGCGCCCGGTGCGCAAACCGCCATCCACCTGAACGGCAATACGCCCACGCAGCCCATTCAGGACCAAGGTTTGCTGGGTTTCAGCAAGCCCAATTTCCCAGGGCGAGCCGGCATGCGTCAGTGACGTCAAGGGCGAAGCCCCCGTGCCACCCTCATAGCCCGAAATCGTCACATGATCCGCCCGCGCCTTGGAAACGCCGGCGGCGACCGTACCAACGCCGACTTCAGAAACGAGTTTCACGGAAATCCGCGCGCGCTTGTTCGCATTCTTCAGATCGTAAATGAGCTGTGCCAAATCCTCGATCGAATAGATATCGTGATGCGGCGGCGGCGAAATCAGCCCAACGCCGGGTGTGGAATGCCGCACGCGGGCGATGTTCTTATCCACCTTATGGCCCGGAAGCTGCCCGCCTTCGCCAGGCTTCGCCCCTTGCGCCATCTTGATCTGGATATCATCGGCATTGACCAGATATTCCGCCGTCACGCCAAAGCGCCCGGATGCCACCTGCTTGATGGCAGAACGCATGGAATCACCATTCGGCATGGGCTTGAAGCGATCCGCTTCTTCACCGCCCTCACCGGTATTGGAACGGCCACCGATGCGGTTCATGGCAATCGCCAGCGTGGTATGCGCTTCACGGCTGATCGAACCGAAGCTCATGGCACCGGTGGCGAAACGCTTGACGATCTCGCTCGCCGGTTCAACTTCCTCAAGCGGGATGGGCTTTTCGGCGAATTTGAATTCCATCAACCCGCGAATGGTGAGCAAGCGGCGGCTTTGGTCATTGATGGTCTTGGCGAAATCCTTGTAGCGCTCCGCTGAATTACCGCGCACGGCGTGCTGCAGGTTGGCCACACTCTCCGGCGTCCAGGCGTGATCCTCACCACGCAGGCGCAGCGCGTAATCACCACCCACATCCAACAAATCGCGATAGATCGGGTTATCGCCAAAGGCCGCCTGATGGCGCTGCACGGCTTCCGCCGCAATTTCGGCAATGCCCGCACCTTCAATCGTGGTCGCGGTGCCGGTGAAGTATTTCTCCACAAAGCTGCTGGCAAGCCCGACCGCGTCGAAGATTTGCGCGCCGCAATAGGATTGATAGGTGCTGATGCCCATCTTGGACATCACCTTCATCACACCCTTGCCGACTGCCTTGATGAAGTTCTTCTGCACCTCATAGGGCTTCAGCTTCATATCGACGCGCTGACGGATTTGTTCCAGCGTTTCAAAGGCAAGATAGGGGTTCACCGCTTCCGCGCCATAACCCGCCAGCACGCAGAAATGATGCACCTGCCGCGCCTCGCCGGTTTCCACCACCAGCCCGGTGGAGGTGCGCAAGCCCTGGCGGATCAGATGATGGTGTACCGCTGCGGTCGCCAACAAGGACGGAATGGCGATCCGCTCAGCCGAAACGGCGCGATCCGACAGCACCAGAATGTTATGCCCGGCCAGTACCGCTTCCGTCGCGGCAGAGCAGAGCTTGTCCAGCGCCGGCGCCAGCCCATCAGCGCCATCCTTGGCGGGCCAAGTGGCGTCTAGCGTCTGGGTGCGGAAGGCATCGCCGGCCAGCGCCTTGATGCCGCGGATTTTCGCCAGATCCTCATTGGTCAGGATCGGCTGCGCCACTTCCAGCCGATAGTGATGCCCGGCCTGACGCCCAAGCAGATTGGGCCGCGGCCCAATCATGGACACCAGCGACATCACCAATTCCTCGCGGATCGGGTCAATCGGCGGATTGGTGACCTGCGCGAAATTCTGCTTGAAGTAATGGAACAGCAGCTTGGATTTGTTGGACAGCACCGCAAGCGGTGTATCGGTTCCCATGGAACCGACCGGGTCATCCCCCTCACGCCCCATCGGCTCGAGGGAGAAATTGAGGTCTTCCTGCGTATAGCCAAAGGCCTGCTGATCGCGCAGCAAGCCCTTCGCGTCCTGCGTGCGTTCCATTGGCATTTCCGCCGGCACGCCGGGCAGTTCTTCCAGCTTGAACTGCGTGTTCTTCAGCCATTCGGCATAGGGGTGTTCGCTGGCGAGCTTCTGCTTGATTTCGCCATCATCAATGATGCGCCCGGCTTCCAGATCAATCAGCAGCATGCGGCCCGGCTGCAGGCGCCATTTGTGGCGAATGCTGTCTTCCGGGATTGGCAGCACACCGACTTCGGATGCCAAGACAACCTTGTCATCATTGGTGATGATGTAACGCGCCGGGCGCAGCCCGTTGCGGTCAAGTGTTGCGCCAATCTGGCGGCCATCGGTGAAGGCAATCGCCGCCGGCCCATCCCAGGGTTCCATCAGCGCCGCGTGGTATTCATAGAAAGCGCGCCGATCCGCATCCATCAGCGGATTGCCCGCCCAGGCTTCCGGAATCAGCATCATCATCGCATGCGAAAGCGAATAGCCACCCGCCACCAGGATTTCCAAGGCATTGTCAATGCAGGCGGTATCGGATTGGCCATGCGGTATCAGCGGCCACATCTTGTCCAAATCCGGCCCCAACAAGGGGGAAGACATGGACCCGCGCCGCGCATACATCCAATTCACATTGCCGCGCACGGTATTGATTTCGCCATTATGCGCCAGGAAGCGATAGGGATGTGCCAGCTTCCAGGACGGGAAGGTATTGGTCGAAAAGCGCTGATGCACCAGGGCCAGTGCGCTTTCCGTCAGCGGGTTGCGCAGATCATCATAGAAGCTGCCGACCTGCCCCGCGAGCAATAGGCCCTTATAGACCACGGTGCGGGTGGAGAAGGACGGCATGTACAAATCAGCGCTCGCCGGCAGCCCCTTGGCGGTGGCCAATTCGCGGAACTTGTTCAGCGCCTGCTTACGGATCGTCAGGATTTTACGCTCAAACGCGTCCTGATCCTTGATGCTCTCGCTGGCCGCAATGATCGCCTGGCGGATCACCGGCATGCTGGCAATCACGGCTTTGCCCAGGCCATCCAAGGTCGTCGGCACATCGCGCCAACCCAGCAGGGTCTGCCGTTCGGCAGCCACATAGCCCTCAATGCTTTGGATCGCGACCGTACGAGAAGCCTCATCCTGCGGCAGAAAGCACATGGCGACCGCATAGCGGCCGTGGGCGGGCAGGGTCTTGCCCTGGCTTTCGGCCCAGTGGCGCAGCAGCTTATCGGGCATTTGGATCAGGCAGCCCGCGCCATCACCCATCAGCGGGTCAGCGCCCACCGCGCCGCGATGGTCCAGATTGACCAGGATTTGCAGGCCTTGGCGGATGATATCATTCGACTTTCGGCCCTTGATATCCGCAATGAAGCCAACGCCGCAGGCGTCATGCTCATTCCGGGGATCATAAAGACCTTGCGCTTCGGGCAGTCCCATATCTTTCGCTCTTCAATGCTCTGCCGGGGTCAATACCCCTGACCTACCCCCAGACCCGGGGCGAAGGGGCGTCTTTAATTGAAGGTTGAGCTTTGCGCCAGCATGGTTTTAAGGATTCTGGACGGGCGCCTGCTGCGGCATCCCACCCCCAACTTTCCCTTGACGCCGCCCGCGCCGGGACGGAAAGCTTCCCCCATGGACAAGATCACCGCCGCCCTTCGGGCGAATCGCATCGTGCGCGCCGCCATGCGCCATTGCGCCCTGGCGGGCTGGGCGCCCGTTGCGCAAATGCCGCTGCCAGATAGCCGCCGCCCAGATATCATTGCGCTCACCGATGATGGCAGCTTCATCGCCATTGAGGTGAAATCCACTGCCGAGGATTACCTCTCTGACGAGAAATGGCAGGAATATCGCGACTGGTGCGACCAGCTTTACTTTGCCGTGGATACGGATTTCCCGCGTGAGATCCTGCCCGAAGATGTCGGGCTGCTGGTGACTGACAGGCTAGAAGTCGCCGTGACGCGCGAAGCACCCTATATGCGCCTTTCACCGCCACGCCGTCGCGCTCTGTTGCACCGCTTCGCCGTGCTGGCCGCCGGCCGCCTGGCTGCCCTGCAGGACCCGGATGCAGCGCGGGAAGTGAACGCCGCGCTCAAGCTGGAATAGGCTTTCTCAGCCCTTCATCCGCGCGACGGTCGCGGTGGTGCTATTGCCCGGCAGCAATTCGGCCAGCCGCACCTGCCCGCCATAGCCCTGCACAATCTCGGCCCCCACCACGGTTTCCACCGTGTAATCGGCGCCCTTCACCAGCACTTCGGGCTGAAACAGCCGGATCAATTCCAGCGGCGTTTCCTCATCAAATACCGTGACGCAATCCACAGTCGCGAGGGATGCCAGCACAGCCGCCCGCGCCGCTTCATTCTGAATGGGCCGCGCCGGGCCCTTCAGGCGCTTCACACTGTCATCACTGTTCAGGCCCACCACCAGCCGATCGCACCAGGACCGCGCCTGTTCCAACAAATGGACATGGCCGGGATGCAGCAGGTCAAAACAGCCATTGGTGAAGCCCACGCGCCAGCCGCGCCGGCGCCAGCGTTCCACCTGCTCAAGCGCGGCGGAACGCGACATCACCTTGCGCAGCGCGCCGCGTTCGGGGCCGAGTGCTTCCAGGATTTCCTCTTCCCGCGTCACGGCCGTGCCAACCTTGGCCACCGCAATGCCGGCCGCGATATTCGCAAGCCGCACCGCCACCGGCAGCGGCAGCTTGGCACCAAGCCCGGCAGCAATTGTGGCGACAACCGTATCGCCCGCGCCAGATACGTCCTGCACCTCGGCCGCTTCGGCGGGGAAATGATGCAGCCTATCACCTTCCAACAGCGTCATGCCATCTTCACTGCGTGTCACCAGCACGGCACCGAAGCCATGCGCATCGCGCAGCGCGCGGAGGGCAGCGATGATGTTTTCTTCCGTATCAACCGGCAGGCCGGTGGCTTCCGCCAATTCGGCCCGGTTCGGCGTGACCAGATCAGCCCCGGCATAGCGGCCATAATCGCGCCCCTTGGGGTCCACCACCACGCGCCGTCCGGCAGTGCGCGCCACTTGAATCAGCCGCGCCGCCGTATCGCCCACCAGCACGCCCTTGCCGTAATCGGACAGCACCATCACGGTGGTCGCAGCCGCCGCGTCGCCGGCAATCCGCACCAGCCGATCCGCCAGGCGCTGCTGGATGGGCGCCACTTCCTCATGATCTGCGCGCAGCATGTGCTGGCCATTGGCCAGAAAGCGCGTCTTTGTGGTGGTGGCGCGGCCGCCCTGGACCAGCAACCAGGGCTCCACCCCCTGCTGGCCGCCGATCAAGCCGGTCAGGTCACTGCCGGCCTGGTCATCGCCCACCACGGAAACAAAAGCCACCGCCGCACCAAGGGCGGTCAGGTTGCGCACCACATTGCCCGCACCGCCCGGCATGGCGATTTCGCGCTCCACGGTCAGCACCGGCACCGGCGCTTCCGGGCTGATGCGCTGGGCCCGGCCATAGATATAGCGGTCCAGCATGGCATCGCCCACCACCAGCACCGAAGCGCGGCGAAGCTGCCGCGCTGCGGCCATCAATTCAGCGATGGGAATTTCAACCAATGGCCGATCCATGCGGGGCGCCTCTTTGCAATATTTGCGTAACCCAGGCGCCGGGTCGGGCGCAAGCGGGGTGGCCCGTTATTAAGCCCCCGCCAGGGTCAGGCCCTCAATCCGAAGGGTCGGGCAATCCGTCCCGCGCCGGAAGACCAGATCATTGGCGGCTGTAATGTTCAGGAACATCTGCTTCAGGTTGCCCGCGACCGTGATCTCACTCACCGCTTCCGCCAGCATCCCGTCACGGATTATGAAGCCCGCCGCGCCCCGGCTGTAATCGCCCGTCACGCCATTCACGCCCATGCCGATCAATTCCGTGATGTAGAGCCCTTCCTTGATATCGGCCATCAGCGCCTCAGGGGTCAGCGTGCCGGGCGTCAGCCAAAGATTGCTGGGCGCCGGGCCGGGCGGGCCGCCAGTGCCGCGGCTGGCATGGCCGGTGGAGACCAGCCCCAATTGCCGGGCGCTGCGCCAATCCATGATCCAGCTTGTCAGTACGCCATCCTGCACAATGGCGCGGGCTTCACCCGGCATGCCTTCCCCATCAAAGGGGCGGGAACGCAGGCCACGCTTGCGCGTCGGGTCATCATGCACGCTCAGGCCCTTGGGCAGGATTTGCTGGCCCATGGCATCCTTGAGGAAAGACGTCCCGCGCGCCACCGCCGCGCCATTGATGGCGCCAACCAAGTGTCCAAGCATGGAACCCGAAACGCGGGGATCGAGCACCACCGGAATGCGCGCGGTCTTGGCGCGCACCGGGTTCAACCGGCGCACGGCCTTTTCCGCCGCAACGCGCCCCACTAAGGCCGGGTCCGGCAGATCGGCCAGATAGACCGATTGCCAGTAATCATAATCGCGCTCCATCCCCGTGCCTTCGCCGGCGACGGCGGTGGCGGAAATGCCATGCGATGTGCGGGCATAATGCCCCGCGAAACCATTGGAAGCGACCAGCGCAATTTCAGTCCGGCCCCAGCCGGCGCCCGCCCCTTCGCTATTGGTAATGCCCTTCACGGCAAGGGCCGCTTCTTCCGCCGCCGCAGCGCGGGCCAGCAGGGTTTCTGCTGAGGGTTCGCTCGGGTCTTCCAAATCCAGCGCGCGGGCGGGAATGGCAACCGCTTCCGGCAGGCCGGCAAAGGTGTCTTCCGGCACCACCCGCGCCATCGCAACCGCGCGTTCCGCCAGCGCCGCAAACCCCTTCGGGTCAGGCTCCGTGGAGGCCACAATTGCCTGACGCTTGCCGACAAAAACACGGAGGCCGAGGTCCACGCTTTCCGAGCGTTCCAGCTTTTCAATCGCCCCCAGCCGCCGTTCCACGGAAAGCGAGGTGGAGGCAATCAGCAGCGCATCCGCCGCATCCGCCCCGGCCGCCTTGGCAGCCTTGATCAGATCAGCCAGTGAATCCAGCCGGTTCATGCCGCCAAACGCTCCATGATCGTGCCAAGGGCAGGCACCTGCGCTGATGGCCCCATCACGGCCAAGGTCGGGCGCTGGCGGAAAGCCTGCGCGGCGGCCCGTTGCACCTGTTCCACGGTGACGGAGGCAATGCGTTGCTTGGTTTCCTCAATTGGGATCACGCGGCCATGCACCTGCAATTGCCGCGCAAGCTGTTCGCAACGGCTGCCGGTCGATTCCAAGGACATCAGCAAGGAAGCGCGCAGCTGTGCCTTGGCGCGGGCCAATTCATCTTCGGTCACGTCGCGCTGAACCTTGAGCAATTCCTCAAGCGTCACCGGCATCAATTCAGCGGCTTCCTTTTCCCCCGTGCCGGCGTAGATCTGGAACAGGCCGCCATCCTTGAAGGGTGAGGCAAAGGCATAGATGGAATAGACTAGGCCCCGCTTTTCACGGATTTCCTGAAACAGCCGGGAAGACATGCCACCACCCAGCAGAGTCCCCAGAACCTGGGTTGGCCAATGCATCGGGTCGCGATAGGGGGCGGAAGGAAAACCAAGCACGATATGCACCTGGTCCAAATCGCGGTCTTCACGGAATTCGCCGCCGGCATAGCGCGCCGCTTCCGGGCTTGCGATATCCACCTTGGGCAGATCAGCGAAATGCTTGTCGACCAAATCGAGCAGCGCATCATGATCCAACGCGCCAGCGCCGGCGACCACCATGGAGGAAGGCCCGTAGTTGCGGCCCATATAGCCCCTGAGTGCATCGCGCGTCATGGCCTTAATCGATTCCTCGGTGCCCAGCACCGGCCGGCCCATGGGCTGATCCGGAAAGGCCGTGGATTGGAAATGATCAAACACGATATCATCCGGCGTATCATTCGCCTGGCCGATTTCCTGCAAGATCACGCCGCGTTCGCGTTCAACTTCCTCAGGTTCAAAGGTTGAATGCGTCAGGATATCGCCGATGATATCAACGGCGAGTGCTGTGTCTTCCTTCAGCACCTTGGCGTAATAGGCGGTCTGTTCGCGGGCGGTATAGGCATTCAGGTGCCCGCCGACATTTTCAATCTCCCGCGCAATCGCTGCGGCATCGCGCCGCGCCGTACCCTTGAAGGCCATGTGTTCCAGGAAATGCGATACGCCATTGTCTTGCGGCGTTTCATGCCGCGTGCCGACCGAGACATAAGCGCCGAAGGAAACGGTTTCCACGCGCGGCATGTTTTCGGAAACAACGGTCAGGCCATTGGCAAGGCGGGTAACGCGGACGGCTTCGGTCATGGGTAGGTTGATCTTTTCAGGCTGCATTGCGACGGGCATGGGCACGAACCGCTGCTTCCACCGCGCCAAGGTCATCGGCCAGGACGGAAAAGCGTTCTTCCCGATCATATAGGTCGGCAAGCCGCGCGGGCAGAGGGGGGCGGAGCCCCGTTGCGCGTTCCACCGCATCGGGGAATTTCGCCGGATGCGCGGTGGCGGCCACCACGACCGGAATGGCAGGGTCTTCCGGCGCCAAGGCGCGGGCGGCGGCGGTGCCAACCGCAGTATGAGGGTCCGCCAAATACCCTGCCGCCTGATGCAAATGCCGGATTTCAGCGAGTGTCCCGGCATCATCCAGGGTAAAGCCCGCGAAAAGCTTGGTGGCATCCCGCCAGGCGGCATCGGGGATCGGCATGCGGCCTTCGGCGCGGAAGCGGCGCATGGCCTCCGCCGTGACTGCGCCATCGCGGCCCAGCAATTCGAACAACAGGCGTTCGAAATTCGACGAAACCTGAATATCCATGGAGGGTGAAAGCGATGGCTCGACCGGCCGCGCGGTCATGTCATTGGCCGCGAGGAAGCGCGCCAGGATGTCATTGCGGTTCGACCCCACGATCAGCTTGGCCACCGGCAGGCCCATGCGCATGGCAGCCCAGGCGGCCAGCACATTGCCGAAATTGCCGGTGGGCACGCTGAACGCCACAGGCCGGTCGGGCGCGCCAAGCGCCAAGGCGGCCGCAACATAATAGGGGATTTGCGCCGCAATCCGCGCCCAATTGATCGAATTCACCGCCGAAAGCCGCATTTCCTGGCGGAAAGGCGCGTCATTGAACATGGCCTTGACCAGATCCTGGCAGGCATCGAAATCGCCCTTGATCGCGATATTGCTGACATTGGCCGCCAGCACGCTGGTCATTTGTCGGCGCTGCACCTCGCTGGTGCGGCCTTCGGGGTGCAGGATGACGATATCAACCGCCGCGCGATCCCGGCAGGCTTCAATGGCGGCGGAGCCTGTGTCGCCCGAGGTCGCGCCGACAATCGTCACACGCTCCCCCCGCTTGGTCAGCACATGGTCAAAGAGGCGCCCGAGCAATTGCAGCGCCATATCCTTGAAGGCCAGCGTCGGGCCATGGAACAATTCCAGCGCGAAAGACCGCTGATCCAACTGCACCAGCGGCACGATGGCGGGGTGGCCAAAGCCGGCATAGGCTTCCTGGCAGAGCGTGTTCAGCGGCAGGCCAGAGCCCGCGAATAACCCGATGATCCGCGCCGTCAATGCCGGATAGGACAGCCCGCGCATGTCGCGCCATTCGGCGGGCGAGAGCTCCGGCCAATGGCGCGGCAAGAAAAGCCCGCCATCTTCCGCGAGGCCAGCCAGCAATACGCCTTCAAAATCCCGGGCCGGCGCCTGCCCGCGTGTTGAGATATACTCCATGGCGGGAGACATAAAGCCTGTGGCGCGAAAGCGCGAGGGGGCGCTTGACCCCCTAAACCGTCCCCGCCCCGCCCAGAATGACGGTGCTCTGCGCCGACAAGACCCCGCCATTGCCATGCACAATGGCGGTATCGTGCTTTTTCACCTGCCGCGCGCCGCATTCGCCGCGGATTTGCCGCACCGCTTCGATCAACAAATAAAGCCCGTACATGCCAGGATGACAGTAGGACAGGCCGCCGCCATTGGTATTCACCGGGAAGGCACCGCCGGGCGCGATGCGGCCATTGGCGACAAACGCACCGCCTTCACCCTTTTTGCAAAAACCCAAATCTTCCAGGAACAGAATGGTGTTGATGGTGAAGGCATCATAAAGCTCTGCCATATCCATATCCTGCGGCTGAAGCCCTGCCGCCTGATAGGCCCGCGCGCCGGAGGCAATCGCGCCTGTGCGCGTCAAATCCGGCATGTTGGAAATGCTGGCATGGGTGATGCTGGTGCCGGTGCCGAGCACATAGACGGGTGGCTTCTTCAGCGCCTTCGCCCGCGCGGCGGAGGTCAGCACAATCGCACCCCCGCCATCCGTCACCAGGCAGCAATCGCGCACGGTGAAGGGATAAGACACCATCTTTGCGCCCAGCACGCCCGCGATATCGAGCGGCCTTTGATCAAAGGCCACGGGATTGAGCTGCGCCCATTTGCGTGCGGCCACCGCCACTTCCGCCAATTGCTCCCGCGTGGTGCCGTATTCATGCATGTGTCGGCTGGCCGCCATGGCATAGGCGGTGGAAGGCATGAAGGGTTTGAAGGGTGTCTCATAAGGGTTGAATTCGCGCGGCGAGGCATTCTTCCGCCCCGCTGAACGCTGCGTGCTGCCATAGGCAACAACGGCTACCGAACAAAGCCCCGCTTCAATCGCGGCCTGCGCATGCGCCACATGGATTTCAAAGGATGACCCACCAACAATGGTGGAATCCACATAGGCATCCGGCTTTTTCAGATATTCTGCCAAAGACATGGCGGATGTCCGCGCCTGCGTCGTGGCACAAAAAAGCCCATCCACATCAGCAAGCGTGAGGCCGGCATCGGTCAGCGCCCGCACTGTCCCCTGCGCCATCAGATCAATCACCGACATATCGGCGGCAACGCTGCCGATATCCGATTCCGCCGCGCCCACAATGGCGATGCTGCCGCGTTGCATGCTGGCCATCGTCTCAGCCCTCCACGGCCGTGAAAACCGGGATGGGCGCCTCATCGCCGCCCTGATGATGCGTGCGGAACTTGACGCGCATGCCGATCCTCACCGCCATCGGGTCAATATCCTCAACCCGGCTCATCAGCCGATAGCCCTCATCCATATCCACCAGGCAGACATTGTAAGCCTCACCCTGCGCGGGATGCACAACCGTGGTCGCATGCACGGTGCCAAGCCCCTTGGAGATTCGCCATTCCAATTCTTCGCTGCCCGTATAGGGGCAGATGATGCGCGGATAGAATACGGGTTTGCCGACACTCGGGCTGAATTGATAGGCAAGTTCGCCCCGCTGCACATGCTCATTGTAAATGCCGAGGGTGGATTTTTTTGTGTTTTCCACCTTATCCTGCCGCATATGTTGAAAGCTGCCTCACGGCAG
>JADCEV010000062.1 GCA_020249865.1 Roseomonas sp. | reverse complement strand
CCCCCAAACCCCCCACTCCTTTTTTTGACTTTTGGTGCTGGGCGTTTTGCTGCGCGGCATGCCATTTTGATGCTTTGGGGGCCTCAGGCACCGTCAGCCGGCGCGCCAAACGGTCTCAAGGGGTTTAATCACGGGCACTAACCATCACTGGCTTATCCATGGGCGCACGCGATAAGCGCGCTGGCGGCAACCAGGGAGGTAAAGAGATAAGGATCCAGGATGAAGCCCGGCATCAGCCGAGCCTCCTGGCAACACGGAAGCCATAGATGAAGAATACGGTCCCGGCGGCGTCTGTGAAACGAGTGGCAGAGCGCACGCCCAAGGTCTCAATAAAACAGGACCCACCACGCAGCACGCGCTCAGTGTCGTCAGCTTGCTTTAAGGGGCTGGCATCTGTCGCCTGGGCAGGATAGGGGCCATAGGCATCCTCCACCCATTCCAATACATTGCCATGCATCTCGTGAAGGCCCCAAGGGTTTGCCGGCAAGCTGCCCACCGGGACGGTGCGGCCACGGTACACGTTGAGGCCTAGGTATTCGCCCCGCTTTACTCTCACATAGGTGTTGCCGCCGTCATAATTCGCCTCCTCGGTCGAGATCGTTTTGCCGAAGCTGAAGGGCGTTGTCGTCCCCGCCCGGCAGGCGTATTCCCACTCGGCCTCACTCGGTAGCCGGTAGGTGCCCGAGGGTAGCCCGAGACGCTGGTTCAGCCATCTGCAATAGGCCTGGGCGTCATCCCAAGAGACATTGATCACCGGCCGGTCGTCGCGCCCCCAGCCCGCATCTTCAGGAGGCTTGCCGGAAGGTGGCACGAAGCCTGCTGCCATCGCCGCATCCCACATCGCGAAGGTCACCGCCGTCCGGCCCAGGGCAAAGGGGCGCGGGACAGTGACATGGCGTTGCGGGCGTTCGATGGTGGCACTGCCCTCCTCACCGTTTGGCGCCCCCATCAGGAATTCCCCGGTGGGCAACGTGATCATGTCGGGCCAGGCTTCCTCGGGCAGGCCGGGGATGGGTTCGCGCCAACGCGCCAGCGGTTCCAGCGGCGGGCGGAAAGGCTTGGAATGGTCTTCGGAAACAGTATCCTGCGCCTGCTGGGAAAGCTCTCGCTCGTATCGTACCTTACTGACCAATGTTTTTAGGCCGCGCCAAGCACGCTCTGCCCCCGCCGCGACCATTCGCCCGGCAGCGACAACCGCCGGAGCGACCCATGCGTGTAGAGATTGCACCAACTCGCGCAGATCGCGCGCTGTGTCCCGGATAGCCTCCAAGGTGCGGGCTAATGCGCCCAGGTCAATCGTAGGGGGGGCGCCGGGGTCAGCGGCAATCTTCGTTTCAAAACGAGCGGCCGCGATATCCAATTTGAGTTCGCGTGTACTCAGATTGATCAATCCGATTTGGCTTACTGAAATATTGGTGCCAGCAGCGGCAGCATTCGTGTCGGCCTTTGCCGCGGCCTCCTCCATTGTTTTCACCGCAGAATCCAGGCGGCGCAGGCGTTCGTCCAAGGCGCGCAGCAGGCTATCCTGAACGGCCTCTCTCGGAAGCTCCAAATCGCCTTCGGGGCTGGCGCGCAAGGGCATAGCCAACACGTTGCAGGCATCCAAAGCATTTTCCAGCGCTTCAATCAGATTGCCGCGTTCTCCACGCAGCAAAAAAAGCGCCTGGGTTCGTTCATCGAGATCAGGGTCAAGGTCGGGTAACGGATGCCGGCGAATATCTTTCCGTACCTCCGCCAATGCGGCTGCCAGATTGCCCGTTGCCCCCTCCTGCTCATTTCCCAGAATCAGGCGAATGCGTTCAAGGACCGATGGGAAGAACGCCAAAGGTCCAGGCTGGTTCGTTTGCGGCAGAACAGCACCGAAACTGTCAGTACAGCGCTGCACCTCCGCCAACCTTTCGCGCAGGGCGGCAATGGCTTCGGGACGCGTCATGGTGTTGGCGCCCAAGGGGAGGTAGGCTTCACGCCGAACCAATCCTCAATCGCTGCCGCGATGGCTTTGGCGGACGCGGCAAAACCATCATTAATTGGTCGCCATTTCTGCACAGGGCGCAAACTACCATCAGGTGTCACTGGGACAGCCTGGATGTAGTTTCCAAACATGGCACTCCAATAACAGTCACGGTAAATCACCGGCAGCACGAGCGCCCCAGCCGCACGATGCCGTTGCCGTATTGCTGGTAATTCATGAGCGATAATATAGCCCGAATTAAAGAAGTCAGCCGAGGTCAGGAGTACGAAAATCTCAGCTTGGTCTATTTCAGTCTGGATCCGATGATTCCAATAGTCGCCAGCTTGGATCCGCTTATCGTGCCAGATGGCAAAGCTGAAGGCTTGTGCCACCGGCGCCAATTGGGCGCGCAGCTGCTCGAACCCTTCATGGTCCTTGTGCGAATAGGACAGAAAGCAACGTTGCGGCGCCGGCATCAATCCTGAAGGTAGCAGGGGGGGCGGCATCCGCAAGCGGAATCGAGCATTATTTGCCCCCCAGAGACCCCCGCCTCTGTGGCTAATTCACCCCCCATCTAGCCCCGCACCCCATTCCGCCCCATCTTCCCCCCATGTCGTTCCCGAACCACCCCATCTACCTGGATAACCACGCCACCACGCCGGTGGACCCGCGCGTGCTCCAGGCCATGCGCCCCTTTTGGGAAGCGCAATTCGCCAACCCCGCCAGTGCGGAACACGTCATGGGCCGCGCCGCCGCCGAAGCCGTCGAAGCCGCGCGTGAGTACGTCGCTGAATTGATCGGTGCCTCGGCGGCTGAAATCATCCTGACCTCCGGCGCGACCGAGGCGAATAACCTCGCCATCAAGGGTGCCGCGCGCTTTGCCGCAAGCCAGGGCGATCCGCGCCGGCGCATCATCACGCTGGCGACCGAACATAAATGCGTCCTCGAATCCGTGCGTGATCTGGCGCAGGAAGGGTTTGAACCCGTCATCCTGCCGGTTGGCGCCGATGGGCTGCTGGACCCTGAAGTGCTGCGCGCTGCCTGTGATGAAGACACCCTGCTGGTGTCCATCATGGCGGTGAACAATGAAATCGGCGTCATTCAGGACCTGGCCGCGCTGGGGGCCATTGTGAAGGAAGCGGGTGCGGCCTTTCATACCGATGCCGCGCAGGCAGCCGGGCGCATTCCGCTTGATGTCGGGGAAATCCAGGCTGATCTGATGTCGCTTTCGGGCCATAAGGTCTATGGCCCGCGCGGCATTGGCGCGCTTTATGTCCGCCGCCGGCCACGCATGCGCTTGGCCCCCCTGTTTTCCGGCGGCGGGCAGGAAAGAGGCGTCAGGTCCGGCACGCTCCCCGCGCCCTTGGTGGTGGGCTTTGGGGAGGCCTGCCGGATCGCCGCCATTGAAGGCCTGCTCGATTCCGGGCGCATCGCCGGCCAGCGAGAGATTTTTCTGGACAAGCTCCGCGCCGAAATCCCGGGGCTAATCGTCAATGCCGAAGGTGCGCCCAGGGTTTCGGGCAATCTGAACCTGACCTTTCCGGGCGGCGTCTCCGCCCAGGCCATCATGGAAGGCGCGCCGCTTGTGTGTGTTTCCACCGGTTCGGCCTGTTCCTCGGCTGAAATCGAGCCTTCTTACGTGCTGCAAGCCATAGGGCTTGAACCCGAAGCCGCCCGGGCCACCTTGCGGATTGGGATGGGACGCTTTACCTCGCCCGCCGATGCGGAACTGGCCGCGGCAAGCCTTGCCGCTTCCTGGCGCCGCGCAGCTTCCGCAACAGACAAGGCAAGTGATTAGCCATGCCGAAAATGGTATTCATCGAACGCGACGGAACGCAAAAGGAAGTGGAAGCCCCGCTTGGCCTTTCCGTGCTGGAAATCGCGCATCGCAACAGTGTTGACATTGAAGGCGCCTGTGAAGGCTCGCTCGCGTGTTCCACCTGCCATGTGATTGTGGACGCGTCCTGGTTCGGCAAGCTTGCGAAGCCGACCGAGGATGAGGAAGACATGCTGGACCTCGCGTTTGACTTGCAGGAAACCAGCCGGCTGGGCTGCCAATTGATCATGACAGATGCGCTGGATGGGCTGGTGGTGAAGCTGCCCGCCGGGTCGCGCAACGCGGGCGGCTGAGGCGTGACTCGCGCTCATTGGGATGAATTCGGCGCGGAAGGCGGCTTGTTTCGCAAGCTGTCGGCCGCCGCTGCATCCGAATGGCGCGATTATACCTGGCATCCTTTTGTGCAGCAGCTTTCGGCCGGCACTTTGCCGCTGAAGGCATTTCAGCATTACCTCATTCAGGATTACCTGTTCCTGATCCATTTTGCCCGCGCCAAGGCGCTTGCGGTGCTGAAGGGCGAAAGCCTGGCGGCGATGCGCGACAAGGCGGCTGCGGTGCTCGCCATTCTGGATGAAACGAAGCTTCATCTGAAATATTGCGCCGAATGGGGGCTTTCGGAAGCGGCGGTGGTGTCCGTGCCGGAAAGTGCCGAGACGGTTTCCTATACGCGCTGGGTGCTGGATCGCGGCTATGCCGGCGATATTCTGGATCTGGAAGTGGCTTTGGTGCCCTGCACCGTTGGTTACGCTCATGTGGCGCTGCGCATCCTGGCGGACCCCGCGCGGCAGCGTGATGGCAACCCGTATCAGTCCTGGATTGATACCTATGGCGCTGCTTCCTATCAGGAAATGGCCCATGCCGCGGCGCGGCGGATTGATGCGCTTGGTGTCTCCCATGGTGGGGAAGCGCGCTTCGCACGCTTGGCGGCGGATTTCGCCGAGGCAGCGCGGCTTGAGCAGCGCTTCTGGCAGCAGGGGCTTGATGCGGCGGGGCGCGGCTGAAGATGCGCGTGCTGGTGGCCATGTCCGGCGGGGTGGATAGCAGCGTGGTTGCCGCGCTGTTGCAGGAAGCCGGGCATGAGGTGATTGGCGCCACCTTGCAGCTTTATGATCATGGCGCGGCCTTGCAGAAAAAGGGCGCCTGCTGCGCGGGGCAGGATATTCTGGATGCGCGGCGTGTCGCTGATAAGCTCGGCATCGCGCATTACGTTCTGGACCGCGAAGAGATTTTCCGCCGCGATGTGATGCGTGATTTCGCCGATAGCTATGCGCGCGGTGAAACCCCCGTGCCCTGCATCCGCTGCAACCAGACGGTGAAGTTCCGCGACATGGTGGCAATGGCCGAGGATCTGGGCTGCGAAGCGCTCGCCACCGGCCATTACGCCCGCCGCATTGAAGGCGCCGATGGCGCCGAATTGCATCGCGCCGTGGACCCAGAACGGGACCAAAGCTACTTCCTGGCCGCCACCACCCGCGCACAGCTCGCCATGGCGCGTTTCCCCTTGGGTGACATGCCGGACAAGGCGACCGTGCGCGCTGCCGCCGCGCGGCTTGGCCTGGCAGTGGCGGAAAAGCCGGACAGCCAGGATATCTGTTTTGTACCCGCCGGGCGCTATGATGCCCTGGTGGGCAAGCTTCGCCCGGATGCCGCCGAACCGGGCGAGTTCATCCATGCGGATGGCCGCGTGCTGGGCCAGCATGGAGGGATTTCCGGCTTCACCGTGGGCCAGGGGCGGGGCCTTGGTCAGGCTTCCTGGGATGGGGAGCAGAAGCTTTATGTCGCGGTGGTGGATGCGCCGAAGCGCCGGATTGTGCTGGCCCCGCGCGCGGGCCTTGAGCGGCGGGAGGCCGAGGTAGCTGAGGTGAATTGGCTGATCGCCCCGCCCGCCGCGCCGCTCCGCTGCGCCGTGAAGCTGCGCGCCCGCGAAGTGCCGCGCGCCGCTGAGGTCACCTGGGATGCCGGGGCGGGCCTTTTGCGCGTGGTTTTGGATGAACCCGGCGTGATCGCGCCCGGCCAGGCCTGCGTGATGTATGATGGCGACCGCGTCTTGGGTGGCGGTTTCCTGCGGGCGCGGCTTTCGGTTGACACTGACCGGGCAGCGGCCTAACTCCCCGTTCCCGAATGGCGGCGTAGCTCAGCTGGTTAGAGCACGGCACTCATAATGCCGGGGTCAGCGGTTCAAGTCCGCTCGCCGCTACCATTTTTCTCTTCATGTCATCATCGGGACCGCGCTTTGCGTCGCGCGATCCCGTGTGGCTGTGATGCAGCCTCACCCACCGCGATGCAGCGCGCAGAGCTTGTTGCCGTAAGGGTCGCGCACATAAGCGAGATAAAGCCGCACCGCGCCGCCTTCGCGCCAGCCGGGCGGGTCTTCAATGCTGGTGCCGCCATTGGCGACCGCCGCATCATGGAAGGCCTTTACCTTTTCTGGGCTGTCACAAGCGAAGCCAATCGTGCCGCCATTGGCACCGCAGGCAGCCTTGCCATCAATCGGCTTGCTGATGCCAAGCGTGCCGGTCGGCGTGCGGTAAAAGCAGCGCCCCTTCGGGTCCATCTTGCCTTCTGCGACACCAAGCACGCCCAGCGCCGCATCATAGAATTTCTTGGAAACGGCCACGTCATCCGCGCCGACAAAGATATGAGAGAACATTTCCACCCCTTTGAGTTGAACGCCCGGCACAGGGCGATGGACCATCTTCTGATTCTCAGCGCCGATTGCAAGCGGGTGGAGCATTTTCAAGCCAAGTGGAACACTTGGCGGCTCGGAAAATGCGACCAAACACGCATCTATTCCGGCTTCAGCCCCACTGCGCGCACCACCGGGCCCCATTTCGCCATATCGGCTTCCATCGCCACGCGCATGCCGGCGGGGTCCTTGTGCCAGACTTCGGCACCTTGGCGGCGAATACGCTCGGCCACATCGGTTTCGGTGACGATGCGGCGAATGCCGGAAGAAAGCCTTTCCATAACCGCCGGCGGCAGATTGGGCGGCGCGATGAAACCGAACCAAAGATACATCTCAAACCCCGGCACGCCGGCCTCCGCAAAGGTCGGAACATCGGGAAGCGCGGGATCGCGCGCGCTGCCCGTCACCGCAAGGGCGCGCATCTGGCCGCCGCGGATATGGCCGATGGAATTCGGCACATTATCAATCAGCATATCAATGCGCGCGGCGATGATTTCGGTGCCTGATGCTGCGCCGCCGCGAAACGGCACATGGGTAATGTCAACGCCGGTCATATGCTTCAGCAATTCACCCGCCAGATGCGGGCTGCTGCCACTGCCGGAACTGGCAAAGGTCATCCGCCCCGGCTGGGCACGGGCGCGTTCCAGAATTTGTTGCAGACTGGTCAGGCCGCTATTCGGGTTCACCACCAGCACATTCATCAGCCGCGCGGCGATGCCGATCAGGCTGATTTCAGTGCGCGGATCATAGCCCATACTCGGATAGACAAAGGGATTGACCGACAGGATCGGCGTATTGCCGATGCCGATCGTATAGCCATCAGGCGTTGAGCGCGCGACGTGTGTCGTGCCGATATTGCCCGCAGCGCCTGGGCGATTTTCCACCACGCCTGGCTGGCCGAAGACCTCTGGCATCTTATCCGCGACCCAGCGCGCCAGCATGTCATTGATCGCACCTGGCGGGTAAGGCACCACAATGCGAATGGGGCGGCTTGGGAAGGCTTCCTGCGCGTGCAATGTGGGCGCAGCCAGCAAGCCCGCGGCACCAGCGCCGATCAGGGCGCGACGAGACATCGCCATGGCGGATCCTCCTTTTTCCGGTAGGCGCTTCACGCGCCCTTATGGGTGGAGGCTAACGCGGCAGGGCTTGCCGCACCACCGGCATTATGGGCGAAATTTTCGACGGGTAGGCGCCAGGAAGCAAGCCGGACGCAAGGCAAGGCCGCCTTTGCGGCCGCAGCTGGGCTTTAGGCGATCTTGTTAAGGGCAGCGGAGGAAGAAGCCTCACCCTCAGGCCGGGCAGCAGGCTGCGGTTCAGGCTCTGGCGGCAGGGGAATTCCGGGGCGTGCAGCGCTTGGGCTACCGGGCGATGCATTCAGCACCTTAACGTCAAAAGGCATGTCGGCGCCAAAGAGGATGGAGGCACGGTAGGCTTCGATTTCGCGGGGCGTAGGCAAACTTACGCTCACCCGGCCTGCGGCATCACGAAATTCGATGACAACCATGCCCAGATCACGGTCAATGCGCAGCCTGGGATTTGGCGGCCCGATTTCAGGCGAGGGTTCCGGCGGGACGGCACCCGCAGGCCGATCGCCTCCGACTGCTCCAGCGGGGGGGCGAAGTCCGTCCTTGATCTGGGTTTGGGAGACGTTTAGCTGGCTGATCATGGCATTGACACCGTCTCTTGTATCGCAAAACACCATCACCTGAGTCAAGAAATTTGTTAAGGCCTCAATCGCAAACCCGACAATTTAATACGATTTTAAAGGCCGTCATATCTTTGAAGGATCAGCAGGGCACTCACTGGCGTGTAAAGCAGGCAGGGAAAGGCGGCCAGTGAAACTGCATTTTCGCGCTGATGGGCGCCCCGTCCCGATGCTTGAGGTCGGCGATCTGGTGCGTCTGACACGGGCTGAGCCCGGCCCAGGCCCGGTCGCAAAGGCGGGCGAATGGGGCAGGGTCCGGCGTATTTCTGCCAAAGGCGCCCTGGAAATAGAACTCGCCGGCTATTCCCGCCCCCGTGGTGTTGCCCTTTCCACGGTGAGCGATATACCACAGTCCAACGTCATCCCCTGTGACCAACGCGGCGTGGCCCTGGAATTGCCGGGCGAAGCCGATTGGCGCAAAAGTGATGCCAGCGGCTTCGGCTCTCGGAAGAAGTAGGGCTGAGCGAAGCCGCGCCAGGCTTTTCGGCGCAGGCGGTCGCGGGCCGGGGCCGGAAGCCAGCCCCACCGCCCCCAGAGCGGTTCCCGTTCACCTTCGTTCACGGGCCACGCTCTGCTTCTTTGTTTGGTCGCGCTTCCCGGCGAGCCAAGTGCTTCCACTTGGCTTGAAACGCCCTAAGCGGCCGCCATCAGCGGCTTGCGCGACGCGCAGAATTCCTCCACCGCCACGATGTAGCGCAAAAGCTCTGGCTCACCGACTGGCAGGCTGAGCGCCACCATACCGCGCCGGGCGATGTAAATCCCCGCCTGCATCATATCCAGGAAGAACAATTCCCGCAGCCCTTCTTCCTGCGGGCTGGCCGCATAGGGGCGCAGGATCGGCCCCAGACGGAAATGCGGCTGCACCATGCTGCCAATGCCGGTGAATTGCATGGCGACCTTGTGCTTGGCGCAAATCCCGTTCAGCGCATCGCGCAACCCATCGCCACGCTTGCGCAAATCTTCTGCCGCCATGTCATCAAAAATCTCACCCATGGCGAGCGTACCCGCTGACATGGACAGCACGTTGTTATTGAAGGTGCCGGAATGTGTCAGTGCATTGGGCTTATGTGAATCGAATACCGACATGACATCAGCGCGCCCGCCAAAGGCGCCAAAGGACATGCCGCCCGCGATGTATTTGCCGAGTGAGACAAGATCAGGCGTGATGCCATGCAGTTTCTGCAGGCCGCCTGCGGTGTGGCGGCTGGTCATCACCTCATCGAAAATCAGCATGGCGCCGACTTCGCGCGTGGCGTCCCGCAGCCCGGCCAGAAACTCACGCGTGGCGGGAATGCAGCCGCCGCTGCCCATCATGGGTTCCAGCAGCACAGCGGCCAAATCAGCGGCATGTTCGCGGATGAGCGCCAAAGTGCCGGGCAGGTCGTTATATTCGGCAAGCGTCACCGAAAACGGCGCATTCACCACACTGCCGCCGGTGACGAAGCTCATCACCCCGCCATGATAGCCGCCACGGAAGGCGATGATCTTGCTGCGCCCCGTATGCGCGCGCGCGGCAGCAACGGCCATCAGATTCGCCTCGGTCCCGCTATTGGTGAAGCGCACCAATTCCAGGGCGGGAAAACGCGCGCAGAGAATGGCGGCGAGCTTTGCCTCATTCTCCCCAACGGCGGCCAGGCTGATGCCGTTTTCAATCACCTTATGCAGCATGGCCTGAATGCGCGGATCGGAATGGCCGAACAGCCCGGCGGTATATTCGCCGCAGAGGTCGAGGTATTTGTTGCCGTCAATATCTTCCAGATAGCAGCCCTGACCGCTTTTCATGGCGGTCGGGAAGGGCGTGTAGAATAGCGTGGTGCGTGTATTGCCGCCCGGCATCACCGTGCGGGCGGTCTCGTGCGCGGTGGCGCTTTTGGGGCGGGCGCGGGAATAATTCTCCCGCGCTTCGGCAAGGGCCGCTTCCAGATCGGAATTGCGCGGCGCGGCGGATGCATCAAGCGGCGGTGTCATGTGTTTCCTCCGTTATTGCCAAAGCCAGGACATGTGCAGCCCGCCCTTGGACCAGATGTTGTTTTGCCCGCGGTCCAGCCCAAGCCCGTTCTTGCCCGCGGTGCGTTCGAACATCTCACCATAATTGCCAATCTGGCGCACTACCTGAAAGGCCCAATCATTGCCGAGGCCCCAGGCCGAGCCGATATTCTCCGTCAGCCCCAGGAAGCGGCGAATGGCGGGATCGGTGGAGGTACGGCGGGTTTCCTCGATATTCGCACGCGTGATGCCGAATTCCTCGGCCTGGATCAGGGCGAAGACCACCCAGCGGAGCAGGGAAGACCAGTCCTGATCGCCATTGCGTGCCAGGATGCCGTGCATTTCCTTCACGATCATATCGGGCAGCAGCACCAGATCATTCGGGTTCGGCGCGCCGGCGCGGTTGGCGGCCAGGTTGATCATGTCATTGCTGATGGCATCGCAGCGTCCGGCGATGAAGGCTGCCAGCACGGCAGGTGGCGTATCGAAGGAAATGGTGGTGACGCGGATGTTATTCACCCGCGCCCAATCTTCGATATTGCGTTCGATGATGCTGCCCTGGGTGGCGCATACCGTGGCGCCATTCAGATCAAGTGCGCGCTGCACGCCGGTGCGCCGATGCACCAGAAAGCCTTGGCCGGTGTAAAAATGTGCCACGGGTATATTGATACCCAATTGGCTATCGCGAACCAGGGTCAGGGCCGTGGTGCGGGACAGCATATCCACTTCGCCCGATTGCAGCGCTGTGAAACGGTTCTGCGCGGTAGTTGGCACAAAGCGCACCTTATCCGCATCACCGAAAACCGCAGCAGCAACGGCGCGACAGATTTCCACATCAAAACCCTGCCAGCGCCCCTGGCTATCAGGCATGGACATATGCGGAACGGCGCCGGAAACCCCGCAGCGCAAAAGGCCGGCGCGCTTGATGGCATCCAGGGTGGCGCCGGCTTCAGCCGGGGCGGCGCTGAAAAACCCCAGAATGGCGGCAGAGGCGGCTAGAAATGCGCGCCAGAAAGGGCGATGACCTGTCATGATGTTTTCCTCCTTCGTTTCTTAGGCGGGGCGGGTGCCGGGCCGTTAGGAAGTGTGATCACAAATGCCGCTGAAGCGTAATCACGTAAAATCCGCCCCGCAAGCGGAATCCGCCGATGGCGCCTCCCTGGAGGCACGTGCCTATGGGGCGCTGCGGGACATCCTGATCCAGGGCGGCTTTCCGCCGGGGGAAAAGCTTTCCATCCGCCGTATTGCCGCGGCACTCGGCGTCAGCCCCATGCCGGCCCGCGCTGCCTTGCGCCGGCTGGCGGCGGAACGCTGCCTTGATCTCAGCCCCAGCGGCAGCGCCTTCGTGCCGCTGATTACCCGCGATGCCTATCGGGAAATCATGCGCATCCGCACGCTGATCGAACCGGTGGCGGCGGCGGATGCGGCCCCGCGCCTCACCAAGGCGGATATCGCCGCCCTTGAACAGATTGCCGAAACGGCGCGCATAGCCAGGGCAGCGGGGGATGAGGATGGCTATCGCCGTGGCGATAGGCTGCTGCATCAGCGCTATTACGCCGCGGCCAACCAGCCGCTTTTGCTGGCGATGATCGAAAGCTTGTGGATGCGTCGCAGTGCGGTGCTGGCGATGGCGCGGCCGATCATGCCGGCGCGGCCCGATGCGGATGATCATCAGGGGCTTTTGGCTGCGGCCAAGGCGGGCGATGGTCAAGCAGCAGCCGAGGCTGCGCGGCGGGAGATTGAAGCCTCCGCCGCCTTCGTGCTGGCGCGGGTGCATTTCCCGGAGGACACGACGCCCCCGGCGGCCGGCTGGAAAAAGCTGAAGCGCATCGCGCTTTGAGGGGGCGCCGCTTTTTGCACCAGCGGCGGGCGGGTGGCATAAGCGCGCGGTGCGGATTCTCTATCACCTCCCCCTCTCTCCCTATTCGCGCAAGGTGCGCCTTGCCTTGGCGGAAAAGCGCATTCCCTTTGATCTTCGGGTCGAAAGGGTCTGGGAAAGGCGTGCGGAGTTCCTCACCATCAACCCCGCCTGCACCGTGCCCGTGCTGCAGGAAGAAAACGGCTTTTGCATCATCGATTCCTACGCCATTTGCGAATATCTGGATGAAGCCTATCCGGATATGCCGCTGCTTGGGCGCTCACTCGGCGAAAGGGCGGAAATCCGGCGCCTGGTCGCGTGGTTTGACGGTAAGTTCCATTTTGAAGTTGGGCGGAACCTGCTGTTTGAAAAGCAGATGAAGCAGCTGATGGGCCGCGGCAATCCCGATGCCGGGGCCATTCGCGCCGGCTATGCCAATTTGCGCCCGCATCTCGATTACCTCGGTTGGCTTGCGGAAACCCGGCCCTGGCTCGGGGGGAATGCGCTGTCACTCGCGGATTTGGCAGCGGCGGCGCATCTTTCGGCGCTGGATTATCTGGGCGATGTGGATTGGGCGCTGAATGACGCCGCCAAGGATTGGTATGCCCGGGTGAAATCCCGCCCATCCTTCCGGCCCCTTTTGCAAGACCGGATCAGCGGCCTGATCCCGCCTGAACATTACGCCGATCTGGATTTTTGACGCTTTTCGCTTGAATATAAGGCAAGGCTAATTTATTTATTCCTCCGCTGCGTGAGGAGCCCGCCATGACTGCCCAATCCATTCCCGCCCGCGAAGCCGCTGGCCTGATCACCTCGGGCGAGGCCGTGCTGGTGGATATTCGCGAAGCCGATGAACGGGCGCGTAGCCATGTGCCGGGATCTGTCCATGCGCCGGTGTCTCGGTTGGGGGGTGCTGCACTCGGCATCGCGCCGGGGTCCACGGTGATTTTCCATTGCCAATCGGGCAGCCGCACCGCGCAGAATGCGGGCGCGCTTGCCGCCGCCGCGCCGGGCTGCCGAGTGCTGCTCGTGGAAGGTGGGATCGGTGCGCTGGCTGCTGCTGGGGTGAAGCTTCAGGAAGACAAGCGCGCACCCTTGCCCATCATGCGGCAGGTGCAGATCACCGCAGGCAGCCTGGTGCTGCTGGGCGCCGTATTGGGCGCGCTGGTGGATCCGCGCTTTCACGCGCTTTCCGCCTTTGTTGGCGCGGGCCTGGTTTTCGCCGGCATGATGGGGCTTTGCCCCATGGCGAATTTCCTTGCGCTGATGCCGTGGAATCGGCGCGCGGCTTAGTCCACCCGGGCGCCGGAAGCGCGGATCAGCGGTGCGAAGGCGGCTTCATTCTCGGCGCGGAATTTCACGAATTCCTCCGGCGTGGTGTACCAGGTGGTCGCGCCGTTTTCGAAAAAGCGCCGCTTGATATCATCGGTTTCCAGCGATTGCTTGGTGAGTTCATTGATGCGCCGGATCAGCGCCGGGGAAATCCCGGCCGGCGCGCAAACCCCGCCCCAGGAATTGATTTCAAACCCCGGCAGGAATTCCGCCATGGTGGGAATTTCGGGCGCTTGCGGGCTGCGCTGCGCGCCCGTCACCGCCAGCGCACGCACCTTGCCGTCTCGCGCCAAGGCAAGCGCTTGCGGGATATTGTCAAAAATCATGTGAACGCGCCCGCCGGCCAGATCAATATGCGCCGGCGCCGCACCGCGATAGGGCACATGCAGCATATCCACGCCGGCCAAATGCTTGAACATCTCACCGGAAAGATGAACCGTGGTGCCGGACCCGGATGATGCGAAAGCAAATTTGCCGGGATTGGCCTTCAGCAGCGCGATCAGTTCAGGCACGCTGCGCGCCGGCACGTCATTATTCACCACCAGCATATTCGGCAATTGCCACAGGCCAGAAATCAGCGCGATGTCACGCGCGGGATTGTAATTGAGCCGCGTATAGAGCGTCGGCGAAATCGCGAGTGGCGCGACCGAAGCAAGCCCGATGGTATTGCCATCCGGCGTGGAGCGCGCAATCGCCTCTGTCCCCACATTGCCGCCGGAACCGGAACGGTTTTCGACCACGAATTGCTGGCCGGTCATTTCGCTCATTTTGATGCACCAGATGCGGGACAGGATATCCGTGCCGCCGCCCGGTGGGAAAAGCCCGATGAAGCGAATGGGGCCGCTTGGCCAATTGCCCTGCGCGCTGACAATGCCGGGGGCGGCGAGCAATCCGGCGCCAAGGCCCAAGGTGGTGCGGCGTGTGATGGTGTTTTTCATGGTGATCCTCCCGTTATTCGC
Organism: Roseomonas sp.; assembly: GCA_020249865.1. Lineage (GTDB taxonomy): Bacteria > Pseudomonadota > Alphaproteobacteria > Acetobacterales > Acetobacteraceae > Neoroseomonas. The sequence continues at coordinate 51,928 of JADCEV010000062.1, read as the reverse complement.
CCGGAGCATATCGCATTGGTCTTGGCTTGTGCAGAGCGCATCAAAGGCTATTCCACCACCGCGCCCGCAGCGCGGATCAGGGGGGCGAAGCTTTCCTCATTGGCGCGACGGAATTGCGCCAAATCCTGGGGTGATACCCACCAGACTTCCGCGGCTGCTTCCTCATAACGGCGCCGCACATCGGGGCTTTCCACCGCCTGCCGGCCAAGTTCGGCGATGCGCGCAACAATGGAGGGCGAAATGCCGGCCGGGCCGCAAACCCCGCCCCAGGAAGTCACCGCATAGCCCGGCAGGAATTCACCAATGGCGGGAATTTGCGGCGCTTGCGGGCTACGCTGCGGGCCTGTCACGCCAAGCGCCTTCACCTTGCCTTCGCGAAAGGCGCGCACCGCTTCCGGTATATTGCCGAACATCATATCCACACGCCCGGCCAGCAGATCAATCTGCGCCGGTGCACCGCCGCGATAGGGGATATGCAGAATATCCACGCCCGCCATTTGCTTGAATAATTCACCAGAAAGATGAAGCGTGGTACCCGCGCCGGAGCTTGCGAAGGTAAAGCGCCCAGGGTTGTCGCGCGCCTGGCGGATCAGTTCCGGCACGTTATCGGCAGGAAAATCAAGCCGCGTGATCAGCAGATTCGGCAATTGCCAAAGGCCGCAGATATACGAAAAGTCACGCGTCACATCGAAGGGCAGGCGCCGATACAAGGTGGGCGCGATGGAAAGCGATGCAACAGAGGCAAGCCCAATCGTATTGCCATCCGGTGCCGCGCGCGCAATTGCTTCCGTCCCGACATTGCCGCCGGAGCCCGAGCGATTTTCCACCACAAAGGGCTGGCCAGTGATTTCCGCCATGCGGTTGCACCAGATGCGTGATAGCAGATCGGTGGAACCGCCCGCTGGGAAGGTGACGATGAAACGAACGGGCCCGGTTGGCCAAAGCGACTGCCCCAAGGCCGGCGCAGCGAGCAGCGCGGCCCCCAACCCCAAGGCAGTGCGGCGCGTTGTTCCTGACATGCGTCCTCTCCCCTTTTTGCCCTTGTGGGGCTGATTTTCTCCCATGGCAGGGCGGGAAGGGCGGGCGCGTCAAGGGGAAAGCGACCGCCCCAAAAAAGAATGGCCCGAAAACCGTAAGGTTTCCGGGCCAAGTCAACAGGGAGGCTTCACGTCTGGGAGACGAGGGATCAACTGACCCCTTCCGAAAATCTCGGATGCCCATTTTATAGCCGCTCTCGCGTGGGTTGTGGTTCCCGTTCTCGACTACACGGCCATGCAGAAAACGCATGGCTAACCCCTTTCCCGTAACATTCAGTCACACCGCGCCGGTCAGCTCCGCCACCAGGAAGTCCCGGAACACCGCTACACGCTTGGAATGCCTCATTTCTTCGGGATAGACGAAATAGGCCTCAATCTTCGGTCCCTTCACCCCCGGCAGCACCTGGACGAATTCATCCAGCTCCGCCCCGATGTAATCCGGCAGCGCCGCCAGCCCCAAGCCGCTGCGGACCGCCTGCACCATGCCGGGCATGGAATTGAGTTCCACCGCCGCACGCCGCGCCGTGCCGGGCCGGCGGCCGACCTCGGCCAACCAATTGATGTTCTCAATCGGCGGCTGATAGTCGCCATAGATGATCAGCCGATGCGCATCCAAATCCTCGGGCCGTTGCGGGATGCCGATGGTCTTCAGATAGGAAGCGGCACCACAAATCCGCCAACCGAAGCTGGCGATATGGCGCTGGATCAATTCCGGTTGCCGCGGCGCGTGCATGCGAATCGCGACATCCGCTTCGCGCATGGCGATATCCAAATCCGAATCATCCAATAGCAAGGTCACACTGATTTCCGGGTGGATATCCAGCAATTTCTTCAAGCGTGGCGCCAGCCACGTACTGCCAAAGCCGATGGTAGACGTGACCTTGAGCCGCCCTGCCGGGCGTTCCCGGCTTTCGGTCAACATGGTCTCGGTCATCGCGAGTTTCGCGAAAACCTCTCGTACCGTGCGGTTCAGGGTTTCGCCCTGTTCGGTCAGGATCAGGCCGCGCGCATGGCGATGAAATAGCGGCACATTCAGCGCTTCTTCCAGCGCCTGAATTTGCCGCGAGACGGCGGATTGGCTGAGGTTCAGTGTCTCACCCGCATGGGTGAAGGAACCAGCCTCGGCCACCGCGTGAAAAATACGCAGCTTGTCCCAATCGGTCGGCATCAGGCTGCCGCCGCGTGGCCCGCTTCAAGCGCAGCAAGGTATTTTTCGGCTTCAAGTGCGGCCATGCAGCCGGTCCCGGCGGCGGTCACGGCCTGGCGATAAATCTTGTCCTGCACATCGCCGGCAGCGAAGACGCCGGGGATGGAAGTGCGCGTGCTGCCGGGCGTGGTTTCGATATAGAATTCCGCATCCATGGCGATCTGGCCTTGGAACAGCGCGGTGGCGGGCGAATGGCCGATGGCGACGAAAACGCCATCCACCTTCAATTCGCGCGCTTCCCCCGTGAGGCGATCACGCAACGCGAGCCCCCGCGCCACCGGCATGCGGCCCGATGTATCGGCCAGCACTTCTTCCGTCAGCGTATTCCACATGATCGAAACATTCGGCTTGGCGAAAAGCCGCTGCTGCAGGATTTTTTCTGAGCGCAAGGAATCACGCCGATGGATCAACGTGACATGGCGCGCGAGGTTGGACAGATAGAGCGCTTCCTCGGTCGCGGAATTGCCGCCGCCAATCACCGCCACATCCTTGCCGCGATAAAAGAATCCATCGCAGGTGGCGCAGGCGGAAACACCGAAACCGCCCAATTCCTTCTCCCCCGGAATGCCAAGCCAGCGCGCCTGTGCGCCGGTCGCGATCACCAGCGCATCCGCGACATAGACATCGCCGGAATCACCCACCGCGCGGAAGGGCCGGCGTGAGAGATCAATGGAGGTAATGACATCCTGCACCACTTTAGTGCCGCAATGCGTGGCTTGCGCGGCCATCTGGTCCATCAGCCAGGGGCCTTGCACGGCTTCCGCAAAGCCTGGGTAATTCTCCACATCGGTGGTGATCGTCAGCTGCCCGCCGGGCTGCATGCCTGCCACCAGCAAAGGCGAAAGCCCGGCGCGCGCGGCATAGATCGCCGCCGTATAGCCGGCCGGCCCGGCACCCAGAATGAGCAGCTTGCTTTGAAATGTCTCGGCCACGATCTGCACCCCTGTATTCGTTTTGCTGATATCGGCCAGCCGCCCCTTCCGGGCAAGCCGCTGACGCGCCAATGCCGCATCTTGAAATGATATTGCGCGGCAGCCCGGTTTTGAGCAATGAAGACCCGTGCCCAATACCAAGACCCCCGCCCCCGATCCGGCCCTGGATGCGCTCGACCGTCAGATTCTGGCGGAACTCCAGGCTGATGGCCGGATCACGAATGTGGAATTGGCGCGCCGCGTCAATCTCTCCGCACCGCCTTGCCTCCGGCGCGTCCGCCGGCTGGAAGAAGAAGGTGTCATTCGCGGCTATCACGCAGATCTCGACCCGACGGCGCTCGGCTGGGAAGTGGTGTTCTTCGCCCTTGTTGGCCTGGAATCGCAAAAGCAAAGCGCGCTGGATGCATTTGAAGCGCTGGCGACTTCCTGGCCGGAGGTGCGCGAATGCCACATGATCCGCGGCGGCGGGGATTTCCTGCTGCGACTCGTGGCGCGCAATACGGCACATGAGAATGAACTCACCACGCGGCTGACCGGGGCGCCGAATGTGCTGCGCGTGCAGACCTTGCAGACGATCCGCACCGCGAAGGATGCCGCGGGCGTGCCTTTGGGTTAGGCCTGGTTCAGGGGCAGGGCGGTTTGGCCCAAGACCCAGCCTTCCCAGGCGCGGATCATCGGGTCTTCGGGGATGAAATCCGGGCGCTTGCCATCCGCAACGCCAATCAGGCCGAGCAGACCGATCAGGGAATCAAAGCGATCCTCACCAGCCGCATCGCTGCCGAAGCCGGCTTGGATCATCTCTGCCAAGGCGGCATCCGGGGTGACGTGAAGCGCAGCCATGGCATCGCGCAGCGCGGGGGCGAGTGCGCGGCGCGGCGCTTCGGCGCGTTTTGACCCCGTGAGTTTCAGCCCAAGATGGCGCAAGGCTTCCGCCGGATAGACCTCAGCGATTGAAAGCTGACCGGGGCGGAGCAGATCATGCAGCGCCCCGGCGAAGGGCCAAAGGCGGAAGGGCGCGCCGGCGGCGAGCGCGGGGGCAAGCCAATCGCGCCAGGCGCTGATGGCGGCCTTGCCGGATTGATTGGCGCCAAGCGTCCAGAATACCGGCGCGCCGGCAGGGCGTTCTGCCGTGGCGCGGTCACATAGGCGGGACAGGCCAGCGGCATCGGCAAGGCCAAGAGCGGTCGCATGGGCCAAGCGCGTCATGCCCTTAATGCCGCGCGCCGGGTAGAAGGGCCGGGCAGGCGAGACCGTTTCGAGGGTCGGGGATACCGCGAAGAAGTCAGCCTTTCCCGCTAGCCCCGCGAGAAAGGCCGGAAAATCCCTTTCGGGGCGATTTTCAGCGAACCCGCGCGGCACGCCAAGCGGCAGGTCCAGCCCCAAAGCGGCGGGGCTGCCTTCCGCCAGCAAATGCGCCGCCAGCGTGGCGGGATCGCCCACCAGGCGCGGGGCGCTGGCTTGCCAATGCCTCCCCTGGCGGCGGGCGATGCTGACCCAGCGCTTGCGCGGATCAAGGCTCCAATCCGCATGGGCGGCGATCATGGCGCAAAACCCCTCGCGCGCGCGGCGCGCTTCGTGTCATGCTGCCGGCAAGACGAAGGGAGAGCGTGATGGATGGCATGGCAGCTTTGCCCCCCAAGGGAACCGATGCGGCGCATCCGGCGGGGCAATATGGCGCAATCGCGAAGCTGTTTCATTGGGTGACGCTGGGCCTGATGCTGGTGGCGCTGCCGCTTGGCTTCGTCATCCAATATGTGAAGGATGACAGCAAGATGGGGTTTTACGCCGTGCATGAAAGCGCGGGGCTGACCATCCTATTTGTCGCCATTGCCCGGCTGATCTGGCGCCGGCTCAGCCCGCCGCCCAGCCTGCCGAATGACATGCCGAAAATGTTCCGCACTGCCTCAGCCGCCGTGCATCATTCGCTTTATGCGCTGCTGATCATCCAGCCCTTGCTGGGCTTCATGGCGACCAATGCCTGGGGTTTCCCAATGCGGGGTGCGACCGCTTATTTGGGCTTTATCGAGTTTCCGAAATTCATGGAGGCTTGGGAAAGCCTCGCCAAGATCTTGAAGCTGCTACACACAATAGGCGGCTGGTCTTTGGTGGTGCTGATTGCGCTGCATGTGGGCGGCGCGCTGTTCCACCACGCGATCAGGCGCGATGGAACGCTGATGCGGATGATTTGAAGCGGGCGGTTCAGCCCGGATCGCCGGAAAGCCCGGCGATCATCTGATCGTTAATATTGATCAGGAACTCGATATCCGGTTCCTGATTTTCCATTTCACGCTGCACGCCGCGACCAAGACGCATGATGCCAACGCGCGTGACCTCAGGAAGCTGATTTTCCGGATTGATCAGCGACGCTTCAATAGCCAACCAAAGGCGCCGATTATCCGAAACGGCCCGGGCGCGATCTATCGCATCGCCATTCAGTGCGGCCTTCAGGCCATAATTGACGCGGCGGAAGACATCGGCTTCCTGTTCGCGCAGCGTCCTGACTCTTTGCGTGGCACCATAGCCACGCGGTCCAAGCATTTGGTTCATTGGTGTCGCCGTCATTCAGCCGTGGTAGCAAATTGCGCGATGGGCGTCAGGCCCATCACCACTTCTTCATGGCGCATGACGCGGCGAGCGAATTTCAACGCCTGGTAGCACTGATCTTCTTCCGCCAGTGCCAATGCACGGTCCAGATATTCCCGCGCGAGATTTGATGTGGTCGCTTCCTTGAATTCGGCGATGCGTTGCTTCGCTTCCTCAAGCCCGGCCTTTCTTTCCTCATGATCGCCGATATAGGCGGTCTGCAAGGCGAAGTAGATGCGCCGGGCTGGCGTATCAGCCATATCGGGCGTCATCAATTGCTTGCCGAACAGGAAGCGAGCCTTGGCAGTGAGTTCAATCCGCGCGCGGTTGCGGAAGCGGATTGGGGCGCCATTGACGATCATCATGTCGCCTTGGCGGAGTTCGAGTACGAGCGTTGACATTTTTTGTCTCCGGTTTTGGGTGATGGCCCCGGCTTGACCGGGGCCATCACTTTATTCTTGCGCTGAGGAGGTCATCTCCTCAGCCTTGTTGCCATTAGCGAAAGAGACTGAGGAGGACCTGCGGCCCCTGATTCGCAATGCCAAGGGTTTGGACACCAAGCTGCTGTCTTGTTTGCAGTGCCTGGAGCAAAGAACTTTCTTTGGCAAGGTCAGCATCCACGAGCGCGCCAAGACCATCATTCATGGCGTCAATCTTTTTGGAGTTATAGACCGTCTGATTGTCCACGAACTGCATCTGTGCGCCGAACTTGTTGAGCGCGGTCGAAATGGCAGCGTCTGTCACATCGAAGTCGCCAGTGCCAGGGGCAAGCCTGGCCACCGCGGCCGCCGCGTCCGCCGGCACTGTCGTATTGAGCCTGAGGTCTGCGCCATCGACAGCTTGGATGGTGAAGGTTCCCCCAGATTCGTTGCGGATACTGACGATGTTACCACCACCGGCACCAGCGTCGGTGCTCAACAGCGTACGACCATTATAGAATGCATCGTCAATGAAGCTGCCGATCTGGTTGACGAGCAAGGTGTACTGTTCTTCATACTGGGTACGCGAGGCGCCGGTGACGGCGGCATCAGCCAAGCGGGTCAGCACGGCGCGCGCCTGCTTCATGGTGTCGGACACCACGGAAAGCGAGGCGAAGGTGGTGGAGAGAATACCCCGCGTACCACCAAGCTGTTCGCCAACCGCCGTGACGCCCGCGACATCCGAACGAACCGCCTGAGCCACGGCGAAGGCGCCACCATCATCCCGGGCATCCGCAACACGGAAACCGGTGGAAACGCGCTTCTGCACAAAGCCCAGTTCAGAGTTGGTCTGATTGAGGGATTGCAGGGCGAAAACGGCCTGACGATTGGTATTGACAGAATTGAACGACATTGGGGTCTTCCCCTTTCAAGTGGCGCCCGCTCTACCCTGAGTAGCGATTGCCAGTTTGTCATCCGCTTTTTGCGGCGCCTCCTCACTCTGCCCGATGATGGTTAATAAAAACTAAATGCCGACCGAAAAAACTAAAGCCTGATCAATTTTTTTTAAGCGAAGATTACCAGACAGCTGAAGCGGCAAGGCTTACGCCAGTTTTTGGCTGGATCAAGCCCATAGGGTTCGGCTGGGCCTCTACGGGACGCTCCCGCGGGCGCCAAAAAAGTTACGCCCAGCACAAGGCTGGGCGCATCGCAAAAAAGCGGCAAATGGCGCGCGGGCTTAACGGAACAGCCCTAGTAGAACCTGCGGCCCCTGATTGGCCAGCCCCAGAGTTTGTACACCTAGCTGCTGGCGGACTTTCAACGCCTCCAGCGTGGAGCTTTCCTTGGCAAGATCGGCATCCACCAGCGCGCCAAGCCCAGTTTCCATGGCGTCTACCTTTTGTGAATTGTATTTGACCTGATTATCCACAAAAGCCATGGAGGAGCCAAATTCGTTGAGCGCCGTTGAAATCGCCTTATCCACATCATCAAAGTCACCCCCGCTGACGATCCAGCTTGTCGCTATGGTTGCGTTGGCTGGCGCGGTTGCGGGCATTTTCAAGGTGGCACCATCCACGGCATTGATGGTGAAGGTAGCGCCACTTTCATTCCGGATGGCTGTGATATTGCCGCCATTCGCACCGGCATTGGTCGAAAGGAGGGTACGACCATTATAGAAAGCGTCGTCAACGAAGCTTGCAACCTGCCCGGCCAGAAGTTCGTACTGCTGCACATAGGTGGCGCGCTGATCCGCGCTAATGGCGCTATCCGCCAAGCGCGTCAGCACGGCGCGAACCTGCTTCATTGTGTCAGAAACGACTGAGAGCGCGGCGAAGGTGGTCTGCAAAATGCCCTTGACGCCGCCCAATTGCTCACCAACGGCGATGACGCCAGCCACATCGGAACGAACTGCCTGCGCCACAGCAAATGCGCCACCATCATCTTTGGCATCGGCCACACGATAGCCCGTGGAAACACGCTTCTGCGTGACGGACATTTGCGTGTTGGTCGTGTTGAGCGATTGCAGCGCGATCAGCGCCTGCGCATTCGTATTGATGGAATTCATCGTCATCGGAGTTTTTCCGTTCCAACAGCGCGCGCCTCAAAGAGACTTTCGCACCTAAGTTCCACCGCATTTTGCGACGTGACGACACTAAACCCGGAAAAGGTTAACAAATCCTAAACGCCGGGCCGTTTTTTTCACTCGGGGGCAATTTTCCTTAACAAAGATATTTGGCGGGCCATGGCGATACAGCCCGCCCTGCCCGCCTTACTTCGCCCTTTCGTAATAGGTACCATCGGCGGTCTTCACGACAATCTTTTCACCTGCCGTGATAAAGGGCGGCACCATCACCTTGACCCCATTGGAAAGCACCGCGGGCTTGTAGGAGGAAGAAGCGGTCTGCCCCTTCACCACCGGATCGGCTTCCACAATTTCAAGCGTAACGGTCTCAGGCAGGTCCATGGAAACTGGCTCACCTTCGATCAGTTTCACATTGACCGTCATGTTTTCCTGCAAAAAGGGCAGGCGGTCGCCCAGGATATCCTTGGGCACCAGGGTCTGTTCGAAGGTTTCCGGGTCCATCAGGACCAGATTCTCGCCATCCTCATACGAATAGGTGAATTCCTTATCCTCGGTGGTCAGCCGTTCCACCGTATCGGCGGTGCGCCAGCGCTGATCTTTCTTGGCGCCGGACTTAACATTGCGCATTTCCACCTGGATCACGGCGGCACCCTTGCCGGGGATCATGATGTTCTGCTTCAGAATGGTGTAGCGCTGGCCTTCAAATTCAATGACCATGCCGGCGCGCATCTGGTTGGCTTGCATCTTCGCCATGGGAATACCTGCATCTTCGCGGTTGAAACGGGGCCGGCCCGGGCGGGCTGGCATATGCGCGCGGGTATAGGGGCCAGTGCGGGGCGCGGCAAGCTTTGGGCCGATTTGCCATGCCGCCAAACCGATCTAGGCTGAACTGCAACGCCACGCGCAAGGAAAAGGTCATGGCTGCCGCCAGCCCCGTACCCGCTGCCCCTTACCCCGAACCCAGCGAAGCCAGCTGGGTCGCGCGGGATTTCCGCTTCCATACCGGGGAGGTGATGCCGGAGCTTCGCCTGGGCTACCTGACCCTTGGTGATCCTTCGGGCATTCCCGTGTTGGTGCTACATGGTTCGGCGGGGTCCGCGCGCAGCATGATCTCGCCGGGTTTTGCCGGGCAGCTTTTCGGACCCGGCCAGGCTTTGGATGCGGCAAAGCACCATATCATCATCCCTGATGCGCTGGGGGCGGGGAAATCCTCCAAGCCATCGGATGGGCTGAAGGCCCGTTTTCCCCGCTTCAATTACGCCGATATTCTGGCAGCGCAGCACCGGCTGCTGACCGAGGGCCTTGGGATCGGCCATGTACGGCTGATCATCGGCAATTCCATGGGCGGCATGCTGGCCTGGCTTTGGGGCGTGACCCATCCGGATTTCATGGATGCGATCGTGCCCATGGCGGCGCAGCCCACCGCGATGTCCGCACGGAATTGGATGCTGCGGCGCCTGCTGATTGAAACCATCCGGCGCGACCCGTCCTATAAGGATGGGGATTACACCAGCCAGCCGGCTTGCCTGCCCTTGGCCTTCCTGTTCTTCAATATCGCGACCAATGGGGGGACGCGGGCCTTGCAACAGGCGGCCCCGACTCGGGCGGCGGCGGATGCGCTGCTGGATCAACGCCTGGCCCAGCCGGGCCCATCCGACGCCAATGACCTTATCTATATGTATGAGGCATCACGGGATTATGACCCGGAACCGCTGCTGGGGCGGATCAGGGCACGGGTGCTCGCGATCAATTCCGCGGATGATGAACGCAACCCGCACGAGACCGGGCTGATGGCCGCCGCCATGGCCCGCATCCCGGCTGCGCAGCTGTTGCTGATCCCGGGCAGTACGGAAACCGCCGGCCATGGCACCACCGGCCAGGCGCGGTTCTGGCGCGAAGAACTCGCGGCGTTTTTGAAATCCATTCCGTGAAGACCATCAAACCGGGAGAAAAACCATGCCATCACGTCGCCATATCCTGACCGGGCTGACCGCCCTGCCCTTGGCCGCACCGCGGCTTGCCCATGCCGCCTGGCCGGGGGATCGGCCGATTGAAATCATCGTGCCCTTCCCGCCCGGCGGCGGGGTAGACACCATGGCGCGCATGATCCTGCCGGGGCTTCAGGCGCAGCTGCCGGGCGCGCGCTTTGTCGTGGTGAATAGGGCCGGCGCTGGCGGGCAGCTTGGCTGGGAAGTGGCCTTCGCTGCCGCACCCGATGGCTATACCTTGGCCGCGACATCCGTGCCGGCCTTGGTGACCTATCCCATGGAACGGCAAACCAGATACCGGGCGCTTGATTTCACCTTCATCGCCAATGTGGTTGATGATCCGGGCGGGCTATTCGTCGCGGCCAATTCGCCGCTGCGGGATTTGCGCGACCTGATCGCGGCGGCCAAGGCGCGGCCGGGGCAGATTTCCTATGGCAGCACGGGCATTGGTTCGGATGACCATCTGCTGGTCATCGCCTTTGAGGAAATGGCCGGCGTGCCGCCGATGACCCACGCGCCCTTCAACGGCATGGCGCCACTTTCGACCGCGCTATTGGGCGGGCATTTGCAGGTGGGCGCCTTCAACATGAGTGAAAGCCTCGCCCTGCTGCGTGATGGCAAGATCAGGTCCCTCGGCCAGGCGGCGGCAACACGCTGGGCCGGCACGCCGGATGTGCCAACCTTCGGGGAGCAAGGCTATCGGCTGGTGAGCGGGGCAACGCGCGGTGTGGTGGCGCCGCCGGGCTTGCCGGCAGAGATTCGCACTCGGCTGGAAGCGGCCTTCCGCGCGGCGCTGTCTGATCCGAATTTCATCAGGGAGGCGGAAAGGCTTGGCCTGCCGCTGGCGCCGCTGATCGGCGATGCCTATCGCGCCGAAGTGGAGCGTAATGAGAAGGAATTGCGCGGCCTGTGGCAGCGCCGCCCCTGGAGGGAATCATGAAAGCCGCCCCGATGCTCCGCGTTGATCCTGCTGCCTTGCGCGGCCTGGTGCATGCCATGATCCGCGCTGGCGGCAGCGCCGAAGATGAAGCGGCAATGGTCACGGATCATTTGCTGGAATCGAATCTGCAAGGCCATGACAGCCACGGCATCATGCTGCTGGTGCGCTATGTGGAAAATCTCCGTGCCGGAAAGCTTCATGCCGGCGCCATGCCGGAAGCGGTGCGGCAGGAGGCGTCTCTTGCCGTGTTTGACGGCAAGATGGGCTATGGCCAGCGCATTGGGCGCATCACCATGGATTGGGCGATCAATGCCGCGCGCCAGCATGGCCATGCGGTGATGGCGTTGAAGAATGTGCATCATCTGGGGCGCATCGGCTCCTACGGTGAACAGGCGGCGCGGGCCGGGATGATTTCAGTCCATTTCGTCAATGGCGTTTCCGGCCCCGGCGCGGTGGCGCCCTTTGGCGGGAGCGATGGGCGCATGTCCACCAATCCTGTCTGCGTCGCCGTGCCGGCGGCGGCGGAAGGTGAACACCCGCTTATCCTGGATTTCGCGACGGCGGCTATCGCACTTGGCAAGTGCCGTGTGGCCTTCAATGCCGGCAAGCCAGTGCCGGATGGCGCCTTGGTGGATGCCAAGGGCAAGCCTACCAATGATCCTGGCGTTTTGTATCGGGATCAGCCGCGTGGCGCCTTGCTGCCCTTTGGCGGGCATAAGGGCTATGGGCTGGCGCTGATGTGCGAAATCCTGGCCGGCGCGCTGATTGGTGGCGTGACCGCGGCACCGCATCACCCGAAGGATGGCAGCATCGTCAATGGCTGGCTTGCCTTTGTGATTGATCCGGCGCGCTTCGGTGATCTGGCCGCTTTCCGATCCGAAATGGCCGCGGTGATTGCGCATGTGAAGGCCTCACCGCCCGCCGATCCTGACCAACCCGTGCTGGTTGCCGGTGAGAAGGAAAGGGCCACACGCGCGGCGCGGCTGGCAGGTGGCATTCCGGTGGATGCCACCACCTGGGATATTCTGGCGGACACCGCGCGCAGCCTTGGCATCAATGCTATCCCAACGCCGGGCAGCATTTAGAGGGTGTTGCGCCTTCTGCTGCTCGCGCTGAGCCTCTGCGGCGCAACCGCTTTTGCGCAAGCGCCGGATTGGCGGACCGTCGCACCTGCCTTGCCCTTGAGCGCGCCCGTCACGCCAATCACCGCGCCGGTAGCGATTGGTGGGACTGCCTGGGGCAGCTGGCGAAGGCTCTGCCGCGAACAATGGGAAAGGCTGGATCGGACGCCACGGCGCGATTGCCTGAATGTCGCGACGGTGGAACGCGATGCGCGGGCGCGCGCGACGCGCCTTATTCTGGCACCGGAAGCGCTGCGCGGCGAAAGACTGGCCGTGCTGCGCCGCGATGATGGCGGCATCGCAAGCTTTACCCATGACCCGCCCGATGCCGAGCGGGATGGCGCGCTGGTTCCCTGGCGCCGGCAATTTGAAAGCTGGAGCCTGACGGCACGGCGCATCGCCCCCGGTGTGACGTTTGAATTGCCGGTGCCCGAAAGCCCGCGCGGCGTCACCTGCCGCGCCGAGGGGCTTTCACGGATCGAAGCTCGGCAGGTGCTGGTTGCGCTTTGCGCGGTGGAATTGGCCGGCCGGCTTGGCAATACGGGGCAGGAGGCGCGGATCGCCATGGCGGGGCGGATTGCGATTGACCTGCCGACTGCGATGATACTGGCGCAGGGCTATGCATCACGCATCGAGACCTTTGCGGGCGGGCGTTCCAACGGCGTGGTGATCACTGCGGCGCGGCATTGGCTGGAATAGCGCGGCTCTTTTTTTCGGCATTTTAAGGAAAAACTTGCGATTGGGCTCCGAAAGGCCCATATGGCCCTTGTCACCTCGTCCGGTTTGGGCGTTTCGGCCCGGCCCCATGAAGGTTTGGCGAGTATCCTCAAACCTGCTTCCCGTGCCTTCCCATGGTTGGGCTGTAGCGATGGTCGGCCCGTAGCGCGATCCCGCGTGGCGGAGTTTCTCAACCGGAGTAAACAGCATGGCAACCGGCACTGTAAAATGGTTCAACGCCACCAAGGGTTATGGCTTCATCCAGCCCGATGATGGCAGCAAGGACGTCTTCGTTCATGTCAGCGATGTCCAGCGTTCTGGCCTGCAAGGCCTGAATGAAGGCGACAAGATTGATTTTGAATTGCAGAAGGGCCAGCAGGGCAAGATCTCTGCCGGCAATCTGCGCAAGATCTGATCTGCGATTGCGGCGCTTTCGGGCGCTGTAGTTTCTGGAGCGGGGCGGCGTTTGTCGCCCCGTTTTCGTTTTATGTTTGGAGAAGCGGCATGGCGCGCAAACCGAATTATGGGCAGAACCGGGCTGATGTGAACCGGGCCAAACAGGCGCGCAAGGAAGCCAAGCTGGAAGCGCTGAAGGAAGCGGTGGCGCGGCGCAAGGCGGGCGAAGAACCGCAGGATGCCGAAGCCGACACCAGCGAAGATTCAAGGACTAAAGGAGAACACCATGGCCAATAAGCCAGGAACCCAAGCACGCTTCGTGCTGTTTGATGTGATTTATGAGGATGGCAGCCGCCGTTCCAACCGGAAGGTGCCAGCGGAATTGCTCGGTGGGCTTGATGGGGACTTGCCCGCGCGCAAGGAAATTGAAGCGCAGGACAATGAAATCGCGAAGGCGTCAGGCAAGGCCGCGCTGCGCATCGCGTCCCTGGAACGCGCCGGCGGCAAGAAGCGTTAGGCCCGCGACCTAAAGCGAAACAGCAGGATTGGCATAAGGCTTCGATACCCGAAGCCCTGCCTTGCCGCTTTGTTTCACGCATGCAAGATAGGCGCTGACGACAAATATGCGCTCTGCGCCGCACTTGTTTGACCTATCGGGGATGCTTCGTGATGCCGACTGACGCCGAACTTCTGTCCCGTCTGACTGCCCTTGGCCATGCCCTGCCGCCGGCGGCAAAGCCTGTGGCGGAATTCATCCTGTGGCGGCGTGAGGGCAATCTGATCTTCCTCGCCGGTCAGATTTGCGAACGCAACGGTGTGCCCTACCCCACCGGGGTTTATGGCAAGGATGTTGACCTGGCCACCGCGCGCGCAGGCGGGGTGGCGATTGGCCTGCAACTGCTTTCCACCCTGCGCATGGCGCTTGGTGGCGATCTTGGCCGCGTCCGTCAGGTGGTGATGGTGCGTGGCTTCGTGACCGCAGCACCCGGCATGGGCGACTATCCCAAGGTGATCAATGCCTGTTCGGAGCTGTTCATCGCGCTCTGGGGCGAGAATGGCCGGCATGCCCGCACCTCAATCGGCGTGGCGCAACTGCCTCTCGATGCGACAGTCGAGATTGACGCGGTCTTCGCCGTAGATTGAGTGTCACCCGTTGGTCGAGGCTTCCGGCGTGAAGCTGGAATAGCCTATAGACCCTGCGTGGAACCTCTCGCGCTTTACATCCATTGGCCGTTTTGTGCGGCCAAATGCCCCTATTGTGACTTCAATTCCCATGTCCGTGACAGGGTGGATGAGACACGCTTTCGCGCGGGATTGCGGCGCGAATTGGCGCATGAAGCGGCACTGCTTGGCCGCCGGCCACTGGCGAGCATTTTCTTCGGCGGCGGCACGCCAAGCCTGATGGCGCCCGAAACCGTCGCGGCCTTGATTGAAGATGCCACGCGTTTCTTCGACCCGCTGCCCGATATTGAAATCACCCTGGAAGCCAACCCCACCAGCGTGGAAGCGGCAAAGCTTGCGGCGTTTCGTGATGCCGGGGTCAATCGCGCAAGCCTTGGCGTGCAATCCCTGAATGCGGAGGCTTTGGGCTTTCTCGGTCGCCGCCATGATGTGGCGCAGGCGATTGCCGCGCTTGAAGCCGCGCGCGGTATCTTCCCAAGGCTTTCCTTTGATTTGATCTATGCACGGCCGGGCCAGCAGGAAGCGGCCTGGCGGGCGGAGCTGCGCCAGGCCTTGGCGCTCGCCGCCGATCATCTCTCGCTCTATCAGCTGACGATTGAACCGGGCACGCAGTTTGAAACGCTCTATCGCCGTGGCGCCTTTGCGCTGCCGGCGGAAAATGATGCGGCGCGGCTTTACTTGGCCACTGCGGAAGAAGCGGCGCGCTTTGGGCTGAAGCCCTATGAGATCAGCAATTATGCCAAGCCCGGCGCGGAAAGCCGGCATAATCTGGCCTATTGGCGCTATGGCGATTACCTTGGTATTGGCGCCGGGGCGCATCAGCGCGTGCTGCGTGAAAGCCGCATTTGGGCCACGCGCCGCCATCGCGCGCCGGAAGAATGGCTGCGCCTGGTGGAAGCCCAGGGCCATGCGGCGGTGGATGTTGAAACCCTGAGCCCTGCGGAAGTCGGCCGTGAAGCCATGCTGATGGGGCTGCGCCTGACGGAGGGCATAGACCCCAAGCGAATCGAAGCCCGCGCCGGGCTTGCCTTTGCCGAGGTGGTGGACCCCGCCATGCTGGCTGCCTGCTTGGATGAGGGTTACCTGTTTTGGCGCGAAAATGGCCGGCTTTGCGCAACCGGTGAGGGGCTTTTGCGCCTGGATTCCATGCTGCCGCTGCTGTTGCGCTGATAAAACTTGATCCTTCCTAAAGAAGACGTAAAATTATGATTGATGACGATCACCCATGCCCCCGAACCACGCAGCGCGATCGAAGCCGCCGGTAATCTACCGGATCTGGAGCTTGATATCGCGACCGTTGCCTTGCAATTGGCGCGGGTGGATGCGCCGGAGGCCGATTGGCGCAAGGTAGCCGCGCATTTTTCCGATATCGCACGCAAGGTGGTGGATGCCGCCAGCATGGATGGCAAGGCGGATGGCGGTGATCTGGAAGCGCGCCGCCTGATCCTGGCGGAAACGCTGCATGGGCATTTCGGCTATCGGGGCGATTCCGAAACCTATGAGGATATGGCGAATACCAATCTGATCCATGTGGTGGAACGCCGGCGCGGCCTGCCGGTCGCGCTCGGTATTTTGTGGTTGCATGCCGCCGATGCTGCGGGCTGGGGCGCTTTCGGCGTGGACTTCCCTGGCCATTTCCTGCTGGCGCTGGAAGGGCCCAAGGGCAAGCTTATTCTGGATGTTTTTGCGGGCGGCAAGGTTCTGGAAGCGCAGGATTTGCGCGCGCTGATCAAGCGCGTGGAGGGCGAAAAGGCGGAACTCCGCCCCGGCGTGCTGCGCCCCATGACGCGGCGCGAAGTGCTGCTGCGGCTGCAAAACAACATCAAGCTCCGGCGGTTGCGCGGCGGGGATGTGAAGGCGGCCCTTTCCGCGACCGAAGACATGCTGCGGCTGGCGCCCGATCATGCCGCGCTGTGGCGCGAAGCGGGGCTGATGAACCAAAGGCTGGAACGGATTGGCGCGGCGCTTGGCTGCCTGGATCGCTTCCTGGAATTGGTGCCGGAAGGCGAGGCCGCTGCCCGCGTGCGCGCCTTGGCCGGCGAATTGCGCCAGCGCCTCAATTGACGCTGGCCATATCGCCAGCGCGCATCGGTAGGATTAAACTGCCCCCATGACCCAAGCCCGCCCGCGCGTTGCCCTTTTCGTCACCTGTCTGGTGGACCTTTATCGGCCAAGTGTTGGCTTTGCCGCCATCAAGCTGCTGGAAGAAGCCGGCTGCCTGGTGGAAGTGCCGCCGAGCCAAACCTGTTGCGGTCAGCCCGCCTATAATTCCGGCGACCGCGCCAATGCCAAGGCGCTGGCCCGTGCGGTGGTGGATGCCTTCCAGGGCTATGATTATGTGGTCGCGCCTTCCGGTTCCTGCGCCGGCATGATCGCGCATCACTACCCGGCGCTGTTTGATGATGACCCGCATTATCGCGGTAAATCGGAAGCACTCGCCGCGCGCACGCATGAACTGGTGTCCTTCCTGACCGATGTGATGGGCATGGAAAAGGTTGCCGCGCGGCTTGATGGCAGCGTGACCTATCATGATTCCTGTTCGGGCTTGCGGGAGATGGGCGTGAAGGCGCAGCCGCGCAAATTGCTGAAATCCGTTGAGGGGCTTAGCCTGATCGAATTGGCGGAGCCGGAGATATGCTGTGGTTTTGGCGGGACGTTTTGTGTGAAATACCCCGATATTTCCGTGCGCATGGTCACCGATAAATGCCGCGATATTCAGGCGACCGGGGCGGGCACCTTGCTCGCGGGTGATATGGGCTGCCTGTTGAACATGGCGGGGCGGCTGAAGCGTGAAGGGTCTTCGGTGAAGGTGCGCCATGTGGCGGAAGTGCTCGCCGGCATGACACACGACGTGGCGCCAATTGCGGATGCGAAGAAGGGCTGAGTTCGGTTTTCCGCAATTGAAACGTCCCGATTCATAAACGATATCGTCAAACCGTGGGATGAGCTCAGTGTTTTGCTTTCGAAGCCCCTAGCCCTACAGCCCAATCTTTCAGACGTGACGCGTTTGGCTGGTGGGCTTGCAGTTGCGATTAGGCACCAAGCTGAGCGAGCAGAAGTCAACCAATCAATAGCAAATGACGAATGCGTGGAGCACCGAATAATTTCTGATACGGCAGATTTTTGGAAACATGGTCCTCTACGCGACCCCTCACGAAATAATGATTTCAGCGCGGAAGCTTTTTTTGAATACGACGCTCGAAGGGGATTTTCCTTCATAAGAAACGCCCTCTTTGTTGAACATACCACACTTGGCAAACATGATTTTCTTCAAACCACCAGGAGCGCTATTTTTTATTGGATGAAAAAACGTACTATCCAGGCTGGCTGGAAAGGGCAAATCCAACAAAATCCAGAGGATTTCCATGACGTCGCAATTCTTTATTTTGGTATGGGACGGAACATCGAGTTGAGTCAGGTACGGCTCGGATTTTTCTCGAAGACCGCAGGTGGTCGCTTAGAGAGAGTCAATCCTCCCGAGGTACGCTTCGCCGTTCTTGAAAAGTTACAACCTCAATAGTCAGTTTATGCTGTTCCTGCTCATATCTCCAATACTTGTGTATTCACTCCACAGCTGCAAAGGGGCGGATGCGGCTGATCAGATCATCCGCCGTATTTACGCCCCCAAGTGACGCGCCGAGCCCCATGGCCGTCAGCGCCTGCGCGGTCCAGGTATTGCAATTGTTGAAAACGTGAAACCGCCCTGTTGCCGGATAGAAAAGGCTGAAAGGGTAGATGCCGCGCGCCGTCACCACCGCGCGCCCCGCCCCGGCACGGTCAAAACTACGGCGCAGGAAATCAAGCAAGCGGCGCAGCGCATCGGCATCAACGGCAAAGGGCAGGATGGTGACATTGGGCCAGATGCGCGCCGGATGATCCGGAAGGCCCGCCACATGCATCACCGCCGGCCCTGGAAAGGCCGCCCGCAAGGCAAGCCAGGCGCCGGCCTCTCGCGCTGGGTAGAATTCCGCATCACCCCAGCCAAATTCAAAAAACCGCGCCTGGGGAAAATCCGCGATTTCCGGGATCACGCTTTCAGGCACATCGGCGCGGGCCAGCACAATGCCGCTATGCCAGCCATTGCTGACCACCCAAATTCGCTGCCCGGCGCTGCCCGCGAAGGCCAGCGCCGGCGCAAAAAGCAGCGCGCCAAGGGCGGCGCGGCGCCGGATCACGCGGGCAGCAGCACGCCTTGCACAACATGCACCACGCCGTTGTTTGCCATCACATTGGCGCGGATGATGCTTGCCGAAGCACCCGAAGGCGCCTGTCCTGGGCGCGCCGCCTGAATACGCGGGCTGTCAGCCGTACCGCCCACCACGCGCACATCAATGCCGCCCAACATCCGGATGCGACCGCCGCGTGCCTGAATATCCGCGAGGCTCAGCCGCCCGCCTGCGATCAGGTTAAGCAGCCCTTCGCGGTCACCGTTACGAATGCGTTCCGGTGCACCTGACCAGGCAAGGTTGGTTGGCGCGAGCACGGTATAGATGCCAGGCCGGTCAAACAATTCGGAAGCCAGCCCGGAACTGCGCAGCGCAGCGCGGAAACTGGAAAGATTTGGGTCAGAACCGATGACGTCCATGAGCGGCGGGCCGCCTTCCGGCGCGACCTGCGCGCAGCCATTGAGCAAGAGGGCAGCGCCGCCGACGGCGAATAGGGAACGACGTGACAGCATCGGCGTTTCTCCTTGGCATAGGGGGCGAATCGGCCCTGGGTTTCCTGACCCCTTCTGGCCCCGTGCGGATGAAGGGGCAAGCCCCTTGATGACTCAGGGGGGTGGCATCAGCACGATGGTAACGGTGCGCGATGGTGGCTCGGTGGCGCGAACCGTCGGGCTGAATTGGGCGCTGCGCGCCTCTGCCCGCAGCCGTTCCGCCGCAATGCCGCGTTCCGCCATGGCATTGGTCACGGCGCGGGCGCGCTGCGCGGCCAATTGGATGGAGGTGGTGGCCCCGCCTTCCTGCCCCGCATGGCCCAGGATGCAGATATTGCGCCCAGGTTCCGCCAAGGCGGCTTCGATGGCCGCCGCCAGCGGAGAGCGTGCGGCTTCCGGGATGGCGGCGCTGCCGCGCGGGAAAGCGATGGAAAACACATCATCTTCCAGCCTTTCCGCGCCCACGCAGGAAAAGCCATAGGGCTGCGCCAACGCCGGCAGCGCCGTGAACGCCAGGATGATGGCGAGCCAGGGGCCGGGCTTCATGCTGACAGCAAAATCTCCGCCGCGCGGAGCTTTTCAATCAGCGCCGCGGTCTTGGCGCCCGGGCAGGCAAGGGCCAGAGAGGTTTCCGTAATGCTGGGCTGGGTGATGATCCAGGCTGCGGCCTCAACCTCCTCAGCGGTGATCGGCAGGATGCCCATTTCCGTGCGCAGCCCAAACTCCGCGCCACGGCGGACGGTTTTCACATTGGGGCGCACGCGGAATGCCGGAGTGCTCTCGGCCACGGCTGCTGCCGGCGCCGCGCCGCGTGCGGCCAATAGATCATAGCCGCCGCGTTCATAGCGGTAATGCGCGAGGAAGTTTTCGACGGCCTGCAGGAATTTCGGATCGCGCGACCATTCGGCGATGCGCTGGCCCAGCAAGGCGGCACGTTGTGTCAGCGCATACTTCGCCGCCGCCGACCCATCCTGCCGCGGCAGGGGCTTGCGAAACTCCGCATCGTGAAAGGCGCGTTCTGTCAGCAGGCCCATGAAATCCACGCCCATCGCCGCATGCACGCCATAGGCGATATGGACGGAATTGGGTGCCTCGGCCAGGGCATCATGATACCAGCCGCGCGGCAGATAAAGCAGATCGCCCTTTTTGAGATGCGCCTTGAAGCGGAGCGCGCCCTTGGCCTTTTCGTGAAATTCCTGACCCTGGCTGCGGAAAATGGCATGCGCCACCGGCCATTCGGCGCGGCCTTCCCAGATGTTCCAGGTCTTTTCCCCTTCCACCTGCACGGCCCAGACATCATGCGTGTCATAATGCGCATGAAACGCCTTGTGGCTTTGCCAGGAGATATAGATATTGGCCTGCGCCTTACCGAGGCCAGCGCCTTCCAGCGCATTGGAAACGCCGGCAAGTCCCGGTGTCAGGCTATCCACATCATTCATCACCACGGAAGCGCCGCGCGCCACCCATTCCTGCACCTTGGCGGGGATGGGTTGCAGCGAATTGGCGCCGTCGCGCGACATGGCGCTTTGGCTATATTGCGCGGCGGGGATCGTGGTGCTGTCCAGCACTACCTTCAGGCTGCGTTCGGACCAGATATGCGTCATGCCGAGCAGGCGATTAATGCCGGCCCAATCCAGCACATGGGCGAATTTCTCCGCAGCGCCCGGCAGATGCAGCGGCTGCTGATCATAATATTCGGCGAAGAAGCGTTCTGGCGGCATTGGCGCCAGGATATCGGCCAGGGTCATGCTCATGCCGCCTTATATCAGAGGAAACGGGGCATGGGAGAGGGGCTGGGGGATGGACGGGGCGCGGCGAATCGGGCGCTATTGCCTGGCACATCACGGGGGCTGCGATGAGGCTTTGGTACCAATCCCTGACCAGGCCGGATGCCTGGCCGACCTATGCCAAGGCGCTGCGGCGGCTTTTGGATGCCACGGCCGATCCGGGCACGGAAATCGCCATCCATGGCATTGAAAAGCGCGGCGGCATTGGCGACCAGTATCGCTATCTGGAATTCATCGAAACCGGTGAGGTGCTGGAAAATGTCGCGCGGGCCGAGGCTGAGGGCTTCGATGCCGTGCTGCTTGGCAATATTGTGGATCCCGGGCTGCGCATTGCGCGCGAAATTGCTGGCATTCCCGTGCTGGGGCTTTGCGAGTCTGCGTTGCTGACCGCCTGCCAGATGGGCGCTTCCATCGGTATTGTCTTTTCCAACGATAAGCATGAGGCGCGCGTGGCCGAAAATATCCGCAGCTATGGCCTGGCCGGGCGGGTGGCCGCCACGGCGCGGATGGATGTGGCGAAGCTGACCGATCTGGAAGCCGCCTTCGCGCCGGGTGCGGTGCGCGATTCCGTACTCGCGCAATTTCACAAGGCGGCTGAGGATTGCGTGGCGCGCGGGGCGGAGGTGGTGATCCCGGCCGTTGGTGTGGCGATGGTGCTGCTGTTCGAAGCGGGTGTGCATGAAACCGCCCGCGGCGCGCCAGTGCTATGCGGGCCTTTGGCGCTGGTACAGCAAGGCCAGGCGGCGGTGAAGCTGAAGCGCGCCATGGGCGGGCGTTTCACCAGCCGGCGCGGCGCCTATGGTCAACCCCCGCCGGCGCAGATTGCGGAGCTGCGCCGGTATTATGGGGCGATTTATCCGGGGGTTTTGCGTTAAGTCGTGCGATCACACGACTTAAGGCTTTCTTTTTCAGAGGAGCGATTATAGATTCAGCGTGTTTGTTGGGAATAAAGGAAAAATGGCTCAATTTTCTGCCATTGCATTTGTTGGCCAAAATGCGAATGGGATCCTTGCCTGGTGGACCAAGTGCATTGCCGATCGAATGGCAATGTACGGTGTTTCGGTTCAAATCATCGATATGTTGCAGAACGAATGGACGGCGCAACTGGATACTAGGCTAAAACAGGGGCGGCCCGATTTTTGTTTCAGTTTTCAGGGTATCGGTATGGCGCTGGCCACCGAGAAAGGTAACCTCTGGAGTAACCTCAAAGTCCCCTTCATCAGCTCTATGGGTGATGCGCCATATTATTCACCAGCCTTGCATCGCGCCGTGGGCGTAGGGCTTTTTAATCTTTACGCATGTCATGATTTTTACGATTTTTATGTGAGATTCTTTAAGGGGAAAAATTTCGCGACAGTGTTGCCCTTTGGCTACCCCACGAACCCACACGCCAATGATACCGCTTGGCAGCAACGCGATCTTGAGCTGGTCTTTGTAAAAACAGGCGTCAACCCGGAAGCTATTCGTGAACCCTGGGGCGGGTTACCGAAAATGATGCGCGATGTACTTGAAGAAGCTTCCGCCGTAGCATTGTCGGGTCAGCAAGAAACCATTGGTCAGATCGTCGCACATGCCTATGCCGCGCGCCAGATCCATTTTGGCGAACGCCTTGCCTTGTTTCTGCGGAGTTGTCAGCATGTTGACGCTTACGTGCGGGCAGTACGTGCAGATCGCATGGCGAGGCAAGTCATGCGTCATGGCGGCCATTTATTCGGAGATTGGCCGCATCTTGATAAGGCGAATACACGGGCAGTGTTTCACGGGGCCTTGCCCGCGAGGGAACTCAATAAGCTCTATGCAAGAAGCCGCATACTGGTAAATACCGCGCCTTGCACCTTAACGGCCATACACGAACGAATTCTTGCTGCCTTCCAGGCAAAAGCCTTCATGCTTGCAGATGGATCGCCCTTCCTGGAGAAGGTTCTTGGTGATTATCCAAGTTTCAGACCCGTACCCATCGATTCCCCGGAGTTCGCTGATGCGTTTGATGCACGAATTTCCGAAATTCAGGAAACGGGGAAGGATAAGTTTGCCACCCGCAGCATGTTGGAGAATGTACAGAAAAAGGCGGAAGCCACTTTCGGGTTGGACAGATTTATCAGCACTATGCTCGAATTCATCCTACTCAATAGGACTGAAGCGGAAAGTTCGTTTTATGCGTGAAGATTATTGCAAGGCCTACAAAAGTATCGGTAGCGACATGGGGGTGTTATGAATCCAAATAGCGAAACGGCGAATGCCTTGAGGGCAAGTCAGGCACCCAGGGTAGAAAGCCCGCTTAATCGCTGCCATTGGATTGATATGCCGTCGGTCAATGACTATCGCGGTAATCTGAGTTTTGCCGAAGGCGGGCGTCATGTGCCCTTCGACATAAGGCGCGTCTATTATCTTTATGATATCCCAAGTGGTGCTGAACGTGCCGGCCATGCGCATCGCCAGTTGACCCAGGTTTTCATTGCCCTATCCGGTAGTTTTGATCTTGTGCTTGATGACGGCCTACGTCAGGAGACGATCCATCTCAGTCGTGCCCATCTGGGCTTTGTGGTTGTTCCCTTTGTTTGGCGCGTCTTGAATAACTTCAGCGGGAATTCGGTTTGTCTTGTTCTTGCCAGCACCGATTACGACGCAAGTGACTATATCCGCGATTATGGCGAATTCATCCGTGAAACCGCGACACGGCACGGCTTTCCCTACAATCTTCCGCGAGGCTGAAGCACATGAACGGCATCGCCTTCTTCGATCTCACCCGAGCACATGAAGAGATACGCGAGGAACTCGGTTCAGCCTTTGCGTCCGTGATGGACGGCGGCTACTTCATTCAAGGGTCAGCGCTCAGTCAGTTTGAAGCGCAATTCGCAAAATATTGCGGGGCTGAGCATGCCATTGGCGTGGGCAATGGTCTTGATGCCTTGACCCTTATCCTTCGCGGATATGGCATAGGTCCTGGCGATGAGGTTATCGTACCAAGCCAAACCTTCATCGCAACATGGCTTGCCGTTTCAGCCTGTGGCGCAACGCCGGTCGCAGCAGATATTGATCTACAGAGTTTCAATCTTGATCCGCAAAAAGTTGCGCAACGCATAACGGATCGCACACGTGCGATTATTGCCGTGCATCTTTTCGGTCAGCCGGCCGATATGGCTGCGCTGAAGGCTTTGGCGGAAAAGCATGACCTGTATCTCATCGAAGATGCAGCGCAGGCTCATGGCGCGGAGGAAGCGGGAATACGCGCTGGTTCCCTGGGCGATGCCGCGGGGTTTTCATTCTATCCCACCAAAAACCTTGGAGCGCTTGGTGATGGCGGTGCGATCACCACCAATGATGCCCAATTGGCAAAGCGGATCAGGCGTCTTCGCAATTACGGATCGGATGTCAAATACGTGCATGAGGAAGCGGGCACCAACTCACGGCTTGATGAGCTACAGGCCGCCTTTTTGTCGGTGAAGCTCGCCCGACTTGAAGAAAAGGTTGTTCGCAGGAACGAAATCGCTGCACGCTTCCAGCACGGCATGCAAAACCTGCCCGGCATTGCGCCGCCTGTGATCGCGCCAAACAGGCGATCCGCTTGGCATCTATACGTCATACGCTGCAACAAGCGTGACGCATTCCAGCAGGAACTTGCCGCCTTGGGCGTACAAACACTGATACACTATCCAATACCGCCTGGCCGCCAGGCGCCGTATCGCCAAGCATCGGATGATACTACGGCCACAAACGCTGACCTGGCTGCTGCCGAGTGCCTGAGCCTGCCGCTCTGGCCCGAAATGACAGATGAGGACATATCTTCTGTCATTCGCGCGGTTCAAACCGTCGCAATCAAT
The DNA here is from genome assembly GCA_020249865.1 of Roseomonas sp. Classification (GTDB taxonomy): domain Bacteria; phylum Pseudomonadota; class Alphaproteobacteria; order Acetobacterales; family Acetobacteraceae; genus Neoroseomonas. Next base: position 27,058 of record JADCEV010000062.1, on the reverse strand, counting down.
CTCGCCAAGCCTTAGACGCCGCCAAGTCATACCATGACGGCCGCTCTGATTGATCCGAATTTTACGCTTGGAGACAATGTCACGATCGGCCATGGGAGCGTTCTTTCCGGCCACGGCACAATCGCTTCGAATGTCGTCATAGGCCACCATGTCATTATCGAAGGTGATGTGGATATTGGGGAAGGCACGAAAATCGGACATCATGCAGTGCTGAAGGGTCCGATTCGTATTGGTCCGCGCAACGAATTATCTCCTTTTGTAAGCCTTGGTCTCAGGGCGCAACATCCGGATTATCACGGAGAAGGTGGGCCGGTGATTATCGGCGCAGAAAATGTCTTGCGTGAGTTTAGCTCAATAAATGCCTCTACCTTTGAGCCTGAAACCGTGATTGGAAATCGCAACTATCTCATGGCCTACAGCCATGTCTCGCACGATTGTCGGATAGGAAATGGCAATAAATTTGCCATGCATGCCACCCTGGCCGGCCATGTGGAGATTGGCGATAACTGTTATCTTGGAATGCATGCGGTTGTGCATCAGCGGATCAGGATTGGTCATCTTTGCATGATCGGCATGAACGAAGCAATTAAACGACATGTACCCCCATTCGCGCTCATTACCGATAAGCGGTTCGCGAAAATAAATGTGAAGGGTCTTGTGCTTCGTGGAATATCACAGGATGAAATCCTGGATATCGAAAAACGATATCGACAAGGCGTTAGTGACGGTACACCTAGCGCCTGCCAACAAATCATTGACGAATTCTACGTCAGGCTGATTGAAGGCGGATCTTACCAATACGAAAAAGCAAAATCCGCCTAATAAAAATATGCGCCCCCCTTAGTACCCCGCAATGATCGCGTCCGCAATCTTTTCCGCCGACATCAGGGTCGGGAAATTCGTATTGGCGCAAGGCACCACGGGAAAGATTGAGGCATCCACCACGCGCAGCCCCTCAATCCCCTTCACCCGGCCATTGGTATCCACCACCGACATCGGGTCTTCCGGCCGGCCCATGCGGCAGGAACAGGAAGCGTGCCAAACGCCAATCGTCGCCTTGCGGATAAAGGCTTCCAAAGCCGCATCATCGGTCAGCACCTGATCAATGCGGAAGCCTTCCACCACGAAGCGGTCAATGAAGTATTTGCGGAGGAAAGCCGGACCATCAAGCACCAGGCTGATCAAATTGGTCAGCATGCGGTTCTTGTCATTCACCACGCCAATCTTGCGCACGCGGTCGCTATAGCTGGCCGGGAAGTGATTATCCGTGACCTTGCCAAGCTCATCACTCATCTGGATCGCGGCCATCATGCGAAAGCCGCTCATCAGCCGATCAAGATCGCGCTTGTCTGACAGAAGGTTGAATTCGACAATCGGCTCATCGCGCCAATTGCTGGAAGCAAGCTTCAATTGCCCGCTTTCCGAATAGGTCTTGTTGACCCAAAGCAGCATGGAAGCGACCTGTTCACCCACTGCATGCCAGGCGGATTTGCTGACGACAGCGGCAAACATATCCCCCGCCGGTACGCCTTCCAGCTTGGATGAATAGCGCAGCCCAAGCAGGATATGACGGCGCGTTTGGTTATCCACCCGCGCGCCACGCTTCAGGAAGGAAGACAGCGCGATGGAAGGATGATCCATCAGGCCCTGACCCACGCCGGGCAAGGCCATGCGTACCGGAATGCCAAGATCACGCAAATGCCCAACGGGGCCGATGCCCGAACGCAGCAAATGCGCCGGCGAATGAATGGCGCCGCAGGACAGGATGATCTCCCGCCCCATGAAGCGCTGTTCCTGCCCGCGCACCACAGCCACCACGCCAACGCAGCGCTGGTCTTCGAAGATCAATTCCTTCACCTGGGTTTCGCAGGAAATCGTCAGGTTTTCCCGCTTGCGGGTCTCACGATCCAGATAGCCCATGGCGGCCGAAACACGCTGTTCCTCGGCATTGGAAATGGTGATGGGGAAATAGCCATCCTCGAAAAACCCATTCTGGTCTTCCAAGGCCTTGAAGCCGGCGGCAGCGAAGGATTTGGCGGCCGCCTTGGCGTGGTTGTTCCAATTCTCGGGCTTGATGCGGCGCACCTTGATGCGCCCATCCTTGCCATGGAAGGGACCATCAAAATCAAGGTCGTGTTCAACCTTTTTGAAATAGGGCAGCACCGCGTCCCAATTCCAACCGGTCGCGCCACGCGCTTCCCATTCATTGTAATCGGTCGGCGCGCCGCGATTGGCCATTTGGCCATTGATCGAAGAACCGCCGCCCAAAACCCGCGCCTGTTCGTATTTGCGCAAGGGCGGGCGTTCCCCAGGATTATTGTGGGAGACAATTTGCGTATGCACACGCAGTTCCGTCCAATGAAAGCGCGGATCGAAATAGGCTGTGCCCGGGTAGCTGTCGCGGATTTCCTTGGCTTCTTCGCCAGGCGGTGCATCAGGGCCGGCTTCACAGAGCAGCACCTTATGGTTGCTGCGGGCCGAGAGCCGATGCGCCAGCACGGAACCGGCGGAACCGCCGCCAACAATAATCGTATCGAACATCACGCTGCGCTTCCTCTTGTTTGTTTCAAGCTTGGGCGATCATACGCCCTAAGGGGCGCCCGCCACAGATATGCACATGAAAATGCGGCACTTCCTGGCCGGAATGCATGCCCATATTCATCAGCACGCGATAGCCATCGGGCTCCAGCCCCAGGCCCTTCGCCACCTGGCCCACGGCACGCCAGAAGCCTGTGATTTCATCCGCACTCGCTTGCGCGCTGAAATCGGCGATGGAGACATATTTGCCCTTCGGGATCACCAGCACATGCACCGGCGCCTGGGGCGCGATGTCATGGAAGGCCAGCACATGATCATCCTCATGCACCTTTTTCGCCGGGATTTCGCCGCGCAGGATGCGTGCGAAGATATTGCTCTCATCATAGGGGCCAAGGCCATTGACCGGCATGGGGTTATGCCTCCCTCGTGGAAATTACCTGCCCCACCATGCCATGCGCGGCCAGGATTGGAAGCCCGCTCAGGCCAAACCGAGCCAAGCGGCCGCCGCCTGATCCGCGCCACTGGGCAAGGGCGCGTCGCGATCGGCCATCCAGGCCAGGATATCCCCGGCCACCGCCGCGCCGCCCAAATCACGCAGCAGCATGTGATGGCCTTCCGGGTAGAAGGCCAGGCGCTGGGCGGCTCCGCGCGGCAATTGGGCCAGGGCCGCGCGAATCGGCTTGGGTGGCACCAGCTCATCCTTCGCGCCGTAAAGGATCAAGGCAGGGGCGGTGAAGCGCGGCAGGGCGGCCGTTGCGGCATCCATCAGATCAACCAGGCCGGCCACGGCATCCACACGGGTTTGCTTCAGCACTTGCGGGTCGCCGGACCAACGGCGCCAGGCGGCGAGATTATCGGTCGGGCGAAACAGCGGCGCGCTGGAAGAAAGCGCCAGCCCCGGCGTCAAGGCCATGAGCGTATCCAGCATCAGCCGCGCCTGCCAGGCCAGGCTGGCCCGCCCGCGCAGGGCCGGGGCGGAAAGCACAAGGCCATCCGCCATGGGCGCCTTGCTGCCCGCCAGCACCAGCACCGCGCCCCCCATGCTTTCGCCCATCATGAATAGCGGCAGGCCCGGATGGCGGGCGCGCATCAGCCCAGCCGCGGTAATGGCATCCTGCGCCAGGGTCTCATGCCCCGGCCAAACGCCGCGCGGCGCGGCGCCGCCAAAGCCGCGCTGGTCATAGGCGTAAAGTGCAACCCCGGCGGCGGTGAACCAGGGCGCGGCATCCTCGGCAAAGGATCGGCCATATTCATTCATGCCATGCAAGGCGAGCATCACGGCGCGCGGCGGCCCTTCCGGGCGCCAGGCATGCAGCGGCAGGCGCAACCCATCGGCCATGACCAAAGCATCATCCAGCACGGTGGGCCTGGTCACCACCGGACCCATGGGGGCGCGGGCCTCGGCACAGCCAGCCAAAGCCAGGCCAGCCAGCAGCGCCCGTCGCGACGTTATGAGGGGCTTCATGGTCATTGCTGTCAGATAGGGTGCCGGGCAAGGCTGGTCCATCACCCGCCTCCCCGGTATGATTGGATGAAGATTTGCCAAATGAGGACCCAGATGCGCGACCAGCAAATGACCGGCTATGGCCCGAAGCCCGTGGTGGGTGTCACGCCCGAACAGCGCGTCACGGTCCATAGCCGCAAGGTGGCCTGCGATGGCGAAGCGGCGATTGGCCTCGGCCATCCCCGCATCTGGCTGCATATTGAAGGGCATGATGTGACCTGCCCGTATTGTTCCATCACCTATGTGCTGGCCGAAGGCGCCGGCGAGGATCATGGCCATTGAAGACGGCACCGGCCCTGAAGCGGCTCGCCCGCATGGCAAAGCCTTGAGCGAGGCGATTGCGGGGGCCGAGGGCCTGCCGGAAACCAAGCCCGGCGAACGCCATCTGATTCTGGTGGATGGTTCGGGCTATATCTTTCGCGCCTATCATGCGCTGCCGCCAATGACGCGCCCGGATGGCACGCCGGTGAATGCGGTATTCGGCTTCACCAATATGCTGTCGCAATTCCTGCTGCGGCACGCTGCAAGCCACATCGCGGTGGTGTTTGATGCTGGGCGCAATACTTTCCGCAATCAGATTTACCCCAATTACAAGGCGCATCGCCCGGACCCGCCGCCGGAATTGGTGCCGCAATTCGGCCTGATCCGCGATGCGACCGATGCCTTTGGCGTCGCGCGCGTGGAGCAGGAAGGGTTTGAAGCGGATGATCTGATCGCTGCCTATGCCAAGGCTTTCGAGGCAACGGGCGGTCATGTGACGATTGTGTCTTCCGACAAGGACCTGATGCAATTGATCCGCCCTGCGGTGCAAATGCTCGATCCCATCAAGCAGAAGCCGCTGCGTGCGCCGGAGGTGATGGAAAAATTCGGCGTCGCACCCGAAAAAGTGGTGGATGTGCAGGCGCTGGCCGGGGATGCGACGGATAATGTGCCGGGCGTGCCAGGGATTGGCATCAAGACGGCGGCGCAATTGATCACCGAATATGGTGATCTTGAAGCGTTGCTGGCGCGCGCGGGCGAGATCAAGCAGCCGAAGCGCCGTGAAGCGCTGGTGGAAAACGCCGAAATGGCGCGGATTTCGCGCCGGCTGGTGACGCTTGATGACAATGCGCCGTTGCCGCTGGAGATTGCCGCGCTGGAGGCCAAGGCACCGGGCGATGGCAAGCTGGAAGCCTTTCTGCGTGCGCAGGGTTTCCGTTCCATCCTGGCGCGCATGGGTTTTGGCGACGCGAATGGCGCACCGCATCGCGCAGCAAGCCGCGCCACCGCGCCGGAAGCACCCACGGCAGACACGCCCAATGTTGCGGCGCCCTTTGGCGCCTATGATTGCGTGACTGATGAAGCCGCCTTGGCGCGCTGGGTAGCGCTGGCGCGCGAAGCCGGCGTGGTCGCGGTGGATACGGAAACCGATAGCCTGGATGCGCGCCGCGCCAATATGGTTGGGTTTTCACTTTCCATCGCACCGGGGCGCGCCTGTTACGTGCCGATCCGCCATGGCAGCACGGGTGATATGCTGGCTGCCCCGGCGCCGGAACAGATCGCGCCAGATGCCGCCTTTGCCCTGCTGCGGCCGCTTTTCACCGATGCATCCGTGCTCAAGGTTTTTCAGCACGCGAAGTATGATCTGGAAGTGCTGGCGCGGGCCGAGAATGGCGGCTTTGCTGAAATAGCGCCGATTGATGACACCATGATGCTATCCTACGCCATGGAAGCCGGTCGGCATGGTCATGGCATGGATGAGCTTTCGGTTCTGCATCTGGGCCATAAGCCGATCAGCTTTGATGAGGTGACCGGCACAGGCAAGGCGCGCATGCTGTTCAGCGAAGTGCCTCTGGACAAGGCCACCGCCTATGCTGCCGAAGATGCGGATGTGACGCTGCGGCTTTGGCTGCTGCTGCGCCCGCGCTTGCGTGCGGATGGCGCGCTGGCGAGTTACGAACAGATCGAACGCCGCATGATCCCCGTGCTGCGCGAAATGGAAGCCGCCGGCGTGAAGGTGGATGGCGCGGAATTGGCGCGTATTGGGGAAGATTTCGCGGGGCGCCTCACGGTCCTGGAAGCGGCCATTCATCAGCTTGCGGGACGCGCCTTCAATGTTGGCTCACCCAAGCAATTGGGCGAGATCCTGTTTGATGAGATGGGGCTATCGGGTGGACGCAAGGGCAAGACTGGCGCCTATTCCACCGATGCGGCGGTGCTGGAAGAACTTAGTGTCCAGGGCGTTGAATTGGCCGGCAAGGTGCTGGAATGGCGCCAATTGGCCAAGCTGAAATCCACCTATGTTGAGGGCCTGGCCGCGCAGATCGATCCCGCCGATAAGCGCGTGCATACATCCTATCAGATGGCGATCACCTCGACCGGGCGGCTTTCGTCAACCGATCCGAATTTGCAGAATATCCCGATCCGGAGTGAAGAAGGCATGCGCATCCGCCGTGCCTTCATTGCGGAGAAGGGCCATGTGCTGGTGGCCGCCGATTACAGCCAGATTGAACTGAGATTGCTGGCGCATTTGGCCGATGTGCCGACATTGCGCGAAGCCTTCGCGGCAGGCGAAGACATCCACGCCCGCACCGCGTCCGAAGTCTTCGGCATTCCGCGCGACAAGGTGGATAAGGAAGCGCGCCGCCGCGCCAAGACAATCAATTTCGGCATCATCTATGGCATGTCTGCCTTTGGCCTGGCGACGCGGCTTGGCATTCCACCGGGCGAAGGCCGCGCCATCATTGATGCCTATTTCGCGCAATATCCGGGCATAAGGCAGGAGATGGAGCGCCTGAAGGAAGAAGCGCGCACCCATGGTTTTGTGCGCACACCCTTTGGTCGCAAGCTCTGGATTCCGGATATCGCCACGCGTGACCCGGTGCGCCGCGCCGGCGCCGAACGCGCCGCCATCAACGCCCCCTTCCAGGGTGGCGCAGCGGAGATCATCAAGCGCGCCATGGTGCGCCTGCCGCGCGCCTTGCGCGATGCCGGCCTCAAGGCGCGCATGCTTTTGCAAGTGCATGATGAATTGGTGTTTGAGGTACCGGAGGCTGAGGTAGAAGCAACCTCCGCCCTGGTGCGGAGCATTATGGAATCGGTTGCCACACTCCGCGTCCCGCTTTCGGTTGAAGTCGGACAAGGCCATTCCTGGGCAGAGGCGCATTGACCATGGCATCGGGCTGGAGTGCGGCTGAAAAAACCACGCTGGCGCAAATCTGCGCCGCGCATTTCGTCAGCCATTTGCATATCCTGATCCTGCCGCCGCTATTCCCGCTGCTGCGTGAAGCGCTCGATGTTTCCTATATCGAACTCGGCCTGGCGCTGACGGTGTTCAATATTGTCTCGGCCTTCACCCAGGCGCCGATGGGCTTTGTGGTGGACCGGATAGGCCCGCGCAAAATGCTGGCGGCGGCGCTGATGTTTGGGGGTTCCGCCTTCATTCTGCTTGGGCTGTTTCCAAGCTGGCCCATGCTATTGGTGGCAGCCGCCATGGCCGGGCTTGCCAATAGTGTTTATCACCCGGCGGATTATGCCGTGCTGGGTTCGGACATCAGCGAAGGCCGTGTTGGCCGCGCCTTTTCCTTGCACACCGCTTGCGGCTTTTTGGGGGGCGCGATTGCACCCGCCTTCATGCTGGGTGTGGCTGCGCTGGGTGGCATGTCCTGGGCGATGATTGCTGGCGGCCTGGTTGGCCCGCTGGTTGCGATACCGCTGATATTCGCCGCACGGCGCGATGCGGCCAAACCCCGCCCGGCGGCGACCGCGCAGCGCGCATCCGAAACGGGCGGCGTGCGCCGTGTGCTGACCCCGGCCGTGATGGCAATGATGGTGTTCTTCATCATGCTCGCACTGGCCAATGGCGGCATCCATAGCTTTTCCGTCGCCGCCTGGGTGGCGCAGGGCATGACCCTGGAACTCGCGAATGGGGCTTTGACCGGCTATCTGTTCGCGAGTGCGATTGGCGTTTTGGTGGGCGGCTATATTGCGGATTGGACCAAGCGCCATGGGCTGGTCGCAACCTTTGGTTTCATCGCCGCCGCAAGCATGATGCTGTTGATCGGCAATGGCACCTTCCAGGGCTTTGCGCTGGTGATCGCCATGATCGCGGCGGGCTTGCTGACCGGCATGATCATGCCATCGCGCGATATGCTGGTGCGCGCCGCCGCACCACCTGGGCAAGCGGGCGCGGTGTTTGGCATTGTTTCCACCGGCTTCAACATCGGCGGCATGGTGGGGCCGCCGCTTTTCGGCTGGCTGCTGGAAGCGGGCGAACCACGGCTGATCTTCATCACCACCGCCGGCTTCATATTGCTGACCGCCATCATGGCGATTGGGCAGGAATGGCGGCTGGCGCGCCGCCGCCGCGCGGCACTCACCGCCGCGGAATGATCATGCCTTGAAATAGGCGAGCAATACAGAAAGTGTTGCGATGGATATCAGCGTAGAAAGCAGCACCGTCGCACCGGAAGCCCCCACGCCGGTTTCATAGCGCCGCGCCAGAAGAAAGGCATTGGCGCCGGTGGGCAGCGCAGAGCTCACCACCGCCACTGCCGTTTCCAAGGGCGAAAGCCCCAAGGCCCAGCAGGCGCCCCAGGCAAGCGCGGGCATGAGCGCGAGTTTCAGGAAACTGGCGAAAGCAACCTCGGCCCGCGCGCCGGCCAACGAAAACCCCGCGAGCGATCCGCCAAGGCAGAACAGGGCCAATGGCGGCCCGGCGCCGCCCAGCAATTCCAGCACGCGGCGCATCGGTGCCGGCACGGGAATGCCAAGCGCTTGCCAGACAAAAGCCAGGAATACCGCCATCACAATCGGGTGGCGCAACACACCGAGCAAGGTGGCGCGCAATACGCGCGACAGTGGCGCCTGGCTATGCAGCCCGATCTCCGCCACCACCGTCGCGACGCTCAGCAATACCATGGAATGCAGCGCCAGAATGGCCAGCAAAATCGTCAGCCCCGCCTGACCGAAAGCCGCCGTGATGAGCGGAATACCGAGCATGACCGTATTGCCGAAGCTGGCATTCAGCGCGAACAGGCCGGCCGCACCAATGCCCTGCCGCAGCCTTGCACGGCCAAGCCATAGCGCGATGCCATAGATCAGCATGGAGGCAATGAAAAACGCAAAAGCCGCCGGCCCGCCGCCTTCATGGCCGGAAGTGCCGCCATTGAACAGCAAACAGGGCGAGGCGATGGAGAAGGTGAAGAAATTCAGCCCGCGAAAGCCGCCATCATCCACGAAGCGCCAGCGCGAAGCGGCATAGCCCAGCGCGATAATGGCAAAGACCGGCAGGACAATGCCAAGTACAATACTCACGCGCCAAGCAAGCCCTTGATGAAATTCGCCATGCCTGGCTGACGCGCCTGTGTGCTGCGCGCGGCATGCAAAATGGCGCGGGCTGTCGCCACAGTGGTGTCAAAATCCTGATTGATCAGCACATGGTCGAATTCATCCCAATGGGTGATTTCTTCCCGAGCCGCGACCATGCGCTTGACGATTTCCGCATCACTATCCTGGCCGCGCTTGCGCAAGCGGCGTTCCAGCTCCGCCATGCTGGGCGGCAGCAAGAAAATGCTGGCGACATCGGCCCGCATGCTTGCCTTCAACTGCCGATGGCCCTGCCATTCAATGTCGAACAGCACATCGCGTCCTTCAGCCAGCGCCGCTTCTACGGGGGCGCGCGGCGTACCATAACCACGGCCCAGAAACATCGCGTGTTCCAGCAAATCACCGCGCGCGATCATGGCTTGATATTCTGCCATGTCGCGAAAATGATAATGCACGCCATCCTGCTCACCGGGGCGCGCGGCGCGGGTGGTAACGCTGACCGAAAGCGTGAGATCAGCCTCGCTGTCCAAAAGTGCGCGGGAAACGCTGGTCTTGCCCGCCCCGGGCGGTGCCGCAATCACCAGGCAAAGGCCGCGACGCTTCATGGGCGCTTACTCCACATTCGCTGCCTGTTCGCGCAGGCGTTCAATCGCGGCTTTCAGGTCAAGCCCCAAGCGCGTGAGCGCCACACTCGCGGATTTGCTGCAGAGCGTATTGGCTTCGCGCACGAATTCCTGCGTCAGAAACTCCAGCCGCCGGCCTACCGCGTCACCAGAAGCGAGCAGCGCGCGTGCTTCGGCGATATGGGCGTTCAGCCGGTCAATCTCCTCCCGCACATCGGATTTGGCGGCGAGTAGCGCGACCTCGGCCGCCAAACGTTCCTCCGGCACGCGGCGTTCACCTTCCAGCAGCGCGGCCAGGCTTTCCAGCAAGCGCGCCTTTTGCTGGGCTGGCTGATCCGCTGCAGCGTCGCGGGCCAGTGCGACCAGGGCCGCGATTTCATCAATCAGCACGGTCAGGATTTCCGCGAGACGCGCGCCCTCCGCAGTGCGGGACTTCGCAAGCGCTTGCAGGGCGGTGGAAAAGCCAGCCGCCACGGCGGCGCGGCGCGCTTCCTCGGCGGCCTCGTCCAGTTCTGCGGTCTCAGCGCGCAGTACGCCTGGGAGGGTCAGCAGCGCTTCGGCGCGCGGCGGTGGCGCACCCGGGATGCGCCCCGCCAAGTCCAGCGCCAGGCGCAGCGCCTGATCCAAGGCCGCCGGGTCGGGCGTCAGGCGCGGTCCCGCCTTTTCCTCTCGCTTGATGTTCAGCGTCGCCGAGATATTGCCGCGCTTGAACGCCTTGCCCGCTGCATCGCGCAAGGCGGGTTCCAGCGCATCAAAGCCATTGGGTAGGCGCAGCCGCAAATCGAGCCCCCGCCCATTGACGCTGCGCACTTCCCACAGGAAGGAAGCGCCATCGGGCAGGGTGCCATCAGCACGGGCGAAACCGGTCATGGATGCAAGCTTGGCCATGCGCGGTTTTTGCCCCAGAGGAGATGTTATGCAAGCGCTTTGGCAAAATGTGCTGATTACCGGTGCCTCATCCGGCCTGGGCCGCGCCCTGGCGGAAGCCTGCGCCGCGCCTGGCGTGGTGCTGCATCTTTCGGGCCGCGACGCCGCCAGGCTGGAAGAAACCGCGAACGCCTGCCGCGCGCGGGGGGCAGAAGTACAGCCTCGCGTTGTCGATGTCTGCGACGCGGCAGCCATGGCGGGTTGGATCGCGGGCACCGGGCGGCTTGATCTGGTGATCGCCAATGCTGGCATTAGCGCCGGCACGGGCGGCACCACGGAACCCACCGCCCAGACCCGCCGCATTTTCGAAACCAATGTGACAGGGGTGCTGAACACCGCCCTCCCCGCGCTGGAGGTCATGGCCGCACAATCTCCGGGCGCCGACGGGCTGCGCGGGCGTATCGCCGTGGTGGCATCCGTCGCTGCTTTCGTGGCCGCGCCGGGCGCGCCCACCTATTGCGCCAGCAAATCCGCTGTGCAGCGCTGGGCGGAAGCTTTGGATGCGACGGAACGCCAGCGCGGCATTCGGATGCATTCGATTTGCCCCGGCTATGTCCGCACGGCCATGACCGCGCGCAACAAATTCCCCATGCCATTCCTGATGGACGCCGATGAAGCCGCGCGCCGCACGTTGGCGGGGCTGGCGCGCGGCAAGACGCGCATCGCCTATCCCTGGCCGACCTATATGCTGGCACGCCTTGCAGGCGCCTTGCCGATTTCCTGGCGGGCCGCGATTTTCAGCCGCCTGCCCGCCAAGGATGGAAATATCTAGTTGGTGTCCAGTTCACATTCGTTCACCGGACACCAACTAAACCTTCCGTTGGTCGCATTTTCCGAGTCGCCAAGTGTTACCACTTGGCTTGAAAATGCTCCGGCTTACCCATTCGGCTTCAGCATCTGCCGCAGCACCGTGCCATCGGATAGCCGGTCAAAACCTTCATTGATTTCTTCCAGCTTCACCACACCGCTTTTCAGCTTATTCACCGGCATCTTGCCGCGCCGATAAAGCGATAACAGGCGCGGAATGTCACGCTCCGCAACGCAAGACCCCATATAGGAACCGCGAATGCTCTTTTCCTCAGATACCAATGATGCATGCAGGTAAGACACTGACGCATTCACATTCGGCAAACCCGCACTGATGGTGCTGCCGCCGCGCGCGGTAATGGCAATGGCAAGCTGCATGGCGGGGATCGTGCCGGCGGTTTCAATCACCGTATCCACACCGCCATCGGTCGCATCACGCACCGCCGCCGCGCAATCATCATTGCCGGCAAGGAAGACATCAGTCGCCCCCCATTCCTTGGCCTGTTCCAGCTTCTTCGGGTTGGTATCAACGGCGATTATGCGATCAGCGCCCGACGCCACGGCGGCGAAAAGCGCATTCATGCCAACGCCACCCAAGCCCACAACCGCGACATTCTCACCTGGCTGCAGGCGCGCGGTATTGATCACCGCGCCGGCGCCAGTCATCACCGCGCAGCCGAAGATTGCAGCGTCATCCAGCGGGATGTCCTTATCAATCTTCACTGCTGAACGCCGCGCCACCACGGCGAACTGCGCAAACAATGACAAGCCACTATTGTGATTCACATAATTGCCGTCCAGGCGCTTGATGCGCTTGGCACCACTCACCAGCGACCCTGCCGCGCGGGCCGCATTGCCACTGGGGCAGATATTCGGCCGGCCACGCGCGCAATAGCGACACGTGCCGCAGGAAGACGCGAACACCGTGATTACATGATCACCGGGCTTGAGGTCCGTAATACCTGGCCCGCATTCGCGCACAATGCCGGCCCCTTCATGGCCGATCACAATCGGCAGCGGGCGCGGGCGCTGGTTTTCAATGGTGGAAAGATCCGAATGGCAAAGCCCGGCAGCGGCGACTTCGATCAGGATTTCACCAGGACCAGGCGGGTCAAGCTCCACCTCCTCCACCACCAAGGGGCGGGTTTTGGCATAGGGGCGCGGCAGGCCCTGTTCGAACAGAATGGCGGCTTTCATGCGCATCGGCGCTTCCTCCGGATGATCTTATTCGTCAGCTTGCACCCGCAGCGCGCCATTCGGCAATCAGGGCATCCGCGGCGCGGTCCATATCGTCGCTGCCATTATAGCCGTGGAAGGAAATACGGATGCGCCCGCGCCCATTCCAAACCAGCACACCGCGCCTTGCCATGCCCTCCACAATCGCCGCTGCTTTCGGGTGTTCTGCGCAAAAACTCGCGCCATGCCAGCGCGGATCGGGCGGCGTGGTGGAAGAAATCCCGGCGGCTTTCAAGCATTCCAGCAGCCCCACGGTCAGGCGTTGTACATGCGCTTCAATCGCCTCCGGCGCATGGGCTTCCAGATAGCGCAGCGCCGAGTCCAAAACATAAAGCCCAAGATGCGATGGATTGCCGCGCGTGAAGCGCGCAGCGCCTGGCAGCAGCGCCGGCGTTTCGGACCAATCCGGCCGCCCCATGGACGCGATGGAATGCCACCCTGCCGTACTCGGCACCCAGCCTGGCTGGCGCGCGGGATTCCAATAGGCCAGCGCAACACCTGTACAGCCCAGCAGCCATTTATAGCAGGCGGAGAAGGCAAAATCCGCAATCTCAGCATGGATCGGCATCCAGCCGGCACCTTGCGTGAAATCCACTACCAGCAAAGCGCCAACCCTATCCGCCGCCGCGCGCAAAGCCACCAAATCATGCCGCGCGGCATTCAGGAAGGAAACCGCGCTGATGCCGATCATGCGCGTGGTGCCATCAATCGCGGCGGCGAAGCTGGCGGGGTCAGCGGCCTTGGCAAAGCGCAGCGTTACCTTGGGCTGGCGTTGCAGCGTCAGCGGTGCGACCACCGATGGATATTCATCCGGATCCACCAGCACCGTATCGCCTGCGCGCCAATCCAGGCTTTCCACCACCATGGCAACGCCCTCGGCCACCGATGACACAAAGCCGATATCGGCGGGCGCCACATGAAACAGCCGCGCCGCACGGGCGCGCGCGCTTTCCATCATGGCTTCCTGCCGGTGGCGCCCGGCCGGCCCGTCCGATTTATCGGCGGCATAGGCAGCAAAGGCGGCATCATGCTGGCGCAGAAACGGCGTCTCACCAGCGGCGCAAAGATGCGTGATGCCAGGCGCGATGCGAAAATCGGCAGGGTTGAATAGCGGGGAGGAGTTCATGCGTTCTGCCCTTGGGCTTTCATGATATTCAAATCCCAATCCGCGCAGGCGTCAAAGCCAAGACTTGCCGCGCGGGCGATGATAGGCTGCATGCATGTTGAAAGGTAATCCGCCCTGCCCGCCCTTGTGATCCTTGCCGCCTATGCCCTGCTGGTCGTGCTGCCTGTCGCACTTGGCTGGTGGCTGATCGGCCCCGCGCGGCCGTGGTTGGATGAGGCATCCAGCGCCATCGCCATGATGGCGACCGCAGCGCTGTTGTTGGAATTTCTGCTGTCTGGGCGGTTTCGCGTGATCAGCGCCGGCATCGGCATGGATCGCAGCCTGCGCTGGCATCAGGTTTTCGCGCATGTGCTGACGATCGCGGCATTGCTGCATCCGCTATTTTACCTCAGCCCCAGCGGCGCGGCTTTTGATCGCCCGGATGACCCTACCGGCGCGCTGGTGCTGGGCTTGGATGCGGCCTCACTCATTTCTGGTGCTTTGGCGTGGCTGCTGCTTGGCGTGCTGACACTCACCGCCATCAGGCGCGATGATTTGCCCTATCGGTATGAGGCATGGCGGGTCAGCCATGGGCTTGGTGCGGTGCTGCTCGCGGGGCTCGCGCTGCATCACGCCATCTCGGCAGGGCGCTATTCAGCGGCGCCGGCGCTGATCGCTTATTGGGCCTTCCTGCTGGCCTTGGCTTTGGGCAGCCTTGTTGCGGTTTATCTGCTGCGGCCTTGGCGCCTGGCGCGGCGCCCTTGGCGCATTGCGGGGCTGGAGCGCGTGGGGGACCGGCTGTGGTCCCTAACGCTGGAACCGGACGGCCATGCGGGGCTGGCCCATCGCGCCGGGCAATTCGCCTGGCTACGTTTGAATTGCTCGGCCTTTTCAGTGCGCGAGCATCCTTTCTCCATCGCCTCTGCCCCCGCGGATGGGAAGGCCTTGCGCTTTCTGATCAAGGAAGTGGGCGATTTCACGCGCCAGATTGGTGCACTGCCGCTTGGCGCGCGCGCTTTTGTGGATGGCCCGCATGGCGCGCTTTGCCTGGAAGGAAGGCAAGAACGCGGCATTTTCATGATCGCCGGCGGCGCAGGATTGGCGCCCATGCTTTCCCTATTGCGGGAGGCCGCCGCGCGTGGCGAAACCCGCCCCATCACCCTGCTTTATGGCAATCGGCACGAAGGGCAGATCATGGCAGCGGCGGAATTGGCCACGCTTGCCGCGCGCTTGCGGCTTGATCTGCACCATGTGCTGCAGGAACCCCCGCCCGGTTGGGCGGGCCTCACCGGCATGATGACGCCCGCTTTGGTCCAGGCCGAAGCGGCGCGCGCCGCGCGGGAGGGTTGGGTTTTCCTGCTCTGCGGCCCCGGCCCCATGATCCGTGCTGCGCATCAGGGCTTGGCCGCACTTGGCGTGTCCCGGCGGCGCATCCTGGAAGAGCGTTTTTCGGTGTTTTAGGCGCTGCGCCCGCCTTAATGATGCCCGGCTTTCGCGGCATAAGATGGCAGAAGATCAATCCAGGGGAAGCCTCCCGTGCCGTTGAAGCCTCTCAAGAAAGCCGTGCTGCCCGTTGCCGGGCTTGGTACGCGTTTCCTGCCCGCCACGAAAACCATGGCGAAGGAAATGCTGCCCATCGTGGACAAGCCGCTCATTCAATACGCGGTGGAAGAAGCGCGCGCGGCGGGGATTGAGCAATTCTGCTTCGTGACCGGGCGCGGCAAGACCATGCTGGTTGAGCATTTTGATATCGCCTACGAATTGGAACGCACCTTGGCCGAACGCGGCAAGGAAAAGGAATTGGCCGCCCTGCGCGCTGATGCGCCAGCGCCTGGGTCCATCATGTCCGTGCGTCAGCAAGTGCCGATGGGGCTCGGCCATGCCATTTGGTGCGCGCGCGCCTTTATTGCCGATGATCCCTTCGCGATCCTGCTACCCGATGATCTGATGCAATGCGATGTGTCCTGCACGGCGCAGTTGGCCGATGCCTATCGTGAAACCGGCGGCAATGTGGTGGCGATTGAGGAAGTTCCGCGTGAGCGTGTGAACCGCTACGGCGTGCTTGATGTAGCGGAAGATCGTGGGCGGCTGGTTTCGGTGAAGGGCCTGGTGGAAAAGCCACCGATTGAAAAGGCGCCGTCCAACCTGACCATCATTGGCCGCTATGTGCTGATGCCGGAAGTGATCGGCCATTTGGCGCGCATGGAAAAGGGCGCGGGCGGTGAAGTGCAATTGACCGATGGCATGGCGAAGCTGATCGGCACGCAACCCTTCCATGGGCTGCGCTATGAAGGCCGTCGCTTTGATTGCGGCGACAAGGCGGGTTTTCTGGAAGCGCAGGTGGCTTACGCGCTGGCGCGGCCCGATCTGGCGCCGGCCATGCGCGATATTCTGAAGCGTTACGGCTAGGGGTTATCTGGGCCGCATAGCGCGCACGAGGTCTGCCACATCCGGCGCATCATCCAGCCGCCAGATCGCGTCCCGTAGTGCCGCGGCGCCCGCCTTGCCCAAAAGCGGTTCGGCATTGTCGCGGTATTTCGCTTCCAATTCATCATCGGAAAGCGGCGCACCGGGGTCGCCCTTCGGCAGCAGCACGGTTTCGGTGAGCTTCGTGCCGTCATCCAAGGTGATGGTGACGCGCGCTGGGAATTTCGCCGGATAGAGTTTGTTCAATTCCGCATCCGGCACCACTTCGGTGCGCGCCAGCACCTGGCGGATCAGCGCATCATGCACACGCCCAGGCGCAAATTGGCGCTGCGTCAATTCGCCATCCACCGCGGCGGCGGCAATGCAATAGGGCACGGAAACCCGCGCGCCCATCAGCGTGGTGACATCCTTATTGGAGAAATGTGATTTCACCGTGTCATAGGTTTCATTGGTGATGGAGATGATGCGCTTCGGGTCCGGCTTATGCTTGGCCACAATGGCAAGGGTCGCCTGAATGGGCGAATGACTGGCGAGGATCGAAGGGAAATATTTGAAGCCGTTTTGCAGAATCTCCCATTCCGTCCCGAGCCCTGCCGTGAGCGCGGCGGCTTTCGGTTCCAGCGAAAACGCTGCCAGATAGCCCTTCGGATGCTCCAGAATACCGGGCGGGCTGGTCGCGCCAAGGGCGGCCATTTGCGCGGACAGAATCCCATTCAACGCGGCCTTGCCGGGATGAATGGATTTCGTCATGTCGCCGGATTCGAAGAAGGTGTTTAACCCCGCTGCTTGTGTGCCAGCAAGCCCAAGCGCGCGCTGCACACCATCGGCATCCAGACCCATGGCATGCGCCGCACCAGCGGCGGCACCAAAGGTACCATTCGTCGCCGTGGAATGCCAGAAGCGGTAATGCGTTGGCATCACGGCCATGCCGACACGCACCGCCACCTCATATCCCGCCACCAGCGCCGCCAGCATGGCGCGGCCGGAAAGCACACGCGCTTCGGCCAAGGCAAGCACGGTTGGCACCATCACTGACCCAACATGCAACAAGGCGCGCTTATGCGTGTCATCATTATCGGCGGCATTGATCAGGATGCCATTGGCCAATGCCGCAAAAGCGGGCTGCACCGCGGCTCCCTTCGTGCCCATGACATGCGCGCCCGGTGCGCCGGGATAAAGTGCGGCGATATCGCGCGCGATGCGGGATTTCTCCGCATCCTCTGTCCAGGCCGCCATGGCGCAGCCCAACGCGTCCAACACAAGCCGCGCGGCTTGACGGCGCACTTCCGGTGGCAATGCATCTGGCTTGATGGCGGCGGTGAATTCCGCAAGGGCGCGCGTGGTCATGCTGTGGCTTCCTTCTGGGGTAGTTCCGGTGACGCGTAGATCAGGCTGTAGAAAGTGGCGGGGTCCGATACACCCTGCGCAGCAATCGCTGCATTGATCATTTCGGCATTCGTGCCTTCAACCACGATAATCATAGCGAAGGACCCATCGCCCCCTGGGCGTAGTTTTTCTTCGGGGCTTGGGACGGTCACGGATGGATCAGCGCACCACAGCCGCACGCGCGTCACGCCGGGCTGTTCGAGGGCTTTGGTCAATTGTGCTTCAAGCCCCGAAGCTGGTGCCGCATTATGGGCGATCAGCGCCAGCAAGCCACCAGCACCTGCTTGCCCCTCATCCAAGGCAACGCGGCAAATACTGCGCGACATGGTGCGGAAATGCGCCATGATGCGCGCGGTCCACTCCGTGGGCTCTGCCAAGCGCTTGAGATAAGGCGCGGAACATAACACTTGCGGTGTCTCGGTTTCGTAGAAGGTGAGAAACTCCGCACGCGGGCCATTCAGGCGACGATAACGCCGGGCAGAGAGAAACCCCGGAATGCCCAGCCGATCCGGCACGTGATCCTGCTGATACCAGGCTTCGTAATCGCGCCGATCACAGGCTGGCGCGACATCATTCATCACGCAAAGCAAACCGCCGCCCTTGGCCATGCTGTTTCATCCCTTTGGTCTTGGGGCCGAGTATTGCGCCGCTGGCGCGCGAGGGGAAGCGGTGCGCGTGCTGGACAGATAGCGCGCGCCCGGCCACGATCCTGGCAAGAGAGGGAGGGCAGCATGAAAAAACTTTCACTGACGCCCAAGCCCTGAAAAATGCGCGCTGCATAGGGGAAAGAAAACATGTGCGATAAGGCAAAGGAACGCGGGCTTGGTTGGCGTGGTTGGATGCCGCTGCCACCGCGGACGGCAACCAAGCCGCTCGGGCCGTGGTTGGATCTGACTCACCCGATAGATGAAGCAATGCCGCGCGTGCCCACCTTCGGCCCGCCCAAGGTCAAGAAGCTGTTTTGCCTGCCGGCTGATCCGCTTACTGTCACCAGCTTTGAGATGGTGGTGCATACCGGCACGCATGTGGATGCGCCCTGCCACTTCTTCAGCGATGGCCCCAGCATGGAACAAGTTCCCTTGGAACGCTGGAATGGTCCCGGCGTTGTCTGGCGCTTTGATTTGCCGGCCAATAGCCTGATCGAACCAGAACATCTGGAAGCTGCGCGCCCCTTGCTGCGCCCGGGTGATATCCTTGCGCTGGATACGGGGTCTTCGCCGCACATCAATACATCCGCCTATGATGCGCATCCGTGTTTGAGTCTTGCAGCAGCGGATTGGATTGTGGCGAAGCAGGTGAAGCTGCTCGCTTGTGATTTCCCAACACCTGATCTGCCGGTGCATCGTCGTCCAGCTGAGGGCTTCACCTGGCCCGTGCATCAGCGCCTGCTGCGTGATGGCGTGCTGATTTGTGAACATTTGCGCGGACCCCGCCCCCTTGCCGGGAAGCGCGTGGAATTCATCTTTGGTGCACTAGCCATCACCGGATCAGATGGCGCGCCGGCGCGCGTCATGGCGCGTGAAATCGCTGAATAGATCAAAGGGCGTGCCCCATGGGTGAAGCATTTTCCGCCACGCAAATCCTTGGGCGTTTTGTCGCTGAATCACGGTTTGAAGCCCTGCCCGAAGCGCTGCGGCATGAAGGGCGGCGTTCCATCCTCAATCACATCGGCTGCGCGCTGGGTGTTGCGCGTGATCCGGCGGTGATCACTGCGCTTGAAATCATGCGCGAAGTCTCCGGCAAGCCGCGCGCCACCGTGCTGGGGCAGCGTGATAGGCTTGGCGTGATGGAAGCGGCCTTCGTCAATGCCATCGCTTCAAACTTGCTTGATTATGACGATACGCATCTGAATACCGTGATCCACCCAAGTGCACCGGTGGCGCCCGTGGCCTTGGCGCTTGGTGAGGAACTCGGCGCCAGCGGGGCCGAGGTTTTGCATGCCTTTCTACTGGGCGGAGAAATCGCCTGCCGCATCGGCAATGCTGTCTCCCCCAGACATTACGCACGGGGCTGGCACATCACGGCAAGCTGCGGGATTTTCGGCGCGGCGGCGGCAGCGGCGCGGCTGATGCGGCTATCGGCAGAAGAAACCGCGCATGCGCTTGGCATCGCCGCCAGCCAATCAGGCAGCATCATCGAAAACCTGGCGACGGCGGCCAAGAATATCGGCGTGGGCAATGCGGCGCGTAATGGCATTCTGGCCGCGCGCTTCGCAGCACGCGGCTATCGCGCTGCGCCACTTGCCATTGAAGGCCCGCTTGGTTGGGCACGCGCGATGGGAGATGAACCAGTACTGGCCGAGATCACCGAAGGGCTCGGCCAGCGCTGGGAAATCGCGCGCAATACCTACAAGCCTTATGCGGCGGGAATTGTCTTTCACGCGGTGATTGATGCCTGCCTGGCGCTGCGCGAACAGCTTGGCACTTCAGTCGAGCACATTAAAGCCGTGACGGTGGCCGGTGATGCGCTGCTGCTGGCGCGCGGGGATCGCGAAGTGCGCAATGAACGCGACACGCGCGTCAGCATCCATCACTGCGCCGCGATTGCGCTGGCGCTTGGCCGCGCGGATGTGGCGGATTTTGAAATGCCCGCGGTGCAGGATGCTTCCCTTGCGGCGCTGCGCGCCAAAGTGGTGGCGGCATGCGATGCCAGCCTGCCACGCGGTGCGGCGCGCGTGACCATCATGCTGACTGATGGCAGCACGCATCAGCACTATGTCGAACACCCGCGCGGCAGCGCTGAACACCCGCTGAGTGACGCGGAACTCGCCGCCAAATACCGCGCCAATGCCGCACTTGGCGGCACCACTTCCGATGTGGAAGCGCAGATTGCGGCGCTTTGGGCGTTGGATCAGGCGGCGTCCATTGCGCCTTTGATGGCTTTGCTCAGTAGCCCGGCGCGCAATGCAGCAGGGTAAAGCCGGCTGAGGTAATCACCAGATCAATCTTGTCCGGCGTGGTCCAGCCGATATCCTGCTCCTTACTGCGCGGGTCCTGATCATCAAATTCCGGCGGCCCGAAGCGTGTGATCAATCTTTGGCGCAGCACATCACCCTGCGCCGCAGCACCACGGCCTGAAACGCAGGCCAGGCCGCCGGTTTTGATATCGAAGCCGAAGGCAATATTCATGCGCAGCCCCTCCACGCTGAAGGTCCCACGCGCACGATATTCCACCCGCGCATCCATCATGCGCCGTTCCGCCGCCGGCAGGCTGCGCACCGCGCGACGCGATGCGGTTACCGCCTGGGCTTCCGTCATGCCCCAGCGCGTATATTCCCAGGCGGCATCAGCAGGCGCGGCAAACACCAGCAGCATCAGGGCGATCAGGCCATGGCGGGCCAGTTTCATGCGGTATTTCCGGGCAGCGCCCGACCTCTGACTTTTCTTGCCTGCCTATAGCGCGAAATGCATGATTTGGCGCGCGTTGCAGCGAGCGGTTTGATTATGCGCTTGGCGACGCTCACGGCCAAACAGGCACGCCCTCCAGCCCAGCCGTTTCCGGCAGGCCGCAGATCAGATTCGCATTCTGTACCGCCTGGCCTGCCGCCCCCTTGCCGAGATTATCCACCACGCCCATCGCAATCACCAAGTTTCGCTCTGGGTCCGTTGCGTAGCTGACGAACGAAAGGTTCGACCCGGTCGCCCACTTGGTCTGCGGTGGCTTATCGGTCACGCGCACAAAAGCCCGCCCGTCGTAGAAGCGCCGCGCCGCGTCCAGGCATTGGTCCGTGGTAGCGCGGCCGCGGCAGTAGATGGTCGCGAGTATGCCGCGGGTCATCGGCACCAAGTGCGGCGTAAATACCAGACCGGCCGAGCTGCTGTCGCTTAGCCGCTCAATCGTTTTGGCCATCTCGGGCATGTGCGTGTGCTTCAGCAGACCATAGGGCACCAAATTCTCGTTGATCTCGGCAAAGCCGAACTTTGTGTCGCCGCCGCCCCGACCAGCACCAGAGATGCCGGTCTTGGCATCAATCACGATGTTGCCCGGTTCGATCAACTTATTGGCTAGCAATGGCGCGAGTGCTGTCAGCGCTGCCGCTGGAAAACACCCGGGATTGGCAATGCGGGTCTGACCCGCAATCTGCGCCGGCCAGACATCAGCCAAGCCATAAGTCCAACCCTCAACGTAGCGATGGTCACCACCGATATCGACGATCTTCACGCTTTTGGAGACACGCGCCAGCGCCTCGGCGGAACTGCCCGTAGGCAGCGAAGCGAATAGTACATCAAGCTTCGGGAGCATCGCCGGGTCCCATTTCTCGATCACCATTTCGGCCAGTTTGGCTGGCACACCGGGGAAGCGATCCCCCAAGCGGCTGCCGGCGCTGCCCTCACCTGCGGCGTAGACCAGTTCGAAAGCCGGGTGGTTTGCGACCAGGCGCATCGCCTCGCCACCACCAAAACCGCTGATCCCGACAATGCCAATACGAATGCTCATGATGGTTTCCTATTGCTGGATTGCTCGTTGCCTGCGGCGTCGAGGCGCTTGCTCATGTATACAGTCGCTCCGAACTGCGGGTGCTCTTCCTCGCGATCAACCCGATAGCCGAGCCTGCCGTAGAGTCGGAGATTCTCGGTAAATCGCGCGTTGGTGTAGAGCCGCATCTCGCTCAGGTTGAGAGAGCGGGCGACTTCCTCAGCATGCGCCATCAGCGCGCTGCCATGGCCACAGCCCTGATGGGTGGGTACTACCGCGACGTTGACGATCAGCAGGTGGTCAGCCTTAGGCGCCATTTCGATCAGCGCCACGGCTTCGCCGTCCACACGCAGCAGGTCTATCAGGTGGTCGCGCACTCCCGCCTCGTAGTCGGCGGTCATCGGTCGCGGCTCCCGCCCGAGGATGGGCACCCACTTCGCGTAGGCCGCGCGGGC
The DNA here is from genome assembly GCA_020249865.1 of Roseomonas sp. GTDB lineage: Bacteria > Pseudomonadota > Alphaproteobacteria > Acetobacterales > Acetobacteraceae > Neoroseomonas. The sequence continues at coordinate 4,327 of JADCEV010000062.1, read as the reverse complement.
GAGGTAGCGGATGATCGTCACATCAGCGGTGGTGGCGCGCCGCAGCGTTTTCTGCCCGGCATCCTTGGATATTTGTGGCGGATTGGGGTGGTCGGTCTTGCAATTCTGCATGAGATATTCCTGCGAGTTGGGCAAAGAAAAACCCCCGAAGCCAGGGGCTGCGGGGGTTCAAAGATGCGGGCTGATGCCGCCTCGGGGTTGGACCGCTACAGGGCGGACCTCACCTTGGGAGGGGCTTGTCTGCACGCAGCTAAAGAAGCCGCCGCTGGGAAGCAGCGACGGCGTCGGCTAGCGATGCGGCGGCAAGGATCGTCCATGCATTAGAAGCTAGTGGTTCACCTAAAAGCCTGTCAACGCGTATTTGTAGCGGCGCCGCTATTTGGCTTGAAAATACGCTAAAATCGCCCGTGACAGGCTTTGCATTGCTTAGCCGGCATGGCCTGCGCCGATATGTCGGGCTTACAGCCGACTAATTCCGCGTCTGGTCTGGCACCGTTTCGTTAGGCGAGGGCCGGGCCTTCAAGAATTCTTCCATGCTCTCACAATGGAGCGCGAGGCGGTGAAGCTTCGGATACTTGTCCGCCGGAAACATATCGGGCACGCGTATCTTCATGTAGCCGAGCAGGCAGCCGGTGGTGATGTCGGCCTGCGTCATCTTTCCGTCAAAGAACCAAGGCGCGCCGCAGTCATGCTCAAGTTTGTCGAGCGCGGCCGAAATCTGCTGCATCATCCGCTTTTCGAAGTCACGGTTGATGTGCTTGTCGCTGTGAAACAGCCGCTCGAAGGACAGAGCAACGCTCTTGTCCATCACCCCATGCGCCAGCACCACCGCCTGCAGCACCTTGCGCCGCTTCGGCCCATGCGGCGGCGTCAGCGCGCGGGCAGGTCCGGCCATCTCATCCAAGTGGTCGATGATGGCGGAGGAGTCGATCAGCACCTCACCCGATCCCAGAATCAGCGAAGGCACGCGCACCAGCGGATTGATCTTTCGCATCTCCTCCATGTCGCGGAACACCGAGATCGGATTGCGCGTGTAAGGCATGCGGTAGTGATTGAGCGTCACTGCCACACGCCGCGCAAAGGGAGAGTCGAACTGGCCAACGAGGATCATGCGCAGTTCGTAGCGCGATCATGAAAGCCGCTCAAGCGTCTTCTCAAGGCCGATGCACGGCAGGAACTTGACGGGCTCCTGGCCGAGGTCGAGGCCGATAAGGGCGCGTCGGCATGAGGAGGTCCCTGCTCCAGAAGCGCTGACCTAAAGCTTTTATGAGCCGGATGGAATTACTGGACCAGCAAATGCCTCAAACCCGCCCGTGACAAGCCTTGAACTTCTTCCCGCTCCCACACGGGCAAGGCGCATTGCGCGGTGTGCGGCCCCAAGTGCTCGGGTCATTCGGGTCCACCGCTTCGGGTAAGGAACGCGCTGACGCGGTGCCGATCGGCGCGGTGACAGGCGGGCCACCCAACTCCATCATCTCGGCCCCCGCTAAAGCGGGATCAGGGTGACGCATGTCAAAAACGCCAATGCCTTCCGGCGCAGGTGGCGGCGCATCCGGGCGGATTTCAATGCGCAGCAGCAGGCTGGTCACACGTTCCCGCAGGTTTTCCAGCATGGAATTGAACAGGCGGAAGGCTTCGCTCTTGTACTCATTCAGCGGGTCACGCTGGCCATAGGCGCGCAACCCAATGCCCTGGCGCAAATGATCCAGCGACAGAAGATGTTCCTTCCAGGATTGATCGAAAATCTGCAGCAGCAGGGATTTTTCGATCTGGCGCATGATCTCTGGCCCCACATTGGCCGCACGAGACGCATAAGCCTGCGCCGCCGCCTGCATCAGGCGTTCGCGCACCGCATCATCATCAATGCCTTCTTCGCGTGCCCAATCCGCCACGGGCAGATCAAGGTTCAGGATTTCCTTGACCTCACGATCAAGCTTTTCCAGATCCCATTGCTCGGGATAGGCGTTTTCCGGAATGGCGCGGGCCACGATATCCGTGATGGTTTCCTCGCGCATTTCCGTGATGGTTTCAGCAACCTCATTCGCCATCATGAAGGCGCGGCGCTGGGCGTAGACTTCCCGGCGCTGGTCATTCATCACGTCATCATATTTCAGCAGATTCTTGCGGATATCGAAGTTGCGTGCCTCAACCTTTTTCTGCGCGCGTTCCAGGGCCTTGTTGATCCAGGGGTGGACAATCGCCTCCCCTTCCTTCAGGCCGAGCTTTTGCAGCATCCCGCCCATGCGGTCAGACCCGAAGATGCGCATCAGATCATCTTCCAGTGACAGGAAGAAACGCGAAGCGCCGGGGTCCCCCTGGCGGCCGGAGCGGCCACGCAGCTGATTGTCAATGCGCCGGCTTTCATGGCGTTCGGTGCCAATCACGAAAAGCCCACCGGCAGCGCGCACGATGGGTCGCGCCTCATCCACCTCGGCCTTGTGGCGCGCCAGAGCCGTTTCATATTCCGGGCCTTCGCTGGCGTTGGCTTCCTGGCGCGCCAGCATTTCCAGATTGCCGCCCAATTGGATATCCGTGCCGCGGCCCGCCATATTCGTCGCAATCGTCACCGCGCCGGCACGGCCGGCTTGCGCCACAATGCTCGCTTCCTGTTCATGGTAGCGCGCATTCAGCACCTGATGCGGGATGTTCTTTTTCTTGAGCAGGGCTGAGATCAGCTCCGACTTCTCAATGCTCGTGGTGCCCACCAGGCAGGGCTGGCCGCGCCCGCGGGCTTCCTCAATCAGCCGTGCCACAGCCTCATATTTTTCTTCGGCGCTGCGATAGACCTCATCATCCTGATCAAGGCGCGCGACCGGCACATTGGTCGGGATTTCCACCACATCCAGCTTGTAGATTTCGGCGAATTCATCCGCTTCCGTCGCCGCCGTACCGGTCATGCCGGCAAGCTTCGGGTAAAGCCGGAAGTAATTCTGGAAGGTGATGGAAGCGAGCGTCTGATTCTCCGGCTGGACTGTCACATGTTCCTTGGCTTCAAGCGCCTGATGCAAGCCATCGGAATAGCGCCTTCCTTCCATCATGCGGCCGGTGAATTCATCAATGATCACAATCTTGTCCTGCCGGACGATGTATTCGACATCGCGCGCGAAAAGCGTATGCGCCCGCAAGGCCTGATTCACATGATGCACGAGTGACACGTTCTCCGTGTCATACATATTGCCTTCGGTCAGCAGGCCGTATTGGCGGAGCAATTCTTCCACCCTTTCGCCGCCCAATTCCGTCAGGCTCACGGTGCGCTGCTTTTCGTCCTTCTCAAAGGTGTCCTTGTCCTTCACCAGCTCCTTCATCACCTCATCGGTGCGGCGGTAAAGGTCGGAAGTGTCATCGGTCGGACCGCTGATGATCAGCGGCGTGCGCGCCTCATCCACCAGGATGCTGTCAACCTCGTCCACAATGGCATAGGCGAAATCTCGCTGGACCATATCTTCCAGGCGATACTTCATATTGTCGCGCAGATAATCAAAGCCGTATTCGTTGTTGGTGCCGTAGGTGACATCGCAGGCATAGGCCGCCTGGCGCTGTTCATCCGTCAGCCCATGCACAATCACGCCAACGGTCAGGCCCAGGAAGGAATAGATGCGCCCCATCCATTCCGCGTCGCGCTTCGCCAAATAATCATTCACCGTCACCACATGCACGCCCTTGGCGGGCAGCGCATTCAGGTAAACCGGCAGGGTCGCGACCAGCGTCTTGCCTTCGCCGGTCTTCATCTCGGCGATCTTGCCTTCATGCAGCACCATGCCGCCGATCATCTGCACATCGAAGTGGCGCAGACCAAGCACGCGGCGCGAAGCTTCCCGCACCGTCGCGAAGGCTTCCGGCAGCAGCGCATCCAGGGTTTCGCCCTTGGCCAGCCTTTCGCGGAAAAGCGCGGTCTGCCCCGCCAGCGCCTCATCCGAAAGCGCCTGCATGCGCGGTTCCAGCGCATTGATCGCGGGCACGCGGGATTGATAGCGCTTGAGCGCGCGGTCGTTGGAGGTGCCGAAAATGGCGGCGGCAAGGCGGGCAAACATCTGGCGCGTCTATCTCTGGCGGGCTCGCGCCCGTTCCTGGCGCCGGGGCGCCTCAAGCATGTTTCGGATTTGCGGCAGAGATAGGCTTCCCCGGGGGGCGGGTCAACGCTTGCGCCTTGTGGGGAAGGGGCGCATCGGTCATGTTCCGGGCCAAACACTGGATTGGGATCATCCCCTATGCGCAATTCGCGCGGCCTTGCCGCCACCGCCCCCCTTCGCGCCACCCTGGCGCTGCTGCTGGGGGTCGCCCTTGCCCAGCCTGGCCTGGCCCAGCCAGCCCCGCCGGCTGATCCCAT
>JADCEV010000061.1 GCA_020249865.1 Roseomonas sp. | reverse complement strand
CGCTCTGAGCCAGGATCAAACTCTCAGGTTCATCCAAGCATCACCATGCAACCAAAGCCACACAGCAACACCTAAACGAACTTCCAAAGGCTCATCACTCTCACCAAAAAATTCTCAGCCAACATCAAACAACCAAGCACCAAGCCACAACACCCAGAACACATACCCACAAAGGAGCACACACCCAGGCGCCGACCGCGCATCCCACCCCGCCACTCATCGCAACAAGGCAAAAACACACAGCAACAAAGCCCAGCACCCAACCATCCAAAGATAGCCAAGCACTATCAACTTCCAAAAAAACCAGATGCAATTGTCAAACAACAAAAAAAGAACCAGCAACAGAACGCCTTACGGCATCCCACATCGCCGGCCCCTCAACCACACCGATCATCGGCAGGGCGAAAACACTAGCCAATATAAACCAGCCAGTCAAGCCCTAAAACACCAATGACCTCGCGGTGGACGGGCTTCTAGTACCATCAACAAAACACGTCAAGCGCCCATCCACTCCCGAAACCAGGCGGCAAAGCGCGGCACGCCCACCTCAATCGGGGTTTTCGGCTCAAACCCGCAGAGCGCCTGGATCGCACCAATATCGGCGAAGGTCTCCGCAACATCCGTCAGCGGCCTTGGCGCGTCCTTGATGACCGCCTTCCGGTCCAAGCTCTCCTCCAAAACTGCCACAAAGCGCCGCACCTCCACGCTTCGATGGTTCCCGATATTCAGCAGGCGCGGCTTGCCATCAAGCGGCGGCCTATCCAGCGCGCCCAAAACGCCTGAGACAATATCTTCAACAAAAGTAAAATCGCGCTTCAGCCGACCACCTTCGTAAAGCGTAATCGGCCGCCCTTTGAGAATCGCATCCGCGAAAAGCCAAGGCGCCATATCCGGGCGTCCCCAGGGGCCATAGACGGTAAAGAAACGAAGCCCCGTCTGCGGCAAGCCAAAGATATGGCCATAGGCTTCGCTGATCAGCTCATCCGCACGCTTCGTGGCCGCGTAAAGAGAGATCGGATGATCAACGCGATCATCTTCCCGATACGGCAAACCCCTGTTGGCGCCATAGACTGACGACGAACTGGCATAAAGAAAATGCTGCAGCTGCGGCAAGGCGCGCGCTGCCTCCAACATCACAAGATGGCCCATCACATTGGCTTCAACATAGCTGTAGGGATCAACCAGCGAATGCCTCACACCGGGCTGGGCGGCCAAGTGAATGATCCGCGTGATATCGCGATGTTGTTGGAATACAGATGCAACCGCTGCACGATCCGCGATGTTTACTTCTAAGAATGAGAAATGTGCCTGCGCCAAAAGGCGATCACGACGCGCATGCTTCAAGCGCAAATCATAATAGGGCGTCAGACTATCAAGCCCGATCACCTTTTCGCCACGCGCCAACAGCGCTTCAGCCACATGCATGCCAATAAAGCCTGCTGCGCCTGTCAGAAGAATAGTCATGTCCTGATCAACCGATCTTCAAGCAATTCCAGAATCGCATGACCAAGCGTGATGTGCGCTTCCTGCACCCGCGCAGTCTCGCTACTCGGCACAATCAACGCCACATCACAAAGCGGCGCGGCGCTACCACCATCACCGCCGAGAAACCCGATCGTCCCGATGCCCATACCGCGCGCTACCTGAAGAGCCTTGATCACATTCGGGGACCGTCCAGAAGTGGTAATGCCAAACAGAACGTCGCCCTGCCGGCCAAGCCCCGAAAGGGGGCGCGCGAAAACATCTTCGAACCCATAATCATTGCCGTTCGCGGTCAGCGCCGCTGGATCAAGCGTCAGCGCGATGGCGGGCCAAGATGGGCGTTCAACACGCGATCTGAGGCGCACCAGTAGCTCGGTCGCCAAGTGCTGCGCATCCGCAGCGCTGCCGCCATTGCCGCAAAAAAACAGCTTGCCGCCGCCCCGCAACGCCGCTTCGCACAAACCGACGGCGTGCAGAACCAAAGGGAACATTGCGGACGCCATATGACGACGAAGGGCAATGCCGTCCTCCATCATCGCGCTAAAGCGCTCTTGTTCCGTCATGCTTGGCTCCCAGGCTACGGGCCCCCCGACCAACGAAAAGGGCCCTCTGCCACGAAACCGCATAGGCCTTTGCAGAAGATTGGCCAAGCCGTACCAAGACACGCCCGCAACGGCCGCGTCATCGTCAGGGATTATCAGCCTTGCGCTTCTCAACTTCCGCCAGCCGGGCACGGAGCCCCGCCACTTCTGCGCGCAAAGCTGCGATCTGATCGCCTACGGGGTCATCTTCGGTATTGCTGAGCCCATAGCCCAGGAAGGGATCAGCGCAGGTGGTGCCCGCGGGCGGGCGGGCGGGAATGCCAACCACCGTGCATTCGGCGGGAACGTCACGCGTCACCACGGCGTTGGCGCCGATGCGCGCGCCTTTGCCCACGGTAATCGGCCCCAGGACCTGTGCGCCCGCGCCAATGGAAACGCCCGCCTCAATCGTCGGGTGCCTTTTGCCAGGGCTGCCGGAAAGCCCGCCAAGCGTCACACCATGATAGATCAGCACATCATCGGCGATCTCTGCCGTCTCCCCGATCACAACGCCCATGCCGTGGTCAATAAACAGCCTTTGGCCAATTTGCGCGCCGGGGTGGATTTCAATGCCGGTCAGAAAACGGCTGAGATGGGAAACCAGCCGCCCTGCCCCGCGCCAGCCGTGCCGCCAAAGCCAATGCGCCAGCCGATGCCACAGCACGGCATGCAGCCCGGCATAGCAGAAAATGGTCTCAGGCCAGGAAGGCTGCGCGGGGTCACGCGCGCGGATGCTGCGGCCGATTTCGAGCGCTTCACGGATCACCGCGCGGTCCTCATGCAAGCCAAGGCGGAATGGGCAGGCCGCGTTCGCGCAGGAATTCCGGATTGAAGAGCTTGGATTGATAGCGCGCACCACCATCGCACAGAATGGTCACCACGCGATGCCCCGGCCCCAATTGGCGCGCCACTTTTATCGCCGCTGCCACATTCAAACCGGCTGAGCCCCCAAGGCAAATGCCTTCCTGCACCAGAAGGTCGAATACTTGTGTCAGCGCTTCCTCATCCGTCACTTGCACCGCGTCATCAATCAGGGCGCGGTCACCCACCAGATTGCCGGGCACGCGCGCGGCTTGGCCAATGCCTTCAGTGATGGAAGATCCCTCGGGCTTCAACTCACCCGTCTTTACCCAGGAATAGAGCGAACTACCCATCGGGTCCGCCAGTATAATGCGCGTTTCCGGGCGGCGGGCCTTCAGCGCGCGCGCAATGCCGGCCAGCGTGCCGCCCGTTCCGCAGGAACAGGTAAAGGCATCAATCTTCCCGCCGGTCTGGTCCCAGATCTCTGGCCCCGTGGTCGCCTCATGCACGTCGCGATTGGCGAGATTGTCGAATTGATTGGCGTAGACCGCGCCAAGCTCCTCCGCCAGGCGGCGGCTGTAATGCACGTAATTGCCGGGGTCAGAGAATGGCTTGGCCGGCACCAAGCGCAGATCAGCACCGATCATGCGCAGGAAATCGAGCTTTTCGCGGCTTTGGGTTTCAGGCACCACAATAATGCTGCGATAGCCGCGCGCATTGGCCACCAGCGTAATGCCAATGCCCGTATTGCCCGCGGTGCCTTCCACAATCGTGCCAGGGGTGCCGGGCTTCAGCGCGCCACGCGCTTCGGCATCGGTAATGATGCCAAGCCCGGCGCGATCCTTCACCGAACCGCCGGGGTTCATGAATTCCGCCTTGCCCAGGATGTCGCAGCCGGTGATTTCGCTGGCGCGCTTCAGGCGGATCAGGGGCGTATTGCCAATCGCGCCGGCCAGACCTTCCACACTATGCCCCGTTCCAATCATGCCAATCACCACGCCTGATGTTGTCGCTTGAGGCAAGCATGGTCGCGCGGACCTGGGGGCTGCACAAGCCTCGGAAAATTCTTGTTTTTTTGAATTGGCCAGGAAACACGCTTGCTAAAAAACACGGAAACCGGGGAAGCTTTTGGCCCAGGCGCTAAGGGGCTGAGGCGGCTTCCGCGCTCGCCTTCGCCTTGGCCAAACGCCGGCGCCATTGCCGGATGATGAAGAAGATCAACGCTGCCAAGGCAATGCCCGCAATGGTCCAGCCGAGCCGCTCAGGCCCGATCAGCGCGCCTAGAAACCAACCGGCCGCGACAAAGCTGCTGGCCCAAAGGCCGGCGGCGATGAAATTCAGGATCGCAAAGCGCCCCCAATTAAGCCCGGCCAGGCCACAGGCGGCCGAGGCGACATTGCGGATGCCATAAAGGAAACGAAAGCTGAGAATGAACCAGGTGCCATAGCGGTGCAGCAGCACGTTCACGCGGGCGACCTTTTCTTCGGCGCCCTTGATGCGGCGCACAACGCGTGGTCCATAGCGTCGGCCCAGGGTGAACCAGGTTTGATCGCCCAGGAAGGAACCGAACCATACCGCGAAAAGTAGCCACCAAGGGTTCACCGCACCCGTTGCCGCACCAAGGGCGGCGGCGGCCAGAACAAAAGTTTCACCTTCAAAAAACGCCCAAATGAATGATCCAAGATAGGCGTAGTGCCCCCAGGACTCCCAGATTTCTGCCAAGACACCGCTCCCGGAATTTGACTATAACTGCCCGCAATTGGTGAAAAGGGGAAGGGGCGGCCCAAGATTGCACTAGCCCCTGATTCATAAGGATGTCTCGTGTCGCAAATCCCGCAAAAGGCCAATGGTCCCATGTTTGATGCCTTCGGCCGACCACCCGTGCCCGATCTTGTGGTGCCCAGGGCCATTCTACCCTTCCATTTGGATGAAAGGCCTGTACGCGGCCGCCTGGTGCGCCTGGGCCCCCTGGCGGATGCCTTGCTCGGCCGGCATGGTTATCAACCGGAAATTGCAAAACTGGCGGGTGAGGCCGTGGCGCTGACGGCAGGGCTGGCGGCGGCGCTGAAGTTTGAGGGGTCCTTCAGCTTGCAGGCAAAGGGTGATGGCCCGCTTTCCATGCTGCTGGCGGATTGCACCCATGCTGGCGCCCTGCGCGGCTATGCCAAGGTCAATCAGGAAAGGCTGGCAGGGCTTGAAGCGCCGAACGCCGCCACACTGCTCGGCAAGGGCTATCTGGCCTTCACCTGTGATCAGGGGCCCGATATGGATCGCTACCAAGGCATTGTTGCGATTGAAGGTGAAACGCTGACCGACATGACCGGTGAGTATTTCCGCAATTCGGAACAGTTGGACACCTATGTGAAGCTCGCCTGCGCAGAAACGCCCAATGGCTGGCGGGCTTCAGCCCTGCTATTGGAACGTGTGGCGGGTGCCGGTTGGCTCGATAAGCAAATGGATCAGGAAGAACAGCAGGAAGCCTGGCAGAACGCAACCATCCTGGCGCGCACCATCACCAATGAGGAATTGCTGGATGATCGGCTTTCCGGCGAACAAGTGCTGCATCGGCTATTCCATGCCGAAGGGCTCCGGCTTGATCGGCCAAAGCCGCTTTCTTACGGCTGCCGCTGTTCGCGTGAGCGTTTGCTGAATGTGCTGGGTGGTTTCAGCACCGATGATCTGGACCACATGGCCGATGAAGGTACCATCACCATGACGTGCGAATTCTGCAATTTCGATTTCCGTTTCGATCGGGCGACTCTGCCAGTGCGTGAGGCAGGCGTTTGACCATGGCTTTGTTGATGAAACGCCGCACCCTCTGCGCACTTCCGCTGCTCGCCGCCTGCGCCAATGAACAGCCGGCGGGGCCTTTCGTACCGCCAGGACCGCCAAGCTATGGGCATTTGACACCGCTTCGCCTCAAGGTCAGCGCGCTGGAGATCAAGGAACCCGAAAGCGGTACGGCGCTGATGGTGCAACAGCCCGCCCCATTTCTGCCTTCCGATGTAATGCTGCGCATGGCACGAGACAGGTTGAGCGCCGCCGGTGGCACTGGTTCAGCACGCTTCGTCATTCAAACCGCACGGTTGACGCGCGAAACCGCCAGCGCCGCTGGTGCCTTCAGCCCGGCATCCGAGACCTTTCGCTGCATCATGCGCTGCCAGCTTGAGATCATTTCAGCGGAGGATGGGGTGCTCGCGTCAGCCGCCGCCGAAGTCAGGCGAGAGGTGACAGGCCCGACGCGCGATGACGCCGAACGCGCGGCACTGGCCGAACGTGTCGTGAAATTGGCCGGGCAGGATATGAATGTCGAATTTGAATTTCAGGTGCGGCGGCATTTGCGCAATTGGCTACAAATGGTGGCGGCACCCGGCGAAGCCCTGCCGCAACCCGTTGAGCGTGAAGCGCTGCCGCGTTCGTGATAAGATAGGCACCGGAAGAGAGGCCATATGACAGACCATCCCCTGATGCAGGAAATCGCCCCCATCCTGCCGGAACTGATTGCCATCCGCAAAGACATCCACGCCCATCCGGAATTGGGCATGGAGGAAACGCGAACAGCGGCACTGGTCGCCGCAAGGCTGCGCAGCCTTGGCATTGAAACCACCGAAGGTGTGGGCCGCATGGGTGTGGTGGGCACGCTGCGCGGCACCCGCCCCGGCCAGGGCGCGATTGGGCTGCGCGCCGATATGGATGCGCTGGCGCTGACGGAAGCGACCAATCTTCCCTATGCGTCGCAATATGCGGGCAAGATGCATGCCTGCGGGCATGATGGGCATACCGCCATGCTATTGGGCGCGGCCGAGGTTTTGGCAAAGAAGCGCGATTTCGCCGGCACGGTGCATTTCATTTTTCAACCTGCCGAAGAAGGCCGTGGCGGCGCGCAAGCCATGTTGGATGATGGGCTGTTTGAGCGTTTCCCCTGCGATTCCGTCTATGGCATGCATAATATGCCGGGGCTGCCGCTTGGGCATTTCGCGCTCTGCAACGGCCCGATGATGGCCGGTTCCGGGCGCTGGAAAGTGCAGTTTCGCGGCACCGGCGGGCATGGCGGCAATTCGCCCCATTTGGCGAGTGACATCACCGTCGCGCAGGCCAATTTCATCACCGCGCTGCAAAGCATTGTCAGCCGTAATGCGCCCGCGCTGCAAAGCGTGGTGATCAGCGTAGGCCACATCTCTGGCGGGTCAGTGGATGCGCTGAATGTGATGCCGTCCGAAATCCTGGTCGGCGGCACCATGCGCGCCTTCAACCCGACCATGCAGAAAATGCTGGAAGATCGCATGCGCGAAGTGGCGGAATTGACCGCCCGCATGCAGGGCGCAAGTGCCGAGGTAACGCTATGGTGGAATGCCGCGCCGCTGATCAATCATGCGCGTGAGACCACCGTCATGGCGGATACCGCGCGGGAATTGGTCGGCGCTGACGCCGTGGATGACAAGATGATTCCGGTGACGGGCGGCGAGGATTTCGCCTTCATGCTGCGCGCCAAGCCGGGCGCCTTTGTTTTCATGGGCAATGGCAATGGGCCGGATGGCAAGGCGCATGCGCTTCACACGCCGCTGTATGATTTCAACGATGCTGCCCTGCCGCATGGTGTGGCATTCTGGGTCAATCTGGTGCGGCGGGAAATGAATAGCGCCGCTGGATAACTGCCATTCAATCAAGGTCGGCGCCCTATCGAAGGCGCCGACCTTGCGGGACTATTTCACCTCAACGCCATAGATATCGCGCGCCGCATGGGCAGTGATCAGCCCATCCGCCACATCGCGCTTCACCAATTCCGGATCGCGCGCCTTGGGATCACCCATCCCGCCGCCGCCTGGCAGTTTCAGCAGCAGGCGCCGGCCCTTTGGAATGACCTGAAAGCCCTTGGTGCGCAGCACCGTGCCGTTCGCGTCATTCAACCCGACCCAACCGCCAGCCCCCTGCCCGCCGCCATCGCGGCCCTTGGGTGGATTGGCAACGCGATCGAAGATTGCATTCACGGCAAATTCCGCATCGCCCTTGGCGCCAATTTCCATGATCTGGCCAAAGCCGCCACGCGTCTTGCCCGCGCCCGCCGAATCCGGGCGGAGTTCCTTCTTCCAGAAGATCACAGGGGCCACGTTTTCAGTCGCTTCCACCGGCATGGTGCGCACGCCGGATGGGAAGGCCGTGCCATCAAGCCCATCCTTGGCCGGCCGCGCGCCCGTGCCGCCGGAATTGAACGTGATGATTTCAAAATCATCCACTTCCGCTTCCTGGCCGGAGACCTGAGACCCGCCACGCAAAGGCGGATTCCAAAGCGCCGAGGAGCCTTCCGCATTCACGCGGCCCGGCACCGCCTGATGCAGGCAGCCCATCATCAGATCGGGGATCAATTGCCCGATCACGTGCCGCACACTCACGGGATAAGGCCGCGGCGCATTCAGGATGGAACCTTCGGGGATTTCCATCTCAAAAGGTGCAAGGCTCGCCCAATTATTCGGCACTTCCGGGGCGACAACGCATTTGATGCCGAAGCAGGAATAGGCGCGGCAATAGGCCGGCGGCACATTGATGCCGCGGCTGGAAAGGCCGGACGTACCGGCGTAATCCACCACAATCCGATCGGCATGGATGGTCATGGCCGCCTTCAGCGTCACCGGCGCCTCATAGCCATCCGATTTGATATCGGAACGGAAAGTACCACGCGGGAGCTTCGCGATTTCAAGCAAGGTGGCGCGCCGGCTGGCCTCAAAAATATATTCCGCCAGATCATCCAGGCTATCCATCGCGAACTCATCCATCATTTCGACAAGCCGCTTGGACCCAGCATCATTGCAGGCGCAGAGTGAATAGATATCGCCTTCCAATTCCACCGGCGTGCGCGATCCCGCGCGAATGAAATCGAAAAATGTCTCATTCGGTGCGCCGGCATCGAAGCATTTCACGATCGGGATATAGAGCCCTTCTTCGAAAACACTGCGCCCTTCCGGGCCCATGCCAAGGCCACCGATATCAATGATATGCGCAGTATTGGCGAAAAGCCCGACAATCTTGCCACCGCGAAAGGCCGGCGAAACGACGGTCAGGTCATGCAAATGCCCGGTCGCAAGCCAGGGATCATTGGTGATGTAGTGATCGCCTGGCTTCATGCTGGCGGCAGGAAACTTCGCGAGGAAATGCCCAACCGATTCCGCCATGGAATTCACATGCCCAGGCGTGCCAGTCACGGCCTGGGCCAGCATGCGTCCTTGCAGATCAAAAACGCCCGCGGAAAGATCGCCCGCCTCGCGCACCGTGGTGCTGAAGGCCGTGCGGATCATGGTTTGCGCCTGTTCTTCGACCACCGCGATCAGGCGATTCCATTGGATCTGGCGTTGAATTGTCGCCAGCGCGCCGGTTTCCTTCATCGTGCAGCCTCCTGCGTCAGATCGAGATAACCAAGCCCATCCATGCGGCACATCCAGCCAGGGCCAATCAAGGTGCTGGTTTCCGCTTCGGCGATGATGGCGGGGCCGGCCACAGTGGCGCCGGGCCGCATCGCTTCACGATCATAAACCTGCCATTCGGCCACTTCGCCGGTAGCGGTATCGCGCACCATTTGCACGCGGATTGGGCTTGGTGCCGGCGCATCCGCCACTGGCGCTGCCGGTTCCACATGCGCTTCCACGGTGCGGACGGTGACGGCGAAGGACAGGATTTCGACATCCGAACCCGGTACTGGCCGATCATAGAAACGGCTATATTCCGAATCATACAGCGCGCGAATTTCGCGCACATCCTGCGCGGTCAAAGCGCGCGGTGGGATCGGCACGGCGATTTCATGCCCCTGCCCAACATAGCGCATATAGGCGATGCGCGTTTCCTCAATCGGCGCCCCAAAGGCGCCTTCCGCCACCACGCCCGCCGCTTCCTGCGACATGGCGGCAAGCAGGCTATTCACCGCGGCAATGTCAAAGCTGCCGAAGCGCTGATAGAGCGACTTCACCACCTCATAAGCCACTGGCGCGCGGAGGAAGCCAATCGCACTACCCACACCAGCGCCGGAGGGCACCAGAATGCGCTTCACGCCGATTTTCTCGGCCACACGATAGCCATGCACAGGGCCGCCGCCACCAAAGGCGATCACCACGCGGCCTTCGTAATTCTTGGCACTTTCAATGGCATGCACGCGCGCGGCATTGGCCATATTCTCATCCACCATTTCAACCACGCCAAGTGCGGCCATATCTGCGGAAAGCGCGAGCTTGCCGCCAACATGTTCCGCCAACGCCTTGCGTGATTGATCGGGATGAAGCCTAAGCGCACCGCCCGCGAAAAGCTCCGGATCATAGCGGCCAAGCGCCAGATTGGCGTCCGTCACTGCCGGATGCGTGCCGCCACGCCCGTAACAGGCAGGGCCTGGATCAGCGCCGGCACTTTCCGGGCCCACCTGAATGCGCCCCATGCTATCCACCTGCGCGATGGAACCACCACCCGCGCCGATTTCCACCATTTCAATCACAGGAATACGCAGCGGCAGGCCAGAGCCCTTCTTGAAGCGCCCAACCCGCGCGACTTCGAAAGTGCGCGATGCTTGCGGGCGGAAATCATCAATCAGGCAGACCTTGGCCGTGGTGCCGCCCATATCGAAGGACAATACCTTATCAAAGCCACGCTGCCGCGCGACAAAGGCCGAGAAAATCGCGCCGCCCGCCGGGCCGCTTTCCACCAGGCGGATCGGGAAACGCGCCGCCGTATCAATGGTGGTAAGACCACCGCCGGACAGCATCAGATAAAGCGGGCAAGCCAGCCCCGCTTCGTGCAACCCCAATTCCAATTGTTTCAAATAGCGCGCCATCAAGGGCTGCACATAGGCATTGGCGACGGTGGTTGAAAAACGCTCCCATTCGCGCATCTCGGGCGAGACTTCGGACGAAAGCGAAACCGGCAATTCCGGCCAGGCTTCCCGCACAATCTCAGCCGCGCGGCGTTCATGGGTTGGGTTCACAAAGCCATGAATGAAACCAATGGCGAGGCTTTCAATCCCCTCAGCGCGCAGGAAAGGGATATGCGCGCGTACCGCAGATTCATCCAAGGGCAGCAGCACCTTGCCGGTATTATCCAGGCGCTCCGGCACCGGCAGGCGCCAGCGGCGCGGCACCAAGGGCTTCGGCAATTCAATGTTCAGATCATATTGGTCGTAACGCGCTTCATTTGCCAACGCCAAAACATCACGAAAACCTTCCGTGGTGATCAGCGCGGTCTTGGCCCCCTTGCGTTCGATCACCGCATTGGTGGCAAGCGTGGTGCCATGGATCACCAGCGCCAGATCGGCGGGCTTCATGGCGGCCTTGGCCAGTACCTGCTGCACGCCTTCCAGCACGCCCTTTTCTGGCGCGGCAGGCGTGGTCAGGACCTTGGCAGTCCAGCGCTGGCCATCCTTTTCAATGGCAAGGTCTGTGAAGGTGCCGCCGATATCAACGGCGAGGCGAGCAGTCATTGGAGCTCCTTAATCAATGAAAGACGAGCAATTGATCCCTATCGACTCAAACCGGTAGCCGAACACCGCGCAACCCCGCTTCGCTGATGAGCCGGGCCAGGAGACCATCGCTCAGCGCCGCAGCGACAAAGTTATTGATGGCGGGCATGGCCTGCTCTGCCTCAGCCTTCGGCACTGCAATGGACATCAGCACTAGATTGAAGCGGCCTTCCAGCACGCGTGCCCCGGGCAGCTTTTCTACAATGCCATGACACAGATGCGTGTTATCGCCATAGGCATCGGCGCGCCCCTCGGACAAGGCTGCGCGCGCCGCCTCCAGACCGCCGGGCACGCGAACCAAAGTTGCCGCACGCAAGTTACGCGTAAGCACACCATCGGGTGCCGACCCCTCTGCCACCGCAACGCGTATGCCTGGGCGGTCGACTTCCTCAGCATGGCGCAGCGCGCTGCTGGGACCGACAACATAACCGTTGTCTACCTCAAGAAAGGGTACACTGAACGCAAGGTGTTCACCTCGCGCCGGATCGCGCGCCGCTAGGCCCACATCCCAGGCGCCATGGCCCACACTCCCGTTATAGCGGGCTGGATTGTCGTAACTGACTAGCTCCAAGGGTCGCCCGAGGCGCTTGGCTAGCGCCTGGGCAAGGCCGACAGTCACGCCACCGGGCGTACCATCTGGACCGCGCGTGACCAGCACCGGATTGGACAAAATGATCGCCGCGCGAAGGGGCTTGGTTGGCGTTTCAGCTAGGGCAGGCATTGCAAGCGCTCCAAGCAGAAGGGTGCGACGCCCGCTCACGTGTACCCCATTGCGAAACGTTGGATTACAGCGCAAGCGGCTGCAAAATCTTCCATGCGCATAGCTTCCTTCGGATTATGACTGCCATTCTGATTACGAACGAAAAGCATCGCTGCCGGCACACCCGCTTCTGCAAAGGCCGCCGCATCATGCCCGGCGCCGGATGCCATATGCCGATAGCGAATCCCAAGCGCCTTGGCCGCGCTTTCAAGCCCTGCCCGCACACCCTGATCCATCGGCGCGGAAAGGCTGCCGGTTTCCGGCCCGAGATCAAACCGCACACCACGGCGCGCCTCTATTTCCGCAATGATCCGGCCCATGGCAGCGAAAAGCAGATCGCGTGAGGCTGGCTCAACGCTGCGAATATCAAGCTGAAAACGCGCCTCGCCGGCGATTTTCGTGAAGCCCGCTTCTTCCGTGGTCGCCATGGTGCAGAAGGTGCACACCATGGCATGGCCCAGCGCTTCCAGCCGGCACCATTCCTCATCCAACCGATGCACAAGCTCGGCCAAGGCAACCGCCGCATCGCGCCGATACCGCCGCGCCGTCGCACCCGAATGATTATATTCACCCAGCACACGCGCGGCACGCAGCCGGCGCGATCCGGGGATGCCGGTCACGATACCAATGGGCAGCCCTTCGGAATCAAGGCTCGGCCCCTGTTCGATATGTACTTCCAGGAAGGCCGCGGTGTTTTCGGGGCCAAGCAGATGTTCACCGCGCGCCACCGCATCGGGATCGAAACCTTCCTCGCGCATATGCTCAGCCAGGGTCCGGCCGCTATCGGTGCGCTTCACGTCAAGGATTTCAGGTGCCAGCAAACCAAGCGCGGCCTTGCTGCCTGGATAGGATGTTGGGAACCATTGCCCGGCTTCTTCAGCGCGAATGGCCATCACCGTCATGTCGCGGGCAGGCTGGAAGCCCGCACGCTTCATGCCGGCAACCGCCGCAAGCCCCGCCAGAACCCCGGCGGCGCCATCAAAATTGCCGCCCTCACGCACGGAATCGAGGTGACTGCCCATGATGATCCGCTTCGCCGTGCGGTCCGTCCCGGGCAGGGTCATATACAGGTTGCCCGCGACATCATTGCGGCATTCCAGGCCAAGTTCTTCGGCGGCATCTCGCACCAATTGATGCGCAATACGCTCTCCGCGCCCATAGGCTTCGCGCGTGACACCTTCGCCATCGCGTGTGGCGTCTCGCAGCGCGTCAAACAACCGCGCGGCGAGGGCCATGTCAGGGGTCAGATTGGGCAGCATGTGCAGGCTTACAGCATGCTCCGCACGCGCCCGCCATCCACGCGGATCATGGAAGCGGTGATATAGGCACCGGTCTCACCCGCCAAAAACGCGCCCATCGGCCCATATTCGGCCGGCATGCCAATGCGGCCCGCGGGAATTTCCTTGGCCGTCTGGGCCAGGATTTCATCCTCCGACACGCCCGTTTGCTTGGCACGAATGGCGGTATTGGTGGTGATGCGATCCGTCAGAATGCTGCCCGGCGCCAGCACATTCATGGTGACACCATCGGCGGCCACTTCCGCGGCCAGCGTCTTCAGCCAACCCCAGATCGAAGCGCGCAAAGTATTGGAAAGCGCCAAAGTCGGAATCGGGTGCTGCATGCCCGTGCTGCCCACCACAATCACGCGGCCCCATTTTTGCGCGCGCATCGCCGGCATCAGGCGATTGGTGATGCGAATGGGCGAAAGCACAATATTCTGGAACCACTTGACCAGATCTTCTTCCTTCATCTGGGAAGCGGTGCAGACCGGCGGCCCGCCATGGTTCAGCACCAGGATATCCACGCCCCCCATGGCGGCGACTGCGGCGTCGGCAAGCTTATCCATCTCCGCCCCGGACGAGACATCAGCCTGAATGCCATAGGCCGCCTGGGCGCCGAGCGCCTTCAAGTCCGCCGCCACCTTATCCAGGCTTGCCTGTTCGCGCCCGCTGACCGTGACAATGGCGCCCTCGGCCGCGATGGCATCCGCAATGGACCGCCCAAGCCCCTTGGAACCGCCCATGACCAAGGCGCGCTTGCCCTTCAACCCCAAATCCATGACCCGTTTCTCCACAAAAGAATGATGCCCCGACCCTGCCCCCTCACCCGCCCTCTGGCAAGACGGGCCAAGCCGGGCCATGGTGCGGCCCGTTCAAGGACGCGGAGCACAAAACCCCAATGGCCAAGCCAGTCATTCTCGTCACCCGGAAATTGCCCGAGGCCATTGAGGCGCGGCTTACTGAAGTTTTCGACGCCAGGCTGAACCCCGAAGACGCGCTTTGGGGCCGCGATGGCGCGGAGATTGCCGCCCGCGCCAAGGCCTGCGGGGCGGCTGGTATCCTAACCGCCGCCGGGGATGCGATGAACGCCGCCGCCATCAATGCCCTGCCGGAAAGCGTGAAGGTGATCTCAACTTTCAGCGTCGGCTTTGACCATATCGCCATTGATGCGGCGCGAACGCGGGGCATTGCTGTCACGAATACGCCCGAAGTGCTTTCCTTCGCGACCGCCGAATGCGCCTTCACCCTGATGCTGATGGCCGCCCGCCGCGCCGGCGAAGGGGAACGCATGGTTCGTGCCGGGCAGTGGGAGGGCTGGGCGCCAACACAGCTCGTGGGTGTCACGCTGCAGGGCAAGAGGCTCGGCGTTTTGGGCTATGGCCGCATTGGCCGCGAATTGGCCGCCATGGCGCGCGGCATGCAAATGAAAATCCATTACCGCGACATGCAGCGGCTGCCGCCCGAGATCGAACAAGGTGCCATTTTCCATGAAACCGATGCCGGCTTCCTGGCCATGATTGACGTGCTTTCCATGCATGTCCCGGGCGGTGAGGGCACGCGCAAATGGCTGAATGCCGAACGCCTGGCGCAGATGAAAAAGGGCGCCATTGTCATCAATTCCGGCCGCGGGCCTTCCGTGGATGATGAAGCGCTGATCGCCGCGCTGAAATCCGGCCATATCCGCGCCGCCGGGCTTGATGTGTATGATGGCGAACCGCGCGTTCATCCCGGCTATATGGCGCTTGAGAATGTGGCGCTGCTGCCGCATCTCGGTTCCGCCACCATCGAAACGCGCCATGCCATGGGCATGCGCTGTATTGAAAACCTCGCCGCCGTGCTGATCCAGGGCATTTCGCCCCCGCACCGCGTCGTCTGATCTTTCGCTCTCAACACCAAGGAAGCACAAGATGAATTTTGATTTCGCGAAAATCCCCTTTGAACAGGCCTATAAGCTGGTGGTGTCCACTGTGGTGCCGCGTCCAGTCGCTTGGGTGGTGACGAAGGACAAGGATGGCGTGGTGAATGCCGCGCCCTATTCCTTTTTCAATGCCTTCTCCGACAATCCCGTGGTGGTGGGTTTTGGCTGCGGGCCGCGCGCGCCAGGGGCGCTGAAGGATACGGTCGCCAATATCGAAGCGACGGGGCAATTCGTGGTGAATATGGTCTCGGCCGATCTCGCCGAGAAAATGAACATCACCGCAGTGGATTTTCTGCCTGGCGTCAGCGAAATCACCGAAGCAGGGCTTTCGACTGCGCCTTCCACCAAGGTCGCCGTGCCGCGCATTGCCGAAAGCCCGGTGGCGTTAGAATGCGAGATTTTCCAGTTTGTGCCCGCGGGCCGGCACATCATTGTGCTCGGCAAGGTGGTTGGCATGTATGTGCAGGATGATTGCGTGATGGATCCGGCCAAGTATTACATTGATACCCCCAAGCTTGGGCTGGTTGGCCGCATGCATGGCCGCGGCTGGTATGCGCGCACCACGGACCGTATCGAAATCCCGCGCATTGGTCTGGATGAATGGGAAGCGCGCAAGAAGAAGGGCTGATCATATGAGGGAAGGGCCGAAGCCAAGCATGCTCACGCGCCGCCTTGCCTTGGCGCTTCCCTTGCTGCCTTGCGCAGCGCGGGCACAGGCACCCGCCTGGCCATCGCGCCCGATAAGGCTGATTGTGCCCTTCGCGCCGGGTGGCACAACTGATGTTGTCGGGCGGCTGGCAGCCGAGAAACTCGGCCCCCGGCTTGGCCAGCCCATGCTGGTGGAAAACCGCCCCGGCGCGGGCGCCACGCTTGGCGCGCAATTGGTGGCGCGGGCGGAACCCGATGGCCATACGCTGCTGGTATCATCCTCAACTTCGCATGGCGTATCGCCCGCGATCTATCCGAATATCGGCTATGACCCGATGGCGGATTTCGCGCATATCGCGCTGCTGTCGCGCACGCCCCCAGCCCTTCTGGTCACGCGCAACCATCCCGCGCGCAATATCCAGGAATATCTGGAATTGGGTCGGCTAGAACGTGAATTGACGCTGGCGGTAGCGGCCATTGGCACATCTTCCCATTTGGCCGGCGTGCGGCTTGGTCAGGCGCTGGGTGTTGAGGTGCGCTCCGTCGTCTATCGCGGTGTTGGTCCGGCGCTCACGGATGTCATTGCAGGTATTGTGCCGGGCATTATTGATAGCCTGCCTTCCGCCGTTGGGCATATGCGCAGCGGATCGCTTCGCGCCCTGGCGCTGTTGAGTGAAACCCGTTCACCGCTATTTCCTGATTTGCCCACCATGCGCGAAGCCGGGCTTGATGTGGTCTCTGCCGCCTGGTTTGGATTATCGGCGCCTGCCGCCACACCAGCACCCATCCTTGCGCGGCTGACGCGGGAAACCCAGGCCATGCTGGCGGAACCCGAAACGCGCGCAAAGCTTGAGGATTTAGGCGGCGCGCCCCCGCCATGGACACCAGCCGAATATACCGCCTTCATCAAAAGCCAATTGGAAACGCTCGGCGCGCTGGCGCGGGCAGCCGGCATCAAGCCGCAATAGCGCTGCCGCACCCGCTTGCACTCACGCGCCAATGCGTCAGGATGGCTTGAGGGTGGAGGAAACGCATCATGATCAACCGCCGCACACTTGGCTTGGCAGCGCTGCCATTGCTGATCCGGCCGGCACAAGCGCAAGCCTGGCCAACAAGACCCATTCGCCTGGTGGTGCCCTGGCCGCCCGGCCAGGCAACAGATCAGGTAGGCCGGTTGATGGCGCAACGGCTTTCGGAACGCTTGGGCCAACCCATCGTGCCGGAAAATCGCCCCGGCGCAGGCGGTAGCATCGGTACCGATATCGTTGCCAAGGCTACCCCCGATGGTCATACGCTGCTTGCCGCGTCCATCGGGCCGATCAGCTTGGGCCCGCTGATCCATCGCACGCCTTATGATGTTGACCGCGATCTGGCGCCGGTCGCGCGGTTTTCGGGCTCGCCCTATATCCTGGTGGCGCGGGCGGATTTCCCGCCTCCTGATGCGCGCGCCCTGCTGGCTTTGCTGCGCGCAAATCCCGGCAAATACACCTATGCGTCCTCCGGTGCAGCGGGATCGCAGCATGTGCTGACCGCGCTTTTGCTCGCCCGCGCCAATGTGGAGGCGCTGCATATCCCCTATCAGGGCAGTGGGCCCGCCATGGCAGCGCTGCTCGGCGGGCAGGTACATTTCGCTATCGAGACCCTGGCGGCTTGCGGCACGCTGATCCGCGAAGGCAAGCTCAAGGCTTATGGTTCCACAAGTGGGCGGCGCAGTCGCTTGGCGCCAGATATCCCACCGCTGGCGGAGGCCGCCGATATCCCAGGCTATGATTATACCGGCTGGATCGGCCTGATGGCCCCCGCCGCGACACCGCCCGCCATCATTGCGCAAATTGCGGGCGCGGTGGAACAGATTGCGGCGCAGCCTGACACGCATGAGCGTCTGACCAATATCGGAACCGAGGCTGCCTTCGCCGGCCCGGATGCATTCCGACAGGTTTTGGCGGAGTATCGCGCGAATTTCGAAGCTGTCATTCGTCAGCTTGGCATTCGCGCAGAATAAGACAGGATCGGAGACAAACCCATGACCAAGACCGTCGGCTACATGCTGGCCGAAAGCCTCGCGGCGCATGACATTGACATCATCTATTGCGTGCCGGGGGAAAGCTATCTTGGCCTCACTGATGCGCTGAGCGAATTTCCTGACATCAGGCTTGTGGTTTGCCGCCATGAAGGTGGCGCGGGCTTCATGGCCGCTGCCGATGGACGCATGCGCAATGGGCGTGCTGGCGTGGCACTAGTCTCACGCGGGCCGGGCGCGACCAATGCCATGATCGCGCTGCACACTGCCTATCATGATGCGACACCGCTTGTGATGCTGATTGGCCATGTTGAACGCAAGGATATTGGCCGGCTTGCGCTGCAGGAACAGAATTACTCACGGCTTTTGTCCGATATCACCAAGGGCGTGTTTGAAGTCCTTGAACCCATCCAGGCGAGCGAGACGATTGCGCGCGCCTTCCATTTGGCGGAATCCGGCACGCCCGGCCCTGTCGCGGTGATCCTGCCCGAGGATATTTTTGACGCCCCCGCCGAAGGCCCCGTGGTGAAGCCGCGCGCCATGCCCTTGGCAGGTCCGCGTGCGGAGGATTTGGACCAGCTTGCTGAATTGCTTGCCAATGCCGAACGCCCGCTGGTGCTGGTGGGCGGTGCGCTGGCAACGCATGGCGAGGATGCCTCGGCCGAATTGAACCGCCTGGCGGAAGCCTGGACACTGCCCATCAGCCCAACGCATCGCCGGCCACATTTGTTTGACGCGGAGCATCCGAATTACGGCGGCTATATGGGTATTCGCGTCCCAAAACCGCTGATCGAGGAAATGAAAAAGGCCGATCTGATGATCTGTCTTGGCGAACGCATGTCGGATTCGATCAGCCAATCCTATAGCTTTCCCGCTGCCCCCGAACCGCAACTGACCATGGTGCAGGTCTGGCCGGATGCGAATGAAATCGGGCGCGTCTGGCGCGTGGATTTGCCGATTGCGGCTGATCCCCTCGCGGTCATTCGTGGCTTGCTTGCGCGCAATGCCCCGGAAGCGAGTGAGGCGCGCAAGCGCTGGGTCTCTGGCCTCAATGCCATTCACCGCAAATTGCTCGCACCCGAATGGGATAAGATGGAAGATGGCGTGAATTTCGGCGCGGTTTGCGCGGCAGCGGCGCGGCATGTGCCACGTGATGCGGCGATCACCTCGGATGCCGGGAATTTCTCATCCTTCCTGCATCGCTATTTTCCCTTCAAGCAAACGCAATGCTTCCTCGCTTCCGTGGTGGGTGCCATGGGCGCGGCAGTGCCGATGGCAGTTGCCGCGGCACTACGGCGCAAGAACAAGCGCGCGGTCGCCTTTGTGGGCGATGGCGGCATTCTGATGACCGGCAATGAAATCGCGACTGCGGTGCGTGAAGGTGTCGCACCCGTGATCATCCTTTCGGATAATTCCTGCTACGGCACCATCGGCATGCATCATGAAGGCCGCTATCCGGGCCGCGCCTATGATGCGGCCATCCGGCTGACAAACCCGGATTTCATTGCCTGGGCCAAGGCCTTTGGCGCAGCAGCGGTTTCCATTGAAACGGAAGATCAGATCGAAGGCGCCCTGACGGAGGCTTTCGCCATCACGGATCGTCCGGTGCTGGTGCATGTGAAATCCTCTGCCATGCAGGCTTCCGCCTGGCGCAAGCGGACCATGCCCTTGCCGGCGGCCTGACTTGGCGTTTTCGGATCCGCGTTGATTAGATGCGGGTCCGATTTCACTGATCGGATGTATTTTTCGTAATTTTGATGATATTTGCTCATATTTTGCCTTGATGGATGCCCCGTTTCTTATCTGAATTTCAATTGCTGCATGTTTCGTGGGCACAATTTGTCTGTTCAGCGTTAAATGCTCGAAAAACATTCTCCCTTAAACTGACCTTCGCAACACACTGAAGACGAAATCTCTCAGTCAACAGTGCAACCTCTTTGCGAAGGGAAAGTTTCGGATGATGAAAAAATTCATGGCGCTTGGTTTTGCGCTTGGCTTGGTTTCAACCCCTGCCCTGGCACAAGTCGAATTGGGTAGCGGCTTTTCGGTCACGGGCTCCGCCGTTGGCCAGACCGATTACATGTTCCGCAACATCAGCCAGACGCGTAATCGCCCTGCCGTCCAGGGCAATCTGGAGCTTTCCCATGAAAGCGGCTTCTACGTTGGTGGCTTCGTCAGCAATGTGACGTTTGTCGGCACTGATGCGCGCCAGGAAGTGGATGGGCTTGCGGGCTTTCGCTTCGAACTGAGCGGTCTCAAGGTCGATATTGGTGGCGTCTATTACTCCTATCCCGGCTATACTGCTGGCCCTGCCCAATATGACCTGGCCTTTGCCGAAGGGGTGATGAAGCTCTCCTATGAGATTGACGCGGTGACGCTGCTCGGCACCGCAGCCTATTCGCCGGATTTCTTCGGTAGCTCCGGCACGGGCGTTTGGCTTGAAGGCGGCTTTGATTGGAAGACGCCGGTGTTTGATGTCACGCTATCTGGACGGCTCGGCCATCAGTGGATCGAACGCAATAACCGCTTCGGTGCGCCCGACTATCTGGCCTATGGCGTTTTCCTGCAGCGCGATATCGCAGCGGGCTTTTCGGTCAGTGTTGGCTATTACGGCACCGATATCAGCCAAAAAGAATGCCTTGATCTGAAAATCTGCGACAATCGCGTCATGGCAGCGCTTACCTGGAAATTCTGAAGCAGCCGCGTTTCAGAAGCACCAAAAAAAGCCCGCCCCGGTCATTGGCCTGGGCGGGTTTTTCATCCCCTGCGCTGCTCACTCCGCCGCGATGCGGCTCGGGTCAAGCACCACTTGCGGAATATCGTAGCGGCGCAAATCGCCGTAAAGCCGCGGCAGATCGGCTTCGAACAAGCCGCGCGTCACCCCCGCCGCCAGGCGCGGTGCTGCCATGGTCATGGCATTGATCGAAGACCCCGCCGGGCCAAAGGACATGGTGGTGCCGATGCCGAATAGATGGATATCGCAAATCCATGGCGTCTCACCGGCTCTCTTTTCCATAAAGGCGTAATCCGGCGCGAGATAGGGGAATTCGCCCAGCCTTTCGCTCTTCTCCTCAGGCGGCGGCGTATAGCGATCCGACCATAGCGCGATGTTATTCGCGCAATCGCCAAGCGCCGGGATCAGCGCCGGGTCCATGCGCACCCCCGTACCGCAGATCGCATAATCGGCTTGGAAGGCACCGCGCGCCGTTGCCAATTCAACGCGCCCATCCACCACCTGCGCGCCGGTCCAGGGGCGGCCGACATGCATGGTGAAATTCGGGAATGCATTGACCCGCGCATAGGTATCCGCCGGAAAGCCTTCCCGCAGGCCAAGAATGTAGGACATGAAACGCCAGCGCCATTCATCCGGCATTTCAAAGATGTGGCGCATGAAGCCGGCAAAGGTCAGCCAGCGATAGGGCTGGATGATCATGGGATCAGCACGGCGGCAGAACAGATGCACCTCTGCCGCCCCGGCCTCCAGCGCCATGGCCGCATTGTCAAAGGCCGAGGCACCAGCCCCCAGCACCGCCACCACGCGGCCCTTCAACGCAGCGAAGTCAATCGCGTCCGCGCTATGCGCGCGCATCTCCGCCGGCAGCGCGCGTAGGAAATCGGGCATCCACCATTCGCCGACACCTTCCTGCCCCGTCGCCAGCACCACCTTGCGCGCCAGATAGGGCCCGGCTGAGCTCTCAACGCGAAGGCAAGGCAGCCCATCATCCGTGCGCGCGGGGGAAATGCGCCCGGCCTCCACACCGTTTCGCACCGGCAAGGCCAGCACGCGGCGCAGCCAATTCAGATAATCCTGCCAAGCTTCGCGCGGGATCATGCGCATGGCGGCGAAATGCGCCGCGCCGAATTGCGCCTCATGCCAGGCCTGATAGGTCAGCGATGGAATGCCCAAATCTGGCCCGTTCTGATCCTTCCAGGATCGCAGGGTCGGCATGCGGGCATAGGTGACCCAGGGGCCTTCCTTGCCCTCCGGCGCGCGATCAATCAGCAGAATATTGGCTACCTTATCGCGCTTCAGCGCATGCGCCACCGCCAGGCCGCATTGCCCCGCGCCAATGATCAGGCAATCCAGCACCGGCGCGCCGCCGCTGGTCTTGGCCTCAAGCCAGGCAGCGCGCGGGTGGGCCACCAATTCCAGGTCGCGGCTGATATCGGCTTCAAGCTCGGTCAGGTTGCGCGGGGCCGGCATTCGGGGAAGGCTCCTTTCGTTCTTGCTGCACCATCCAGGATTCCAGGACAGGATGTTGAATGCCGCTGAGAAGTGACCCGGTTTGGGGTGAAGTTGCTGCTGAGATTTGACCCATGTTTGGACGCTAGCCT
>JADCEV010000060.1 GCA_020249865.1 Roseomonas sp. | reverse complement strand
TGAATCTCCCAACCGCCCAGGTCGCGCTTTTCCAGGCTCTCGCCCAAGCGCGCCACCACCGGGGGCCCCGCGACAAACATCGCGGATGATTTCGTCATCACCGAATAATGCGCCGCCGCAAGCCGCGCCGCACCAAGACCGGCCACCGACCCAAGGCCGAGGGTCACCACCGGCACCAGGCCAAGATTTTGCGTGGTGAGATGATAAAGCTGCGTGCCGCCAACGCCGCCCGGCAGATTGGCGCGCCCCGTGGTTTCGATGGTTTTCACCGAACCACCGCCGCCCGAGCCTTCAATCATGCGAATGATCGGCAGGCGCAATTCAGCCGCCATGCGTTCTGCCATGATGGGTTTTTCGCGAATGGTCGCATCCGCGCTGCCGCCGCGCACGGTGAAATCATCACCCACCACCACCACGGGGCGGCCTTCAACCTCCGCCCGACCCATGACGCAATTGGAAGGTGTGAGCGTCACCAAATCGCCCTTGGCGTCATATTCGCCGCGCCCGGCAATGGCGCCGACTTCGTGGAAGCTGTCCTTATCCACCAGCTTCAACACGCGTTCGCGCACCGTCAGCCGCCCGCCATCATGCTGGCGCTTCACCTTATCCGGCCCGCCCATGGCCTCGGCCATCGCTTGGCGGCGCTTCAGCTCCTCGATTTCCGGTTGCCACGTCATAAGGCGTTTCCCTGAATGCGTTAGGGACAGTGTCACGCGACTTACTGCGCCCTGCAAGCGGGCGTTGTCGCAAGCCCCCCGAACCCCCATGATAGAGAAGCTTGCCCAAGGAAGACGCCGCCATGCCAATTGATGAAAGCCTGAAATTCCTGCCAGTAAACATCGCGGTCCTGACCGTGAGCGACACGCGCGATATGGCAAGCGACCGTTCCGGCCAAACCCTGCAAGACAGGATCGAAGCCGCGCGGCATCATTGCGTGGCGCGAGAGATTGTGAAGGATGATCCGGACGCGATTGAAGCCGTGCTGCGCCGCTGGATTGCGGACCCTGCGGTGGATTGCGTGATTACCACCGGCGGCACCGGCATCACCGGGCGGGATGTGACGCCGGAAGCCTTCAAGCCTGTACTTGAAAAGGAAATCGAAGGCTTCGGCGAATTGTTCCGCTGGATCAGCTTTCAGAAGATTGGCACATCCACCATCCAATCGCGCGCCATGGGCGGCGTTGCCGGCGGCACCTATCTTTTCGCGCTGCCTGGTTCAACCGGCGCCTGCAAGGATGGCTGGGATGAGATCCTGCGCTTCCAATTGGATTCGCGGCACCGCCCCTGCAATCTGGTGGAGCTGATGCCGCGCCTGTTGGAACATCTGAAACCCGTGTGAAGGGCGCGCGAGGGATAACCCCTCGCGCGTTTTGCCTTACGCTGCCTTGGAAGTTGCCAAGGCCTTCCACACGCTTTCCGGTGTCGCCGGCATATCAATATGCTTCACGCCATCCCCGGCCAGCGCATCCACCACCGCATTGATCAGCGCCGGCGGGCTGCCAACTGCGCCAGCCTCACCCGCACCCTTCACGCCAAGGGGATTGGTCTCACACGGCACTTCGATGAAATCCACATCAATATTCGGCAGATCATCGGCGCGCGGCAGCGCGTAATCCATGAAGGACGCTGACAGCAACTGGCCGCTTTCCGCATCAAAGGCCGTGCGTTCCAGCATGGCCTGACCAATACCCTGCGCCACCCCACCATGCACCTGGCCGCGCACGATCAGCGGGTTCAGCGCATGGCCCACATCATCAATCACGATGTAATTCGCAACCTTGATGATGCCGGTATCGGGGTCCACCTCAACCTCAGCGGCGTGGCAACCATTGGGGAAGGTGTGCGACTTGATCTGCGCCACTTCCAGCGCATCCAGCAGAGTCACTTCCTGGCCCTTGGCAGCGCGCGCCTTCTGGGCAGCAGCCAATTCCAGAATGCCGATGCCCTTATCGGTGCCAACCACACCGAAGCGGCCATTGGCGGAGGAGAATTCAATATCCGCCACCGCCGCTTCCAGATGCTCGGAAGCTGCCTTCTTGCCCTTTTCAACAACCGAGGCCGCCGTCACCAGAATGGCCTGACCTTCGGAATAAAGGCTGCGCGCACCACCCGTGCCACCGCCTGAGGGCAGGCTTTCGGAATCGCCCTGCTTCACACGGATTTTTTCAATCGGAATGCCGAGTTCGTGGCTGGTCAGCATGGCATAGGCGGTTTCATGCCCCTGCCCGGTGCTTTGCGTGCCGACATAGACATCCACAAATCCATCATCGGCAAAACGCACCGCCGCGTTTTCCGTGGCATCGCCGCCGGTGGCTTCCAGGTAATAGGCAAAGCCAATGCCGCGCCGTTTGCCGCGCCGCTGGCTCTCAGCCCGCCGCGCCGCAAAGCCGGACCAATTCAGCCGCTCAAGCGCAGTATCCATCAGCTTCGCAAATTCGCCCGAATCATAGCGCTGCCCCATGGCCGAGACGTAAGGCATGGCGGAAGACGGCACCATGTTGCGCTTGCGGATCGCCACACGATCCAGGCCCATTTCCTGCGCCGCCGTGTCAATCAGGCGCTCCACCAGATAATTGCTCTCAGGCCGGCCGGCACCGCGATAGGCATCCACCGGCACGGTATTGGTGATGACGCCCACAACATTGGCGTAGATGGCGCCGAAATCATAAACGCTTGCCAGCACCTTGGTGCCCGCGCCGGTCGGGATGAAGGGCGCGAAAGTGTTCAGATAGGCGCCCATATTCGCCCAATTCTTCGTGCGCAGCGCAAGGAACTTGCCATCCTTATCGAGCGCCAATTCACCGGCGGTGATATTGTCGCGCCCATGCGTGTCTGACTGGAAGGCTTCCGTGCGCTCGGATGTCCATTTCACCGGGCGCTTCAACTTGCGCGCGGCGAAGCAGGTCAGTACATGTTCGGCATACAGGAACAGCTTCATGCCGAAGCCGCCGCCGACATCGGGTGTGACCACACGGAAATGATCTTCCGGCAGGTTGAAGACACTGCCTGCCAAAAGCTTGCGCACCAGCCAAGACCCTTGGGTATTGGTATGCAGCGTCCATTTGCCGGTGCCGGCATCATAATCCGCGACCGCCGCGCGGGCTTCCATGCTGGCCACCACCACGCGGTTATTCACGACCGTCAGGCGCGTGACATGCGCGGCCTTGGCGAAAAGCGCATCGGTCTTGTCCTTGTCGCCGACATGCCAATCAAAGCAGGTATTGTTCGGCGCACTCGGCCAGATTTGCGGCTGGCCTGGCTTGGTCGCGCTGGCAAGATCGGTCGCCGAGGGCAGGATTTCATAATCCACCTCAATCGCCTCAGCGGCATCGCGCGCAGCCTTGGCGCTTTCCGCCACCACGAAAGCGACCGGATCGCCGACATGGCGCACCGTGCCTTCCGCCAGCACCGGGCGCGGCGTGGATGACAGCGGCGTGCCATCACTGTTCTTGAGAGGGATCAGGCAAGGCAGCGGCCCCAGCCCCTCAGCGGCCAGATCGGCCGAGGTATAAACCCCAAGCACGCCGGGCATGGCTTTGGCCGCGCTGGTGGAAATGCCCTTGATCGCGGCATGGGCATGGGGGCTGCGCAGCACCACGCCATGCGCCTCTCCGGGCAGGCTGATATCGGCGGTATATTGCCCATCGCCTTTCAAGAGCCTTGGGTCTTCCACACGACGAATGGATTGGCTGAGGCCGAATTTTGCCATGGCGGAGCACTCCTTGTTTTGCGTTGCGACTATCATTCAACAGGTTGGGGCGGGATGGAAAGGGGGAAAGGCCCCGCCGGGCAGGAATTGTCGCCGGAGGATGGGGCCAGCGGCCGGCGCGGGCCGCTCGGCCAAGAGTTGGAACGGGCTGGCATCGACGAACCGGCGCCGGGGGGCTAGCCTTCTTGAAGTTTCGCTTGTCGGCATGCCCGGTTGCTGAATTCGGCCTGATGGCGCTTGCGATCCCGGCCAAGGCGGCAGGCATGATCACGCCAGATCAACATTCATCGAGGAAGGACCCAACTCCATGTCAGGCAATACAACGCCGCCGCCGCCCGAATCCATGCTCCTGACCGGGCGTCTTGGCATGCAGCTGGTGCGCCAGACGGCCGGAAGCTGGTGGGTTTTCATGCTCCGCGGCGTGGCGGCGATCATTTTCGGGCTATTGGTCTTTCTGTTTCCCGGGCTTGGCTTGATGTTTATTCTGGCCTTTCTCGGTGCCTGGATGCTGTTTGATGGCATGGGGTCCATCTATCAGGCTGTAAAAGGTGGCCACCCGACAGGCGAACGCAGCCGAACCTGGCTTTGGATTGATGGCATCATCTCGCTGGTGGCTGCGGCGGTGATTCTGCTTGCGCCGGGGGTTTCGGCCATTGGCCTGCTGATCGTGACCGCCGCCTGGTTCCTGCTTTCGGGCGGGGCGCGGCTGATGCTGGCCTTCCGGCTTTCATCGGTGCTGCTCGGTTTGCTGGGTGCGGTGAATATCCTGATCGGCGCCTGGATGCTGCTGCGCCCGGGTCCGGGCTTGCTCGCGGTGATCTGGATGGTGGCGCTGGAGGCGATCATCATGGGTGCGATCATGATCAGCCTTGGCTGGCGGCTGAAGCATATCCACCAGAACCCGCATCAGGATGCAGGGCAGACCCGGATTTGATCAGGCGGGGGGGAACCCCTTAGGCTCAGCCGATGTGGTTTCCCGCCCCGCAGGAGCTTCCGCTCCGCCCCTTTGCCCGCCTGCCGGATCGCTTGCGCAATCTGCGCCGTACCGCCTGGGCGGACGCCAATCGCGCCGGCGCGCCGATTGACAGTTTCCTGGAAGGTCCCTGCTTTGATCGCGCAGGGCGCTTTCTGGTGACTGATATCCCCAATGGGCGCATCCTGTTGGTCGGCCCCGGCGAGGCTTGGGACGTGCTGGCGGAATATGAGGGCTGGCCGAATGGCCTGGCGCTTGGCGCAGATGATGCGCTGCTGATCGCCGATTACCGCCATGGCCTGCTGACTTTGGACCCGGCGCGGGGTTCCATTGCGCCCCTGCTGGAAACCGTTGGCAGTGAGGGCTTCCTCGGCCTGAATGATGTCACGCTTGGCCCGCAAGGCGCGATTTTCTTCACCGATCAAGGCCAAACCGGGCTGCAGGACCCGCGCGGGCGGGTCTATCGGCTGGGCGCCGATGGGCGGCTTGATCGGCTGATTGCGAATGGCCCAAGCCCCAATGGCATTGCGCTGAACAAGGCGGGCACGCATTGCTATGTGGCGATGACCCGTTCCTGTGAGGTCTGGCGCTTCGCGCTCCGCCCTGATGCCATTGTGGGCAAGGCCAATCTGTTTTTCCGCACGCCGGCCGGGACATCGGGGCCGGATGGCATGGCGGTGGATGTGCATGATCGGCTGTTCATCGCCAATCCGGGCCATGGCATGGTTTGGGGCGTGGATGCGCATGGTGTGCCGCAATTTGCGCTAGATTGCCGGCCTTTCGGGCGCATGCCGACCAATTGCTGCTTCGCGCCCGATGGCGTGACGCTGCTGATTACGGAAAGCCAATCGGGGCAGGTGCTGGCGGTGGAGATACCGGGGCCTTGACAGAAGGGGGCCTTCACGCTCGACCGCCCTATACAATTTCTTGCTTCCTGTTAGCAGCATGGATTTCATGTATTGGCCCAAGAAGCC
Organism: Roseomonas sp.; assembly: GCA_020249865.1. Taxonomy (GTDB): domain Bacteria; phylum Pseudomonadota; class Alphaproteobacteria; order Acetobacterales; family Acetobacteraceae; genus Neoroseomonas. The sequence goes on along the minus strand of JADCEV010000060.1, from coordinate 8,770 downwards.
TAGCCCCCTACACGCCTCATGAAGGGGCGACTGAAGCGGCTCACGCGCCGGACGCAGGCCATTTACCTTGAAACCGGATCGCTTCGGGCACCGATTTCCTATCTGCGTCACGCTTTCCGCGCGAAAGCCTCTCTGCTGGCGCGCCATGCTTGGGCATTGCAAGGTTCCTTATTGCCTTGGCGCCTTGCGGCGGAACGCCGGCGCCTCAGCGCGCATCGGAACCAGGGTCGGCTCGTCATCGCTGTCACAGCTGCTGGCGGCCTTGGCGACCTGATCATCATCGCCCGCTGCCTGCGTGACCTTGCGCAGGAAGCAGAAGCCTTTGCTTTCGATGTTTTCGCCGCGTCACCCGATTTGGCGCAATGGGTTTTCGCGGCGGTGCCCGGTTTTGGCAGGGCCTATCCCGATACGCTGGAGAGGTTCTCAACGCGCAACTACGATCTGCATCTGCTGATCAACCAGACTGCCACCGTCGCGCCCGAAACCATCGCCTGGGATCGGCTGCGGCAGGCGCCGCGCATGCTTCAGGCTGTTCGCCGTCTGATGCGGCTATCGCGCCAAGCCAGCCTGGAACCCTACATCTTGCATCACCCGCGCCTTGATAATGGCTTGGCGCGCAAGGCGGTTTATGCGGGGAAAAGCCGCCAGGATTTCCTGCATTGGATGCTGGGCATCGACTATGGCGGCGAAAACCTTGGAATCGAGGCAGATGAGGAAGCGCTGCGGCGCTTTGGGCTGGCGGGGCGCGATTTCATTACCGTCCATAATGGCTTTGACCCGAATTTCATTGTTCCTGAGAGGCGCGCGACGAAATGCTATCCGCATTTTGACGCTGTCGTGGCAGGGCTGAAGGCCACCCGCCCAGAGATGCTGATCGTGCAATTGGGCACCACGACAAGCGAGGCGATAGCAGGTGCTGACCTCAATCTGATTGGCCGGACGAGCCTTGCCGAGGCAGCGGCGCTGCTGCGCGCCACAGCGCTGCACCTCGATAATGAGGGGGGGCTTGTTCATCTCGCCGCCTGTTATGGCCGCCGCAGTCTCGTCGTCTTCGGCCCGACGCCATCCGATTATTTTGGGTATGCTTCCAACATCAATGTTGATCCGCTGTATTGCGGTGGCTGCTGGTGGATTGAGGAAAGTTGGATGAATCGCTGCCCGCGCAGTATGCCGCAGCCCGAATGCATGTTTGCCCAACCGCCTGAGCGGGTTGTTGCGCTTGCCCTAAAGGCGCTCGGCAACCCGCAGCCGATACAGTGTCATCCCGTGCAAGAATGAAGTGATATGGGCTCGGCGCGCGACGGCCACCAAGACCGTGTTGCGTTCGCTTGGGTTCACGCAACCCGCTCTACATTGTTGTTTTTCGAGCATCTTCACACGTTCAGATGATTCCATCTGAACGTGTGAAGATGCTCTAAGTCACCCGGTCCAATTCCTGTTCCGTCATGCCGCCCGGCACCAGCGCCATTGGGATTTTGAGGCGTGACGCGTGGCGGCCCGTCAGAGCCGAAATCAACGGCCCCGGCCCGCCGCTGCCGGTCGCCATGGCCAGCACCAGGATGGAAATGCGCGGGTCTTCCTCAATCAAGGCCAGCAATTCCTCGCGCGGTTCGCCTTCGCGGATGATCAGAATAGGCATGCCGCCGGTGATGTCACTGACCTGGGCGGCAAGGCCAGCGAGCAGGCGCTCAGCCTCCGCACGGCGCTCTTCCTGCATCATCACGCCAACGCCGGCCCATTCCACCAGCTCCACCGGTTCCAGCACACGCAGCAAGGCCACACGCCCACCACCTTTGCGGGCGCGCAGGCAGGCATAGCGGAGCGCCACCGCCTGTTCGGCGCTGTCATCCACCACCACCAGGAAAACGCGATCGCGTTTGGCCTTGGTGGCGGCAGCGGCGGCTTCTTCGGTTCCGGGCATCAATTTCTCCTGAACAGCACGCTGCCAAGCCAGCCGGCCAGCACAGCCAAGACGATACATAGCACGCCATAAAGCAGCGGCTGCCCGCGCGCGAGGGAAGCGATATCAGCCGCCGTGCCGACACGTTCCACACGCAAGGACAATTCCTGCCGCGCGATCACCCGGTTTTCGCGCGCGAGCAACACCTCAATCTGATAATCGCCGGTCTGCACGGTCGCGGGAAAGGCGATGCGCGCGCTGAAAAGCCTCTCCCCGGCGCGGGAAACCGGGGCGGCATATTCCTGCCAGCGCGCATCGGCCTGCTTCAATTCCAGCAGCGCGGCGCGGAAGGCCGGGCTGCGATTGCCTTCACTGCGCAGGCGAAGATTATCGAAGCCCAGGCGATATTGCCGCCGCTCATCCTCGGGCAGGATTTCCCAAACCCGGCGCGTGGCGGCCAGCGCATAAAACCCAGGCACATCGGGAAAGCGCGTAGATGGGCCATTGAGCCAAATCCCGAGTACATTGATCTTGCGCCGCACCACCACGCCCTGGGTTGGGCCGGTGGCGACCACGATCAAATCCTCGGGCGGATCGCCGCCCAAAGGGTTCTGTGTCGCGCCAAAAACCAGCACGGAAGCGCCGGTGAAGCCGGTGCTGATCTCAACCCGGTCAGTGGAAAGCTCGGCCGTGATGGGCGGCCCGGACGCCAAGGCTGGCGCCATCAGCCAGCCAAGCCACAACAGCGCGCAGGCAATCAGCTTCATAGCAGCGGGCCAAGGCTGAAGGCGCGGCTTGGCGTTTGCAGCAGGTTCCAGGCCAGCGCAAAAGCAACCGAAAGCACCAAAAGCCCAAGCAAGGCGCGGGTTTCCTCACCGCGCAGCCTGGTGCCCATGGCAGCGCCGAATTGCGCGCCCGCGACACCGCCGGCCAGCAGCAACATGGTCAGCACAATATCCACGCTGCCCACCTGCCAAGCTTGCAGCAGCGTGACATTGGCGGAGACGAACACCACCTGAAACAGCGATGTGCCGATCACGATGGAGGTCGGCATGCCGAGAATATAGATCATCGCCGGCACCAGCATGAAGCCGCCACCCACGCCCATAATGGCCGAGAGCAAGCCTATGCCAAAGCCGATCGCCAGCGGCGGTATCACCGAAATATAAAGCCTGGAATCGCGAAACCGCAGCTTGAAGGGCAGGCCATGCAGCCAGGTGTGCTCATGCAGCTTGCGCCGCGGTGCCGTGCCACGCCTGCGCCGAAGCAGGGCTGTCACACTTTCGCGCACCATCAGCGCGCCGACAATGCCAAGGATCACAACGTAAAAAAGTGAGACCGCGACATCCACCTGGCCCCAGCGCTTGAGCAGGGCGAAAATCTGCACGCCAAGCGCCGAGCCCAAAAGCCCGCCCGCGAAAAGCGTGAGCCCCATGCGCCAATCCACATTGCCGCGCCGCCATTGCGCAATCAGACCGGAAATCGAAGCACCAAGGGTTTGATTGGCACCAGAAGCGACCGCGACGGCGGATGGAATGCCAATCAGCATCAGCAATGGCGTCAGCAGAAATCCGCCACCAACGCCGAACAAGCCTGAAAGCCAGCCCACGCCAAAGCCAATGCCAAGCAGCAGCAGGGCATCCACACTCATTTCAGCGATGGGCAGGTAGACCTGCATCGCGAATCCCATCAGTCAAACGTGAGCCTTGCGCGAAGCTTCGGCCTTGCGCCGCAACCTCGCAAGAGGCTTATCGGCGCGTTACAAGGCAGGAATGCGGCAGATGCGTTATCGCTTCGTCGCAAAAGCGACCAGAGCGAGGAAAAACAGCCCCAGCAGCGCAAAGCCCGCAATGGCAAAAGGCGGCCCGATGCCATCCGCGAGCGCCCCAAGCACCAGGACACCAAGCGGGCCGGTGCCGATGCAAGTTGTGGTCAGGCCCAGGATGCGCGAACGGGCCTCGACCGGGGCTTCCATCATCACAATGCCGGTTTGCAGGCTGGCAAAGGCCGCCGTGCCGAAGCCGCCTAGCATCAAGAATAGCGCCGCGAGCCAGAGCGAAGGCGCCAATGCCGCCAGTGCCAGCACCGAAAGAAAGGCGGTGGACCCCAGCAGCAAAAGCCCCCTGCCAGCTTGAGGTCCTCGGCGAAGCGCCAGCGCGAGGCCAGAGATCAGCGCGCCCAAGGGCTCGGCCGCCGCCAGGAAGCCGATTTCAATGGCACTTGCCCCAAAGGCGCGGTCACCAAAGGCTGGTAGGATGGAATTGTAGGAAAAGCCAAAAATATTCATCACCAACGTCACGCCAAGCACAGCGCGCAAGGCGGGATGGGCAAGCGCGAACCGCAAAGCCTCGGCCACCTCAGCGAATAGGCGGCGCGGCACCAAAGCACGGCGCGGCTGGCTGTAGGAAACCGTGGAAACCAAGCCCAGCGCAATGAGATAAATCACCGAGGCAATGAAGTAGGCTACGGTAACGCCAAGGGTTTCATACAAAACCCCACCCAACATCGGCCCCAACATGCGCGTTGTGCTGCCGGTTGTCGTATCGAAGGCGACGGCGGGTACAATACGCTCTGGTCCCGCAGTTTCAGCCACCATGCGCCGACGTGTGGCCAATTCATTGGTCCAGACCAGGCCACCGATCAGGCCATTGAACCAAAGATGCCATAGCGAAAGCCAACCAAGCGCGGAAAGCACGGCGATGGTGATGGCGCCAAGCGCCGTTAGCACCTGGCCCGCCATGAGCAAGTATTTGCGATTGAGGCTTTCCGCGACAGCCCCCGAAAGTGCGCCCATCAGCAGCATGGGCAGCGCACGCGCCATCAGCACCAGCGAAACCGCGAAGGCGGAACGCGTCAGTTCATAGGCGTAAAGCCCGCTGACCAGCATTTCCACCCAGCGCATGGAATTGGTCAGCCCGCCCGCGCCCCAAAGTTTAAGAAAGGCGCGGTCGGAAAGCAGAACCCTGAGCGGCGCGGGATCAGCCATGACGCCGCGCTGCCCTTATGTCCTCAATAGCCAGAATCACCCAAATGCAGCAGCGGGAAGGCGCTGAACACATGCGGCGCATTTGTCGCCAATGCGCCCGCATGGATGAAGCTCGGGTTGAGTTCGCTGAACTTGGTGGCGCCCAGCAGCCCCATCGTGGTGTAGATTTCCGTCTCCAGAATTTCGAGCATGCGCTGCACGCCGGCCGCGCCATCAGCCGCCAGCGCATAGCAGTAAAGCCGCCCGAGCCCGACCAGATCAGCGCCCAGGCAAAGCGCCTTCACCACATCCGTCCCGCGCGAAAACCCACCATCTATCCAAACCTTGGCGCGGCCACCGACCGCCTGCACCACCTCCGGCAGCACATCCATCGCTCCCCGGCCATGATCCAATTGCCGCCCGCCATGGTTGGAAACATAAACCACATCAACGCCATGGTCGCAGGCAAGCTTGGCGTCCTCGGCGGTCGCGATGCCTTTCAGGATCACCGGCATTTTGTATTTGGCCTTGAAGCGATCAATCTGCTTCCAGGAAAGTGCGGCCTGGAATTCGATGCCCTGCACCCGCGCGCGCCAGGGCTTGGCGAAGCGGCGCGCGATGTCGCGTTCGCGCCGGCTATAGACTGCGGTGTCCACGGTGAAGCAGAAGGCATCATAGCCGGCCGCTACCGAACGATCCGCGTAATCATCAATGAAGCTGTCATCGCCGCGCACATAAAGCTGGAAGATTTTGGGCCCTGGCGTATTGGCCGCGGTTTCCTCAAGCCCAGGCTTGGTGACGGAAGAAACAATCAGCGGCACACCAAAGGCCGAAGCGCCCTGCCCCGCCGTCGCCGCACCATTGGCGCCGAAGCTCTCCAAGCCCCCCACCGGCGCCAAGGCAACTGGCAGGCGAAGCTTCTTGCCGAACATCTCCGCCGTTGTGTCAATGGTCGAGACATCACGCAGCACGCGCGGGCGGAAGGCAAGTGTATCCAGCGCCAAGCGATTGCGGCGCATGGTGGTTTCGGTTTCCGTCGCCCCGGTCAGGTAATCCCAGATATTGGCATCAAGCCGGTTTTTCGCCGCCTTGGCGAATTCGTGCATCGTCAGGAATTTGCCTTCAGTTTCACTCAACATTTGATGTCTTCCTCAATGATCAACCGGCCAAAAACTCGCGCGTCCAACGCGCATAATCATCCTCACGCATCGCGGCCTTCATCAGCGCCGCATCGGCAAGCCCAGGCAGTTTTCCGGGCGGCGTGCCATCGCGCAAGGCCTTGAGTGTCGCATGCACCGCGGCCATGGCAGCGAAACTTGGTGCATGGCCCTGAAGGGCGATCCGCACACCATGCGCCGCGAGCTTCGCCTTATCCGCAAGGGCCGGCGGCGTGCCGCCCAGCATCAGCGGCACCCCATTGGCAGCGGCTTGCAGCGCGGCAAGCTGTCCCCAATCGGTGACACCGGTATAGAACAGCGCATCGGCACCGGTTTTGGCATAGGCACGGGTGCGCGCCACGGCCTCATCCAGGCTCACCAGATTGACCGCGCTGGTGCGCGCCACAATCACGAGCGACGGGTCTTCGCGGGCGGCAAGTGCGGCATGGACCTTGCCAAGCCCGGCATCGAGGCTGAGCAAGCCAGGCTCACCCGCACCATGGGCGCGCGGCAGGTCGGTATCTTCAATGGTGAGCGCCGCAACGCCGGCGGTTTCCAATTCCTGCACGGTGCGCATGACATTCAGCGCATTGCCATAGCCGTGATCCGCATCCACCATCAGCGGCGGCGCCCCGGCGCGGCAGATGCGCCTTGCCTGTTCGGCAAATTCCGAGAGCGTCACCAGAATAAGGTCGGGCGCGCCAAGGACCGCGAGGGAGGCGATGGAGCCTGCAAACATCGCGGCTTCAAAGCCAAGATCGGTTGCGATTCGCGCCGCGATCGGGTCATGCACGGAAGCCGGGTGCACACAGGCTTTCCCGGCCAAAATGGCGCGAAACCGCGCGCGGCGCGCGGGGTTATTCATGATGGCGGCATTCCCTTCCCCTTATCGCGGGGATTGTGCAACCGCGCGCCGGGCGCGGCAAGCCGCGGGGTCAGCCGAGTGCGATGATCCCCAGCGTGAAGATAAAGACAGAGGACACCACCATGAAACTCAGGCCCAGCAGCAAGAGGATGCAACCGGTCAGCAGATCGACCCGGCGCGCCATGGTGCTTTCAGGAGAAATGGAAAGCCCATCCTGAGGGCGCGTCGCCGCGCCTCCTCCTGTTGCCCGAGCACGGCCACGGAGCGCCGCAAATATATTGGGCGGATTGAACGCGAAAGACATGACCCAACCTCCGATAGGCAGAATATCGGATTTTCCGATAAATGGTCAAGTCTTAATTTTAACCGTTCAGCTTTCCGGGGTAAGTTTGCGCATATCAGCCAGCAGGGCGCGTATGGCGGCCAATTGTTCCCGGGCGGCTTCCGGATCGGCCGCCTCGGTCATGCTGCCGCCAGCACTCCGCCAAATCTGAAAGGCAAAGCGCCCCTTGCTGGCCACGCTGGAGGAATGGCCGATACCGTCCAATTCGCGGGCGACGATTTCAAGCAGCGCCCCAAATTGCTCGGCGATTTCGCTGGCCGAAAGCGGCGCCTGGGCTATATTTTCAGAGGCGCTGCGCGGCATATCCGGCATCAGCTCAAGCAGCGAGAGATCGAGCGCCAGCAACAGGCGCTTCAATGTCTCATGACGCGGCCGTGTCTTGCCTGTTTCCCAATCGGCAACAGTCGCCTGGGAAGCACCAATAAGGTCGCCCAGCGACACTTGAGAAAGCCCCTTGGCACGCCGCGCCCTGCGCAGGCGGCGCGACCATTCCGGTACTTCCGAGTCGGGTATTCTTAAAGCCATACTCCTGTTCACCATTGACTTTTGCACAAGTCCAAGGGGTTCTTCCTATAATTTGAGCAACGGGCATGAAATTAACGATTACGTCCCGGGGTTTGGGGAAAAAATGAAGTTCATCAAGGGGAGGTGGCAGCTTTCGTTTCGCTTTCTGGTATAAGGCCATCAGGCTGTGGTGCGCCCACCGTCGAAAACCGACGCAAGATACAATCATTGCGCGAGGAAACGATTTTCGCCGTCTGCACTCCTGCGGAACCTTAGCGCCAAGGCCGATTGGCCCCAGTCCAAGCGCACGCGGACTTTGATGATGCGAGGGCGCCGAGCGCAAAGCAACCGCCACGCACCCTAGGTATTGGACGCGCCAGTATCTTGGCTTTTTCCACGATCACTTGCGGTCTCAACTGTAAATCAAAGCCCTGAAACCCGATTGCTGACAGCGGCAAATTGCGGCAATGCCTTTACAGAAGCACCTAGAAATCACTACTTTGGAAATATATACGGTAGACTGAGAAGTCTGACGTCACAGGCCAACCTAAGATTTTCAACTAGCAACTCGCTCGGGAGGCTTCAACATGAACGAAGACGATCTGCGCGGCCTGATTGGTCGCGTCCGGAATGGCTCCATGTCGCGCCGCGGCTTTATTCGGCGCATGGCGGCGGTTGGCTTTACCGCCCCCATGGCGACTCAGCTTCTTGCCATGACCGGGGCTGCCAATGCGCAATCCACGGCGGCGAGCGTCCCGGCCTTTGGCGGCACGCGCCGCGGCGGTGGTGGGCATCTGAAGATCCTCTATTGGCAGGCATCCACGCTGCTCAATCCGCATTTTGCCGCCGGCACCACCAATCAGGATGCCAGCCGCGTCTTCTACGAACCACTTGCCGGCTGGTCAGCCGATGGCACCTTGCAGCCGATCCTGGCCGCCGAAATCCCTTCCATCGAAAATGGCGGCTTGGCACGGGATGGCCGTTCGGTCACCTGGAAGCTGAAGCGCGGCGTGAAATGGCATGATGGCCAGGATTT
>JADCEV010000006.1 GCA_020249865.1 Roseomonas sp. | reverse complement strand
TGGGTGCATGAAGCCGGGCGCATGCAAATGCGCGAAGTGCCGGGCAGCGGCTTTCAGATGAAGGCCGATCTGGTGCTGCTAGCTATGGGCTTTCTTGGGCCGCGCCGCGCTGGGTTGCTGGAGACTTCGGGCGTTGCCTTGGATGCGCGCGGCAATGTGCAGGCGGATACGGAAGCCTATCAGACATCCGTGCCCAAGGTGTTTGCCGCGGGCGATATGCGGCGCGGGCAATCCCTGGTGGTTTGGGCCATTCGCGAAGGCCGGCAATGCGCGCGCGCCGTGGATGAATTCCTGATGGGGGCAAGCACCCTGCCGCGCTGAAGACGCGGCTTTATCGCGAGTCACGGCCTCGCGGCGGATAGGGCGCGTATTGCGCTTTATCTTCGCTGCCAGGTGGTTAATGTCGCCGAAAATGAATCATCAATCATTTCCGTGTACCCTGTTCGGCCCATTTGCTTGAATAACTTGCCCGCCGAAGGAAGCCATCGGAATGACTCGGTTTTTGATCCCGCGTTTGTTGCTGATTGGCGTGCTTGCCTTCTGCGCTAAGCCTACCCTTGCGCAGCAAGCGGCGGTGCCTGTGAATTGGTCGGGCATTTATCTGGGCGCCTTGGCTGTTGATTCGTTCTATAGTGTTCGTGGCGTGAGTAATCGTGGCGATGGCCAATACGGCTCGAACGCTGCCGATGAAGCGGCAGATGATTCTTTCCGTGGCGCGGGCCTTGGCCTGCTTCTCGGCTACCAGCACCAATACGCCACCGGGATCATCACGGGTCTGGAAACTGATTGGGCTTGGCTCCGCCATGAAAGCCATCAGGATACGCTGGTTAATTCAGGTAATGCCTGGAACGGCATGCGTCAGGCGTCCATCAACCGGGAAACGCGCTGGGTTTCCACTGTGCGCGCCACCATCGGCTATGCTGACGGGCCACTTATGGTGAATGCCTCAGCCGGTTTGGCGGCTGCCTTTCTGGCTGAAACCCGCACCCAGTATCAGGGGGAGACCTCACCCACCCAAACCGTCGCGCGCTTCAGTGAAACGGATGAGAAGATCGCCTTCGGCTGGACCATGGGTGCAGGGGCTGCCTGGCAGGTTTCGGATGCCGTTTCGCTGCGACTGGATTACATCCATACCCAATTCGACCAGGTCGGTTTCCGTTTCCAGAACGCGCGCGCCGGGGTGGCCAGTGGCTTCAATACCGTCCAGGGCCGTTCGATCAGCAATGATGTGACGATTCAGATGATTCGCTTTGGTCTGACCTATTCTTTCAGCGCCATGCCCTGATCTGATGACGCTCGGGCTTTGCTCCATCATCATGTGAATATAGACGAAGCAAAAGCATCGCCTGTTTGCGCGTTTCGTTAGCAGAGTCTGCCACTAATGCGTCTTTTCTGCGCCTACGGCGAAGAGTGCCCGTTGCGCACACTCATCCTGGGCTTATGTAGGGTATGAGGGTGGATTCGTCGCTTCGCATGAACCATCAAGCCCGGGATGCATAACATGAATCGTCGTAGCCTTCTGACCTTTGCCTCTACGCTCGCGCTGCCGACGCTGTTGCCCTCGGGCAGCTTCGCCCAGGCGCCCTTCCCCAATCGCCCCATTCGCATCGTCAGCCCCTTTTCGGCAGGCGGCACTTCTGATGGTGTGGTGCGTCTGCTCTCCCCTACCTTGGAGCGCGTCTTGGGCCAGCCTGTGGTGCTGGATAATCGCCCCGGCGCGGGCGGCACAGTGGGCACGGCGCATATCGCGGGTGAACGCCCGGATGGCTATTCGCTTGTGCTCGCCAATGCGGGGCCGATGGCGATTGCGCAAACGCTGTTCCCGAACCTTGCCTATGATGTGCGGCGCAGCTTTTCCTATGTGATGCTGGTGGGTGGCGCACCCATGGTGGTGGGCGTGCGGCCCAATGGCCCGATTCAAAACATGGCGGATTACCTGGCCGCCGCGCGCGCGCGGCCCGAGGCCATGAGTTATGGCAGCGCCGGCATTGGTTCGGTTGGGCATCTTTCCGGTATGCTCTGGTCACGCGAAGCGGGTGTGCAGCTATTGCATGTGCCCTTCCGCGGCGGCGGGGAAGCGGAACAGCAGGTGCTTGGCGGCAGCCTGGGATCGCTTTGGAATACGCTTGGCGCGCATGCCGGCAGCGTACGTGGCGGTTCGCTGAAGGCCATCGCGGTCACGAGCGGGGAGCGTATGTCCACCTTCCCCGATGTACCGACGATTGTGGAAGCGGGCTTTCCGGGTGCCACCGCCATCAATTGGTTCGTGCTGGCCGGCCCCGCCGGCATGCCGGAAGCTGTGGTGACGCGTATTCGCGAAGCCTTCATCACCGCCATCAATGAACCCGGCATGAAGGACCGTATTGCGGGGCTTGGCGTGCTGACCATGACCGACAATGGCCCGGCCGATGTGCAGGCCTTTGTCTCGCGCGAGGCAGATCGTTGGGCACCTGTGGTGCGCGCGAGTGGTGCGACACCGGGCTGATGCTGCATCAAAGGCGAGGCGCGCTGATTTGATATCGAAGCATTAAGAATTCTTGTCTATTGTCTAACCGGTCAAATCCGCTTTCCAGTAGGAAGAATCCAATGCGGAAAATCGCGCCCTTCGCCTTTGTCCTTGTTTGTGCCATAGCCTTGCCCGTTCTGGCGCAGCAGAAATCGCCTGCGCGGCAGGCAACCCCCGATGTCGCGGCGCAGCCACGTTATGCCACGGTCAATCTGCGGGCGGATTTCGCGCCGGACCCGCATGAAACCCGCGTGGAAGCCGGCGGTGACCGCCAGGTACAAGGGCTTGGCAATGATTGTACCGGTTGGATTGACTATGCCCGCCCCGATGTGGATTTGAATTATCAGGCGGGTAATTTGCCGCTTTACATCTCGGTCGTTGCGCAGGCCGATACGACCTTGATCATCAATGATCCTTCGGGCAGGTGGATTTGCAATGATGACCTGGAAGGGCTGAACCCCGGCATCATCATTCAGCGTCCCGCCAGCGGAAATTACAATATCTGGATCGGCACGGTGGATCGCGGGCCGCCGCAGCCCGCCACGCTCCGCATTTCCGAAGTACCGCCAAGCCGGCGGAAATGATGCGCCGACCTGTTGCGGCTATTCCTTCGCGACATTCGCCTCTGCCGCGATGCGCGCCCAAAGCGCCAATTCGCGGCGATTGAATTCGCCAAGCGCCTCTGGCGTGCTGGTCGTGGAAACAATGCCAAGCGCGCCGATATGGCGCTTGGCTTCATCGCCCTGGCCAATGATTTGGATTTCTCGATTGAGCCGCGCAATGATGGCGGGCGGCGTGCGCGCCGGCATCCAGGCGCCGTTCCAGGAAGCGAAATCAAAGCCAGGCAGGCCGGATTCCGCGACCGTTGGCACATCTGGCAAGGTTTCCACCCGGCGCGCGGTGGTGACGGCAAGCGCGCGGATGGTGCCGGCGCGCAAATGCTCAACGGCCGGCCCAAGATCCGTGATGAAAAAATGCAGCCGCCCACCCAGCAAATCCGCCATGGCCTGCGGCGTGCCGCGATAGGAAATCTGTTCTGCCTTGAAGCCGGCGGCCTGGCTTAGCAGATGCGTCCCCGCCAGCCCGCCCGCATTGCCAATGCCGTAATTCAGCGCACCAGGATTGGCCCGCGCATGGGCGATGAAGCCTTGCAGATCACGCGCCGGGAAATCCGCACGCACCAGAACGCCGAGCGGGTTGATGCTGATCATGGAAAGCGGGGCGAAATCACGCAGCGGATCATAGCCCGGTTCACGCATCAGATGCGGATTGGCCGCATGGGTGGAAACGGAGCCGAAAAAGATCGTGTAGCCATCAGGCGCGGCGCGGGCAGCGGCGCGCGCGCCAATGGCGCCATTGGCGCCGCCGATATTTTCAATGACAAAATTCTGCCCGAAGATGCGCCCCAAACGCTCGCCATAAAAACGCGCAAGGCTATCCGTGCCGCTGCCCGCTGGGAAGGCCGCGATGATGCGCACGGGGCGACTTGGCCAAGTTGCTTCCTGGGCGCGAGCGATGAATGGCGTGGAGAATATTGCGCCGGCGCCTAGCGCCAATAGGGAACGGCGGGTGGCGGTTGCTTTGGGTTGCATCGGTGATCCTCCCTATTTTTTTAACGCATCAGGCAAAATCGAATTCGCGATAGCCGCCGTCGGCCACTTCATCCGCGATGCGGCGATATTCCACCGCGCCGCCATAATAGCCAAGGGTGCGGCGAATATCGCGCCCTTCAACATTGCGGTTGATGCCGGTTTGCCAGGAATTCACCTCGGCAAACAGCAGCCCGGCCACGGCTTCTTCCACCTTGTCAGCCCACCAGTGTACGGCATCGCGCTTCGGTTCCACGCGCGTCAGGCCGTGCTTGCGCATGTGAATGACAAGGCCAGTGACCCAATCCACGATTTCTTCGATATTGCGAGGGATATTGCCGCGCGCTGTATGGGGGCCAAGGATCATCAGCATATTGGGGAAGCCTTCGGCCATCACACCCAAAAAGGTTCTTGGTGTCGCGATCCAATCCTGCTTCAGGTTGCGCCCGCCAGGGCCACGGATATCGATCCGGTCATAAGGGCCGGTAACGCCATCAAAGCCGGTTGAGAAGATCAGGATATCAAAGCCGAAAGCCTCAGCGCTGGTTCTGATGCCCTCGGCGGTGATGCGTTCGATCGGGGTTTCGTTGATATCCACCAGCCGCACATTGGGCTGGTTATAGACCTCATAATAGCCGCTTTCCAACGGCAGGCGCCTTGTGCCGAAGCCGTGATTTTTGGGGATGAGTTTTTCCGCAACCGCGGGGTCCTTCACCCTTTGGCGAATCTTGCGCGCCATGAAATCACTGGCCAAGGCATTGGCCGCCTTGTCGGTCAGCACATCGGCGAAATTGCCAACCCAAATGCCAAAGCCAGGTTCGGCATAAAGCTTTTCCCAGAAGGCTTCGCGTTCCTCGGCGGAGACTTCCAAGGCCTTGCGCGGATCGGTCTGGTGAATGAAGCAGGTCGCGGTTTCGCGGCAGCGGGCGAAGATTTCCGGATAGCTTTCCTTGATCTTCACCTGTTCTTCCGGCGTGATCTTGCGGTTATGCAAGGGCGCGGCCCAATTCGGCGTGCGTTGAAACACCGTCAGATGACCAACATCCTTGGCGATGGTTTGGATGATCTGAATGGCAGTGGCGCCCGTGCCAATAATGCCAACGCGCTTGCCAGAAAAATCCACCGGATCATGCGGCCAGCGGGCGGTATGAAAAGCCTGGCCCTGAAAGGAATCGCGCCCGGGGATATTGGGCAGGGTCGGCGCGGAAAGCGGGCCGAGACCCGTGATCAGCAAGGGCGCGCGACAGGTCTCGCCATTTTCCAGCGTCACAGTCCAGAGATTTTGACCATCATCGAAATGCGCTGCCTTGACGCGACTATTGAAGGTGATGTGCTTGCGGACATCAAACTTGTCAGCGACGTAATTCAAATAGCGCAGTGTATCCGGCTGCGCCGCGAAATGTTCCGGCCATTCCCACTCCTGCAGCAATTCCTCCGAGAATGAATAGCCATAGGACCAGCTTTCGGAATCAAAGCGTGCACCGGGATAGCGATTCCAATACCAGGTGCCACCAATATCGGAACCCGCTTCAAACACGCGAAGCCTCATGCCAAGCTCACGCAGTCTGATCAATTGATACATGCCGGATATACCAGCGCCTATGATGATGGCGTCAGCATCAGCGGCGATCACCCCATTCGGTTTCACTGAGAGATTTTCAGCCATGGAACTCCACCGGGTCGGACTGCCCCTGCATCAAAGGGCGTCAAGAAAACCAGGCGGTATCACGATTTGCGGCGCGACATTGCTGGCACCCTTGAAGCCTAGACAATTATGAACAGCGAAACTGCGCTTTGGCAAATTCGAAGAGAGTAGCAACTCTTGGGGCCTGCGCTAATCACATGCTGATCAGGTTACTGCCCGCCCGTCCATTTACGAGCCAATAAGGAACGCCGCTTATTTGGGCAGAATCATATTTGTATCGGCCTAATTCTATTTTCATGATTTTATTTTAGGCATGCGGGACTGTATTACTTCTTCGGAAAAGGTCCCCCTATGTCGAAGCAAAACTCCTCCTTGAAGATCGCGACACGCCTAGCCTTCGCCATTGCCTTGCCAATTCTGGCGGTGCTGGTCATGAGCGGTCTTGTTATTTCTCAGCAACTGCAGACAGTGCGTCAGGCCAATCAGCTTCAGGCACTTAGTCATTTCAGCTCCCGAATCAGTGACCTTGTGCATGAACTGCAGAAGGAACGTGGTATGTCGGCGCTATTCATCGGCAGCCGTGGCCAGCAGATGGGGACTGAGCTTCAGGCTCAGCGCCGGGATACGGATGGCCAGATTGCGATCGTGCGCGATACGCTGCGCGGCTTGGCCCTTTCGGATTACAGCGATGAGCTTCGCCAAAGCGTGGAAAAGGGCTTGGCCGGCCTGAGTGATCTTGAAGGGAAGCGGGCCGATGTCTCGGGCCTGCGGATCGTTGGGCCGGACTCGTTTCGCTTCTACACCTCCCTGATCACCAACCTTCTTGCTGTGCCTCAGGATTCGGTGAAGGTATCAGATTCTCCCGCTGTTACGGCCAATCTGCTTGCCTATTACAACTTCCTTGCCGCGAAGGAACGTGCTGGCCAGGAACGGGCGACCGGTTCGGCGGGCTTTGCTTCCGGCCAGTTCGCCCCCGCGCAATATCGCACACTGCTCACCGTCCTTGCCGAACAAGGGGCTTTTCTTTCGGCTTTCCAATCCTACGCCACGGACGCGCAGCGCAATGCTGCACAGCAGACGCTGTCTGGCCCCATCATCACCGAAGCGGAGAGGCTGCGCCGGATTGCGGTTGAAGCAGGCGCAGAAAAGCCGCTTGGTGGCGTGAATGCGCGCGATTGGTTCAAGGCGACCACTGATCGCATTGATCTGATGAAGACGGTTGAAGATGTCTTGCAGCGTGACCTTGCCACGCTCAATCAGGCAAATGCGGCTGAGGCTTGGAAGATCCTCACCTATGGTTCGGCCTTCGCCTTTGCCATGCTGATGGCGGCGCTGATTGTGGGCTTCATCCTGGCGCGCGGCATCACGCGCCCCATCACGGGTATGACAGAAGCGATGCGCGCCCTATCACGCGGTGATCTTTCAACCGCGATTCCCGGCCGCGACAAGCGCGATGAAATCGGCACGATGGCCGAAGCGCTTGAGGTGTTCCGCAACGGCATGATGGAAGCCGAAGAACTTCGTAAGGCGCAGGAAACGCAAAAGCAACGCGCCGCGGAAGAACGCCGCATCGCGATGAATGCGCTTGCCGATAAGTTCGAGCAAAGCATTGGCGAGGTGGTAGTCAATGTGACACTGGCTTCGTCCCGCTTGCAGGGAACCGCTGAGGATATGGCCCGCACTGCTGAGGAAACCTCTGGCCAATCCACCGCGGTCGCTGCGGCTTCGGAGCAGGTGACAGCGAATGTGCAGACGGTTGCGTCGGCCACGGAGGAACTTTCTGCTTCAATCCGTGAGATTTCACAGCAGGTCGCTGAAGCAAGCCGCATGACCAATGAGGCCGTGGGCCAGGCCCGTAGCAGCACCCAGGAAGTGCAGGGCCTGACAGAAGCGGCGCAACGCATTGGTGATGTTGTCCGCATCATCAATGACATTGCGGGACAGACAAATCTATTGGCGCTGAACGCTACAATCGAAGCTGCCCGTGCCGGAGAAGCAGGTAAGGGCTTCGCGGTAGTGGCTTCCGAGGTGAAGGCGCTGGCTTCCCAGACCACCAAGGCAACGGACGAAATCGCATCCCAGATTAAGGCGATGCAGGAAGCGACTGAACGTTCGGCGCAGGTAATCACACATATTGCCGAAACCATTGATCAGCTCAGCCAAAGCTCAACGGCGATTGCCTCTGCGGTTGAAGAACAGGGCGCGGCAACACAGGAAATTGCGCGCAATGTGCAGCAGGCTGCGGTGGGCACCACGGAGGTCGCGGGCAATATCACCCAGGTCAGCCAGGCCGCGAATGTCACCGGCAGTGCCGCGACATCGCTGCTGTCTGCGGCTGGTACGCTCAGTAAGGATGGCGCGGCGCTGAAGACGCAGGTGGATAGCTTCCTCCGCGAAATCCGCGCGGCCTGAGACTGTTTGGCATCGCCCTGGAAAGCCCCATTCCGGCTTTCCAGGGGGCAGAGCGAATGCCATGATGCTGCCATCAAGCAAGGTGGTGGGTCATGGCGCGCTTCAAAAACAAGGTCATTCTGATTTCGGGCGCAGCGCGCGGGCAGGGCGCGGCCGAAGCGCGGCTTTTGGTGGCAGAGGGTGCGCGCGTCATTCTTGGCGATGTGCTTGAAGCCGAAGGCGAAGCCCTGGCGCGTGAATTAGGCGCCGTCGCGCAGTTCCTCAGGCTTGATGTGACGGAAGAAGCCGATTGGGCGCGCGCTGTTGCGGCTGCTGAAGCGCTCGGTCCGCTCACTGGGCTTGTGAATAATGCCGGCATCTATGTGCCGAAGCTGATGATGGAAACCGATGTGGCGCTGTTTGAACGCCATACGCGCATCAATCAGCTTGGCTGTTTTCTTGGCATGAAGGCGGTGGTGCCGGCGATGGAAAGGGCAGGGGGAGGTTCGATTGTGAACATCTCCTCCACCGCCGGGCTGCGTGGCTCTGCGCGCGCTTTTGCTTATGGTGCGACGAAATGGGCTTTGCGTGGCATGACGAAATCTGCTGCTCTGGAACTGGCGCCGCGTGGCATACGTGTGAATTCCGTTCATCCTGGGCCGATCGCAACACCGATGCTGGATATCCGCACGCCGGAGGAAAATGCCGCGCGGCTCAAATCCGTGCCCATGGGGCGGCAGGGCACGGCGGATGAGGTGGCGCGACTTGTCTTGTTCCTGCTGTCGGATGACAGCGGTTACATGACGGGTTCGGAACTCGCCATTGATGGCGGCGCCACGCTTTGAAAGCCTTCAATATCCCAGGCTGAAATCCACCAAATTGATCAGCGGCCGGCCGGAGCGCATGTTGTGGATATTCTCCACCACCTGAGGTGCGACGCTGGATGGGATGGTGATGCTGGCGGCGTGTGGCGTAAGGAACACTTTGGGGTGCGACCAGAAGCGGCTTTCTGCGGGCAGGGGCTCGGGTTCGAAAACATCCAAGGCTGCGCCGGCGAGATGGCCTGAATCGAGTGCGGCCAACATATCTTCCGCCACCATATGCCCACCGCGTGCGCCATTGATCACATAGGCGCCGCGCGGCAGCACGGAAAGCAGCTTGGCATTCAGAACACCACGCGTTTGCGGTGTGAGGGGCAACAGGCAGATCAGGATGTCGCTTTGCGCTGCCATCGCCATCAGCCCATCCGCACCATGGAAGGTCTGCACGCCGGGAAGGGTCTTCGGGCTGCGCGACCAGCCCATGACCGGAAACCCAAGTGAGGTCAGTACGCGCGCCGAAGCACTGCCCAATTCGCCAATACCCAGAATGCCGATGCGTCGTTCCGCGGTGCTTGGCGCGGAAAGCTCCAACCATTCCTTGCGCTGTTGCAGCGCGCGATATTCGGGATCCTGCCGATGAAAGCGGAGCACATTCAACAACACCCACTCCGCCATGGCGCTGGTCAGCAACACATCCTTCAGCCGCGCGACAGGGATGCCAGGCGGGGGCCCAGGCGGGCGCAGCAAATGATCAACGCCGGCACCCATGGAAACAATCAGCTTGAGATTCGGATAGCGGCGGAGTTCCATCATGTCATGCGCGGTCCAAACCACCGCGGCTTCAATTTCCGCCGGGTTGCCCGCATCGGGGAACAGGCGAATTTCCAGGCTGGGATCAACGGCCGAAAGCGCCGCCTTCCAATCCTGCATGGTATGCGCCTTGGTTGAAAGCAGAATGGCCATTACGCGTTTTCCTTGGAGAGTGCTTCATCCAGCCGGCGCACAAAGGCGCGCCAATCATCCCGCCTTGTCGCTGCCCATTCCGTACCATCGGGCAGCTTGGCATAAAGGCTGAGGATGCTTTTGGACCAGAGGAAATCAAATTGATGTGGCGATGAAAGCGCCAAAGCGGCGGTGCGTTCAAACACGCCATCCTTGATTTTCGGCATGATCTTCGCAAGCCACCACCAGCAACCAATGCCAAGCACCACCATGCCGGCCCAGGTGCCGCCTTGTTGCACGCCAAGCGCTTCCAAGGGCGCGCCGCCCCATTTCAGCGCAATGAAGCTGGTGGTCAGGATGGTTGCGGTTGGCCAGACATTTTCCCAGGTGCGATAGACCGGGGAGCCTGGCGAATTCATCCGGCGGAGGCTGACGCCAAGCTTCACCTGCTCGGCATCCAACATCTCTTTCAGGCGTTCCAATTCACTCACTGTAGGGTCACTGCCTTTTCATTGCTGGTCAGGTCGAAAGCGGCTGCCATCAATTGCCGCGTATAGGCTTGCTTGGGCGCCTGCACCAGCGCTGCTGCCTCACCTTCTTCCACCACAAGCCCATCCTTCAGCACCGCGATACGATGCGCCATGGCGCGCACGACACGCAGATCATGAGAGATGAACACATAAGCCAGCCCATGACGCGCCTGCAAATCGCGCAGCAAATCCACCACCTGCGCCTGTACGCTGACATCAAGCGCGCTGGTTGGTTCATCCAACACCACCAAGCTCGGCTTCAGCACCATGGCGCGCGCAATGGCGATGCGTTGGCGTTGCCCGCCAGAAAACTCATGCGGGTAGCGTTCCGCCATGGCGGGGTCGAGGCCGACTTCGCGCAACGCCTCCGCCACACGCGCCAGACGTTCGGCGCGTGGCAGACCGGCTTCATGTACTTCCAAGCCTTCGCCGATGATTTCCGCGACACTCAAGCGCGGTGACAACGCGCCGAAGGGGTCTTGGAAGACAATCTGCATGCGCCGCCGCCAAGGGCGCAGCGCGCGGGTGGAAAGCGCCTGCAAATCCTGCCCGGCAAAGACAATACTGCCCTGGCTATCCGCCATGCGGAGCAGCGCCAAGCCAAGCGTGGTCTTGCCGGAGCCGCTTTCGCCGACAAGACTAAGGGTTTCACCTGCGCGCAGCGACAGCGACACACCATTCACGGCCTTCACTTCCGCCACCACACGGCGCAGCAGCCCGCGACGGATTGGGAAATGCACGCGGATATCGCGCGCTTCCAGAGTGGGGGGGGTATCCGCCGGAAAAGGGGCGGGCGCGCCGCGCGGTTCGGTCGCGAGCAGCATGCGCGTGTATTCGTGCTTTGGCGCGGCGAAAACCTCCGCCACCTTGCCTTGTTCTACCGCATTGCCATCCTTCATCACGACCACACGATCCGCATGGCGGCGCACAATGGAAAGATCATGCGTGATGAGCAGCATCGCCATGCCAAGCCGTTGCTTGAGTGAGGCGAGCAAATCCAGAATCTGCGCCTGGATGGTGACATCCAAAGCCGTGGTTGGTTCATCGGCGATCAGCAGTTTTGGGTCATTGGCAAGGGCGGCGGCAATCATCACGCGCTGACGCTGCCCGCCTGAGAGCTGATGCGGATAGGCGCCAAGCCGTTCCTCAGCCTGCGGAAAGCCCGCAAGCCGCAGCAATTCAATCACCCGTGCGCGCAGGGCCTGCCCCGAAAGCGCGCGATGAAGCGTAATGGCCTCGGCGATCTGACGTTCAATCGTGTGCAGGGGATTGAGCGAGGTCATGGGTTCCTGAAACACCATGCCGGCCACGCCGCCGCGCAAGTCACGGAGTTGCCTGTCATCTGCGTCCAGCACAGAAACGCCATCAAGCGTGATGGAACCCGCCGGGTTGCTGCCGGCGCTGGACAGCAAACGCAGGCAGGAAAGCGCGGTGACGGATTTGCCGCTGCCGCTTTCACCGACCAAGGCAAGGGTCTCGCCGGGCTGCACGTCAAAGGAAACGCCGCGCACCACGTCACGTCCGCGAAAGGCTACCGACAAATCGCGCACCGAAAGCAGCGCCATCAGCTCTGCCCCCCGGGGAGTTTGCGCGGATCAAAGGCATCACGCACGGCTTCACCGACAAAAATCAGCAGCGTCAGCATGCCGCCCAGCACAAAGAAGCTGGTCAGCGCCAACCACGGCGCGGTGAGGTTGTTCTTGCCCTGATTGACCAATTCCCCGAGTGAGGGTGATCCCGGTGGCAGACCAAAACCCAGAAAATCGAGCGAGGCCAGCACCGTCACGCTGCCAGACAGAATGAAGGGCAGGAAGGTGAGCGTGGCGACCATCGCATTCGGCAGGATATGGCGCTGCATGATGCGCGCATCGGAAACGCCAAGCGCCTTGGCGGCGCGCACATAATCGAAATT
>JADCEV010000059.1 GCA_020249865.1 Roseomonas sp. | reverse complement strand
CGCTTGAGATTGCCGCGATAGGCGATCTCGGCCGCGACGCCGGCACGATGCAAGGCACCCAGCATATCAAGCGCTGGGCCTTCCGCGTCATCACCAACCGGGATCACCGCCACGGGGCGCGGCGCGGCGGGGCTTTGCGGCAGCAGCATCGCGAGGCGTTCAATGCCAGCCGCCCAGCCGACGGAAGGTGTCGGCGGGCCACCCATTTCCTCAACGAGCCCGTTATAGCGCCCGCCCGCCATCACCGTGCCCTGCGCGCCAAGCCGATCCGTAACGAATTCAAAGGCCGTGTGGCTGTAGTAATCAAGGCCCCGCACAATGCGCGGGTTTTCGCGGAACGGCACGCCGAAGCGCGTGAGGTGCTTCTTCACGGTAGCGTAAAACGCCGCTGCTTCGGGGGTGAGGTGATCGCCAATCACCGGGGCGCCGGCGACAATGGCGCGGTCCGTCTCATCCTTGGAATCGAGGATGCGCAAAGGGTTTTTTTCAAGGCGCACGCTGCTGTCATGGCTCAGCGCATCGCGATGGGCGCTGAAATAGGCAACCAGCGCCGCGCGATAGGCATCACGCGATGGCGCATCGCCAAGGGTGTTGATTTCCAGCACCGTGCCTTCGGCGATGCCGAGTTCCTGCTGGATTTGCCAGCCGCAGGCGATCACTTCCGCGTCAGCCAGCGGTTCGGCCGCCCCAAGAATTTCAATGCCGATTTGGTGGAATTGCCGATAGCGGCCCTTTTGCGGGCGTTCATAGCGAAACATCGGCCCGGCATAGAAGACTTTGCGTGGCAGGTTGGATTGCGTGAGGCCGTTGGAAACCAAGGCACGACAAACCCCGGCGGTCATTTCCGGGCGGAGCGTCAGGCTTTCCCCACCGCGATC
Organism: Roseomonas sp.; assembly: GCA_020249865.1. Lineage (GTDB taxonomy): Bacteria > Pseudomonadota > Alphaproteobacteria > Acetobacterales > Acetobacteraceae > Neoroseomonas. The sequence goes on along the minus strand of JADCEV010000059.1, from coordinate 23,298 downwards.
GGTGAAGCTGTACATTTCCTTGGAGACAACATCGGAGGTATCGCCCAGGCCGCGGGCAAAGACGCGCGTGTCTTCAAAAATGGGGGTGGCCCATTCCTCAAAACCGTAAAGCGCGGAAATCCGCCGCGCGGCTTCGGCCACCGCATGGTGGCGGCGGAATTCCTCACCGATCAGGTCACGGGTGCCACGGGCGGGCTGCAATTGGCTGGACATGAAAAGCCTGTATCGCCGGGCGGGCGCCCGGGGCAAGGGGTGAGGCGCGGCTTATTCTGCGGCGCGTGCTGCGTCTTCCGCCGCCTTCGCTGAGCGCAGCGCCGCCGCGCGGGCTTCGACCAAGCCCACAATATGATCCACCATTTCCTCGGTCCGGATCGTGTGGTCGGTCTTGCCGGCGCTATAGACCATATGCGTGCCAGCGCCGCCGCCGGTCAGGCCGATATCGGTCATCAGCGCCTCACCGGGGCCATTCACCACGCAGCCGATGATGGAAAGGCTGATCGGTTCAACAATATGCGAAAGCCGTTCTTCCAGCTTTTCCACGGTGCGGATCACATCAAAACCCTGCCGCGCGCAGCTTGGGCAGGAAATCACCTTCACCCCGCGATGGCGGAGATGCAGCGATTTCAGCAATTCCCAACCGACCGAAACCTCTTCTTCCGGCTCGGCGGACAGGGACACACGCAGCGTATCGCCAATGCCCGCCCATAGCAGAGACCCAAGGCCGATCGCGGATTTCACCGTGCCGGTGCGCTTGCCGCCCGCTTCCGTGATGCCGATATGCAAGGGGTGATCGCAGGCTTCCGCCAATTGCTGATAGGCGGCAACGGCAAGGAAAACATCAGATGCCTTCACACTGATCTTGAATTCGTGAAAATCCTCTTGCAGCAGATGATCCGCATGCCATAGCGCGCTTTCGACCAAAGCTTCCGGGTTCGGTTCGCCATATTTTTCCAGCAAGTGCTTTTCAAGGCTGCCGGCATTCACGCCGATGCGGATGGAACAGCCATGATCCCGCGCCGCCTTGATCACTTCCTTCACGCGTTCCTTGGACCCGATATTGCCGGGATTGATGCGCAGGCACGCCGCACCCGCTTCGGCCGCTTCAATGGCGCGGCGATAATGGAAGTGGATATCGGCGACAATCGGCACATTCACTTCTCGCACAATCTCAGCCAGGGCCGCCGTTGCTTCCTCGGTCGGGCAGGAAACCCGCACAATATCAACGCCAGCCAATTCGCAGCGGCGGATTTGCGCAATCGTCGCCGCAGCGTCTTCCGTTGGCGTATTGGTCATGGTCTGGACCGAGATCGGCGAATCGCCCCCCACCGGCACGCGCCCGACATGGATCAGGCGGGATTTGCGGCGCTCGATCTTTTGATAGGGACGATAGGACATAAGGCGGACCCCAAAGGCTGGTTTTCGCCGCCGATTATGCCGAGGCTTTGGCCGCGCCGAAAGACTTGAAAAATCTCAGGGCCGTGGCGGGGTTGGCGGCGTGGGGGTCGCAGGGGCGGGGCGCGGCGCGGGGGTAGCGGCGGGGGTTGGCGCCGGAGCGGGCGGCGTCCGCAGCCGGTCAGGCTCCAGCACGATATTGCGCCGAACGCCGGGGCCACCGAAGGGGTCAACCTCCTGCCCGTCCAGCAGGATATCCAGGTTTTCGGCCTTGCCCGTGGTCAGCACGATCCCGGGGCGATTGGGGATTTCCACGCTGTCTCCCGCGCGCAGGACCCTGTCTGTCAGCACCCGGTTGCCCGGATTGTCACGCACCTGCACCCAGCTTTCGCCCTTGGCGCGGATCACAATGCGTGGCCGGTCCGGGTCTATCCGCGGGGGCGGGGGCGGCGGGGGTGCGGCCACCGGCGCCGGCGGCGGCGCGGGCGGCTCTGCCACCGGCGGGGCAGGTGTGTCTCGGGGGGCGGTGGCTTCGGCGGCGCGTTCCAGCCGAGGCGGCAGTGGGGGCACCGTATCCACCACGCGCTCTCCCTGCCCGCTCCATTGATACCAGGCGACATAGCCACCCATGGCCAGCGCCAGGCCAAGTGCGGCCAGCACGCCGGTCGGGATGCCGCGCCGGGGCACGGGTTCGGGGAAGACCAGATCGCCCTGCTTCGTCACCGCCGTGCCCGAAACATCGCGAAAGCGCCGCACCGCATCATCCGCATCAAGCCCAAGCGCCGTCGCATAAGACCTGACGAAACCAACGGCATAGGCGGCGCCGGGCAGGTCCTTCACCCGCCCTTCCTCCAACGCCATCAAATAGCGCTTATTGATGCGAAGCTGCGTCGCCGCATCCTCAACGCTGATGCCAAGGGCAATTCGCGCCTCACGCAGTTCTTCACCAACGCGGGCGGCTTCCTGGACAGTATTCTCGGTGCGGGCAGAGCGCTTCATGGGCTTTCCAAGGAACCGGGCCGCATCTAGCCCGGTGCGAAAACTTCGGCAATCACGCGGCGGCGGCGGGCGAGCGCGCCAGGATCGCCCTTGCCGCCTGATCGCGCAATTCGGCGATGATGTCAGCAGCACTTTGTTCCTGCGTCACCATACCAACCGATTGCCCGGCCATGAGCGAGCCATTTTCGACATCGCCATCAATCACCGCGCGCCTGAGCGCCCCGGCCCAGAAATGCTCAATATCAAGCTGCGCGGCTTCCTTCGTCAGTTCACCGGATTTGAAGCGGCGGATGGTTTCGGCCTGATGCTCCAGAAAGCGCTTGGTGCCTTCATTCTGAAGCGCGCGCACGGGGATCACCGGGAAGTTTTCATCCAATTGCACGGTCGGCATGGCATCACGCGCATTGCCGCGAATGAAGGCCTGCTTGAAATTGGCATGCGCGATTGATTCCCGCGCACACACAAAACGTGTGCCGAGCTGCACGCCAGCCGCACCCATTTCGAGATAGGACAGGATCGCCTCACCGCGCCCAATGCCGCCCGCGACAAACACCGGCACATCACGGATATGGGGCAGGATTTCCTGCGCAAGCACGGTCAGCGAAACCGGGCCGATATGCCCACCCGCTTCGCTGCCTTCAATCACCAAAGCATCCGCCCCGGCGCGGATCAGGCGCTTGGCCAGCGCAAGCGCCGGCGCGAAACAGACAACCTTCGCCCCGCCATCCTTGGCCTTCTTGATCGCGGTGCCGGGCGGAATGCCGCCGGCGAAAACAATGTGTGAAACCTTGGCCGCCAGGCAGGTATCCACCAGCTGATCCAACCTTGGGTGCATGGTAATCAGATTGACGCCGAAAGGCTTGGTGGTCAGCGCCTGCGTGCCCGCGATTTCTTCCGCCAACCGTGGGGGTTCCATCGCACCGCAGGCAATCACGCCAAAGGCGCCCGCATTCGACAGCGCGGAGACCAAATGCCTTTCGCTGACCCAGGACATGGCGCCACCCATGATGGCATAGCGCGCGCCCAGAAACGCCGCGCCGCGCGCCATCAGCCGATCAAGCTGCGCCAGGGCCTTGGTCATGTCATCACTCATGCCGGCGCATCCAACCCATAAGCCGTGTGCAAGGCGCGCACCGCAAGTTCCGTGTATTCGGCGCCAACCAGCACGCTCACCTTGATTTCGCTGGTCGAAATCACCTGGATATTGATGCCCTTTTCCGACAGCGCCTTGAACATGGTGGTGGCAACCCCGGCGTGGCTGCGCATACCAATGCCGACCACGCTAATCTTGGTGACATCGGGGTCAGCCAAAAGTGCCTCATAGCCAAGCTCCGCCTGCGCCTTCGCCAGCACATCCTGCGTGCGCGCCAGATCAACCTTGCCGATGGTAAATGTCATATCCGTGCTGCCATCGGCGCCGACATTCTGGACAATCATGTCCACATTCACGTTGGCTTTGGCGAGCGCACCGAAAACGGCGGCGGCCACACCGGGCCGATCCGGCACACGGCGAAGCGTTATCTTGGCGTCATCGCGCGAATAGGCGATGCCGGAAACGACGGGCTGTTCCACGATTTCATCCTCATCAACCACGAGCGAGCCTGGCTTGTCTTCAAAGCTTGAGAGCACTTGCACACGCACACGCTGCTTCATCGCAAGTTCGACCGAACGCGTCTGCAAGACCTTGGCGCCAACGGAAGCGAGTTCCAGCATTTCCTCATAGGAAATGCGCTCAAGCTTGCGCGCGCGCGGCACGATGCGCGGATCGGTCGTATAGATGCCATCCACATCGGTGTAGATATCGCAGCGATCCGCCTTCACGGCGGCGGCAATGGCGACAGCCGAAAGATCGGACCCACCGCGGCCAAGCGTGGTGATGCGGTTGCGTTTCGGGTCAATGCCCTGGAAGCCCGCCACCACCGGCACCTGGCCCTGTTCCATGCGTTCAATCAGCGCGGCGCCATCAATGGATTCAACGCGGGCCTTGCCATGTGCCTGATCGGTAATGATCGGCACCTGCCAGCCCTGCCAGGACCGCGCATCCACACCAATCGCTTGCAGCGCAATCGCGGTCAGGCCCGTTGTCACCTGCTCACCGGTCGCGACCACCGTGTCATATTCGCGGGCATCATGCAGCGCCGAGAGGTCCTGGCACCATTTGACCAGCTGATTGGTGACACCCGACATGGCGGAAACCACGACGGCGACCTGATGGCCGGCATCCACCTCTCGCTTCACGCGGGCGGCGACATTGCGGATACGATCCAGATCAGCGACTGAGGTGCCGCCGAATTTCATGACGATACGGGCCATAGAAGGCTATTTTCCCTGAGCAGGGCGGAAAAGGAAGGACCGGCGGTTGCACCGGCGCGCGGGGCGGGACAGATACCGGGGGGGCGGGGGACGCGCAACCCACCCCGAAGGTTCAGCGCAAGAAAGGGCAGCATCTTGGCGGAAGCAACGGCGCTTCAGGCGGAAATCGCCAAATTCGACGCGCTGGCGGCGCGCTGGTGGGACCCGAATGGGCCGATGAAGCCGCTGCATCGGATGAATCCCGTCCGTATCGGCTGGATCGCCGAAAGGCTGGCCCGCGCCCATGGCCGCAAACCGGGGGGGGCGGCGCCGCTTGCGGGGCTTAGGGTGCTGGATGTCGGCTGCGGGGCGGGGCTGGCTTCTGAGGCTCTCGCCCGGCTCGGCGCTGAGGTCATGGGGATGGATGCCGCGCCGGAGGCGCTCGCCGCCGCCCGCGCCCATGCTGCGGCGGGCGGGCTGGCGATTGATTACCGCCAGGGCGGGCCGGAGGATTTGGCCGAGGAAGCGGGCAGCTTTGACGCGGTGGTCTGCCTGGAAGTGATTGAACATGTGACCGAACGCGCGGCCTTCCTGGCGGCCCTGGCCCGCGCTGCCCGGCCCGGAGGGCTGGTGTTTCTTTCCACCCTGAACCGCACGCCGCGATCCTTCCTGATGGCGAAACTCGGGGCCGAATATCTGCTGCGGCTGCTGCCGGTGGGCACGCATGATTGGCGCATGTTCGTGACTCCGGCCGACCTTGGCGCGGGGCTGCGCGGGGCGGGGTTGCGTGTTGCCGATCTGTCCGGGATGGAAATGGGGTTTTCGGGCGCCTGGCGCATCACCCGCGATACGGGGGTGAATTACCTGATGATGGCGGAGAAGCCGGCTTAGGTTTCTTCGATCCTGAAGGCATCGGCGATGCGCCGGATGGTGCCGTCCGCGGCCACCAGCATGACATCAAAGCGCATGCCCACCCTGCCATGGCCGGGATTGGTGGCAAGCCAAGCCTCGGCTGCGGTGACCAGCCGGGCGCGTTGGCGCGGGCCAAGGGCGAAAGCAGCTTCCGCCAGCGAAGGTCGGGCCTTCACTTCAATAAAGGCGAGCAAGCCTTCGCGTTCCGCGATCAGGTCAATTTCGCCGGCTTCGGTGCGGCATCTTTGGGCAAGGATTTGCCAGCCCTCAGCGGTCAGCGCGGCGGCGGCGAGGGCTTCGGCATCCTGACCGGCGGCATAAGCGCGCCGGCCACGGAGCAGGCGATGGGTGGGTGGGGATTTGCGCTTCATTGCGTTATCCTGCCTTAAAGCAGCAGGCCCGCGCCATGATCCGTTTCCTCCTTCTCCTCGCCCTCCTCCTCGCCCCGCTTCTCGCCGCCGCGCAACCGGCGCAGCGGCATATGGTCGCGGCGGGTCATCCTTTGGCCGTTGAAGCCGGGCTTGGCGTCCTGCGGGATGGCGGCAACGCGCTCGATGCGGCAGTGGCCGTGCAGGCAGTGCTGACACTGGTGGAACCGCAGGCCTCCGGCATTGGGGGCGGCGCCTTCATCATGTTTCGCCGCGCCGCCGATGGCGGCATGGAAGCCTGGGATGGGCGGGAAACTGCCCCCGCCGCCGCGACGCCAAGCCTATTGCTGCGCGATGGCCGGCCCATGCCCTTCCTGGAAGCCATGGCGGGCGGGCGCGCGGTTGGTGTGCCGGGCACGCTGCCAGTGCTGGAAGCAGCCCATCGCGCCCATGGCAAGCTGCCCTGGGCGCGGCTTTTTGAACCCGCCATTCGCCTCGCCGAAGAAGGTTTTGCGGTCAGCGCGCGGCTCAACCGCGAAATCGCCGCCGATACGCTACTGCTGCGCCGGGACCCCGCTGCTGGCGCTTATTTCTTCACCCCCGACGGCGTGGCCCTGCCGGTCGGGCATCGGCTGCGCAACCCAGCCTTGGCCGAGACCTTGCGTGCCGTCGCGCGCGATGGCGCGGCGGCGCTGCAACAGGGCCCGATTGCGGAAGACATCATCGCCGCCATCCGCAACCACCCGACCAATCCGGGCGTCATGGCGCTGGAAGATTTGGCGCGCTATCAGCCAAGGCAGCGGAGCGCCATTTGCACGCCCTATCGCGGTTTTCGGGTGTGTGGCTTTCCGCCGCCATCCTCAGGTGGCGTCGCTGTCGCGCAAATCCTTGGTCTGCTCGAACATTTCGACATGCCCCGGCTGGACCCGCGCGGGGTGGATGCGGCGCATCTGCTGGCGGAAGCCGGGCGCTTGGCCTTTGCCGATCGTAACCTTTACCTGGCCGATGCGGATTTTGTACCGGTGCCGGTGCAGGGGCTGACGGACCGCGCCTATCTGACCGCGCGCGCGCAATTGCTGGATCGTGATCGTGCGATGCAGAATGTGCGCGCCGGCAATCCTTCCTGGCGGGAAACATTCCTCGCGCCGCAAACCCAGGATTATGAGGCCGGCACCAGCCATATCGCCATTGTGGATGGCGCGGGCAATGCGCTTTCCATGACCACCACGATTGAAGCGATTTTCGGCGCGCGGATCATGGTGCGCGGCTTTTTGCTGAACAACCAACTGACCGATTTCAGCTTCGCGCCGGAAGCCAATGGCCGGCCCATCGCCAATCGGGTTGAGGCAGGCAAAAGGCCGCGGTCGTCCATGGCGCCGTCCATTGTGCTGGATGGCTCGGGCGGGTTGCATGCGGTGGTGGGCTCACCGGGCGGGCCGCGCATCATCGGCTATGTGGCGAAAACGCTGGTGGGCTTGCTCGATTGGGGGCTTTCGCCGGAGGAGGCGATAGCACTGCCCCATGTGGGCAGCATGGGCGGGCCGGTGGAACTTGAACAGGGCACCCCTGCCGCCGCCCTGGCCCCGGTGCTCCGCGCGCGGGGGCATGAAGCGACAATCCGGGAGAAGATTTCGGGTCTGCAAGTGATCCGCGTGACCAATGGCGGGCTGATCGGCGCTTCCGATCCAAGGCGCGAGGGGGTGGCACGGGGTGAATAGCCGGGGTAACACATACTCAGTATTGAGGCACCAAAGTGTGCGCTGCTTCAATGTCTCGGGGTGTTCATGATCAGGAAGGCTGTCATTCTGGCGGGTGGGCGCGGCACCAGGCTTGGGGCGGAAACCCAGCTTCGGCCCAAGCCGATGGTGGAAATCGGCGGGCGACCGATCCTGTGGCATATCATGAAGCTCTACGCCGCGCATGGCATCAAGGATTTCGTGATCTGCCTTGGCTATAAGGGCCAGTTGATCAAGGAATATTTCCTGAATTACCGCGCCCATTCATCGGATCTGACGCTGGACTTGGCGACCAGCAGCGCCACCTGGCTGACCCCTCCAGCCGAGGATTGGCGCGTGACACTGGTAGACACTGGTGAGGATACGCAAACCGGTGGCCGGCTTGGCCGTGTGGCGCAGCATTTGCGGGGGGAAGAGGGTTTTTGCCTGACCTATGGCGATGGTGTTTCCGATGTGGATATAGGCGCGTTGATTGCCTTCCACCGCGTCCATGGCCGTGATGCGACCGTAACCGCCGTGGTGCCGCCAGGGCGCTTCGGCGCGCTTGAACGGGTTGGCACTACGGTGCGCGCCTTTACCGAAAAACCACCCGGCGATGGCGCAACGATCAATGGCGGGTTTTTCGTGCTCTCGCCCCGTGTGCTGGTCCGGATTGATGGCGATGATTGCGTTTGGGAACAGGCGCCGTTGCGCGGCCTTGCCGCCGATGATCAGCTACGCGCCTTTGACCATCGCGGCTTCTGGCACCCTATGGATACACCGCGCGATCGCGATGTGTTGGAAGGGCTGTGGCAGGATGGCAGCGCACCTTGGAAGCAATGGTGATGCGCCAGTTCTGGCGCGGCAAAAGGGTGCTGCTGACCGGCCATACGGGCTTCAAGGGCGCCTGGCTGGCGCTGCTGCTGGAACGCCTGGGCGCTGAGGTCACAGGTTTTGCGCTGGCGCCGGAAGCCGGGCCTTCGGCCTTTGCCGCGCTGCGCCCGACGATCACCTCGCGCATCGGGGATTTGCGTGATGCGGCGGCCGTGCAGACAGCCGTGCAAGCCGCGCGATCAGAGATTGTGCTGCACCTGGCCGCCCAAGCCCTGGTCGGGCGCGGCTATCGCGACCCTGAGGGCACCTTTGCCAGCAACGTCACCGGCACCATCAATCTGATGCAGGCGCTACGCGGCGCGGGGGCGCGCGCTGCACTAATGATCACCAGCGACAAGGTCTATCGCAACGACAATCAGGGCCGGCCCTTTCGCGAGGATGATCCCCTCGGCGGGCATGATCCCTACAGCGCTTCCAAGGCGGCTTGTGAAATCGCGGTCGAGTCCTGGCGCGCGAGTTTCGGCGACGATATCGGCGCCATCGCGACCGCCCGCGCCGGCAATGTGATTGGCGGTGGTGATTTTGGCGCCGAACGGCTGATCCCTGATCTGGTACGCGCGCGCATGGCCGGTGAAACGCTGATCATCCGCCGCCCCGATGCCACGCGCCCCTTCCAGCATGTGCTGGATGTGCTGCGCGGGTATTTGCTGCATGCGGAGGCGCTTTGGCATGGCAGCGCACCGCCTGCGCTCAATTTCGGTCCGCGTGATGCAGAGATTTCTGTCCGCCGCGTTTTGGAACTTTATGGTACTGCTGCTGGCGCGCCAATCGCCTGGGAAGCCGCACCCGCGCCCCCCATGGAAGAAGCCCAGCGCCTGGCTTTGGATAGCGGCCTTGCTTTACAAAGCCTTGGCTGGGCACCGCGCCATGATGCCGGAAGCGCCATTGCCGCCACGGCGCGCTGGTATGAAGCCTGGCGCAACGGCGCGGATGGCCGCGCGCTGGCCCTCGCTGAAATTGAGGATGCCCTTTCGCCATGAATGCTGAAGCACTTTGCCGCCCCATTTCCGCCTGCCGCGCCTGTGGCGGCGCCATCAGCGCCATGTTCTGCGATCTGGGCGCGACACCGCTCGCCAATGACTACCCGCTGCCCGGTTCTGCGCCGCTGCCGCGCTATCCGCTGGCTGCCGTGGTCTGCGGCACCTGTCGCATGGTGCAATTGGACCATGTTGTGGAAGCCGAGGCGATCTTCACCGATTACGCCTATTTCTCATCCTTTTCGGAAAGCTGGCTACAGCACGCCGCGCGTTATGCGGCGGCGATGCGTGAACGCCTTTCCTTGGGCGCGCAAAGCTTCGTGGTCGAAATCGCCAGCAATGACGGCTATCTGCTGAGGAATTTCGTCGCCGCCGGCATCCCCTGCCTGGGCGTCGAACCCGCGGCCAATGTCGCCGCAACGGCGGTGGCGGCAGGCGTGCCGACTGAAGTGCGCTTCTTTGGGCGTGACGCAGCGCGCGATATCGTGGCGCGGCGCGGCCATGCCGATCTGGTCGCTGCGAATAATGTGCTGGCGCATGTGCCGGATGTGATGGATTTTGCCGCAGGGCTTGCGCATTTGGCCGGCCCGCGCGGTGTGGTCACCATCGAAGCACCGCATCTGCTGTCCTTCGTGGATGGCGTGCAATTCGATACCATCTATCACGAACATTATGCCTATTGGTCGCTTTATGCGGTGGAGCATTTGCTCCAAGCGCAGGGCTTGCGCGTGTTTGATGTGGAGAAGCTTGCAACCCATGGCGGCAGCCTCCGCTACTTCGCGACTGCTGATGCAACGCGGGCGGATATGCCAGGGGTTATTGCGATGCGTGCGGAAGAAGCCGCACGCGGCATTGCAGGCGATGCCTTCTATGAGGGTTTCAACACCCGTGTCGCGGCGGTGCTGGCGGCGTTTAAGGCCTGGCTCGCGCAATGTCGCGCTGACGGGCTGAAGCTTGGCGCCTATGGCGCGGCAGCCAAGGGCAATACCTTCCTGAATGCTGCGGGCGTCACGGCGGCGGATTTCATCGCGGTTGCGGATCGCAATCCCGCCAAGCAGAACCGGGTCTTGCCGGGAAGTGCCATCCCGATTGTCTCACCGGAAGCGCTGTTGGCCATGGCGCCGGATGTGATCCTGATCCTGCCCTGGAATTTGGCCGATGAAATCTCTGCCCAATTGCGCGCTGCGGGCTTCTCGGGGCGCTTGGCGATAGCGATACCAGAACCGCGCTGGCTATAAACATCACGCCGCGTCGCGGCCTTCTTCCACTGCATGGCACGCCACCATGGCATCCCCCGCCGGCTTCAATTCCGGGCGTTCCGCCTTGCAGCGCGGCCCGGCAAGCGGGCAGCGCGGATGGAAGGCGCAGCCGGTGGGTGGGGTGATCGGGCTTGGCACCTCACCCCCCACCGGAATGCGTGTCCGCCCTGTCATGTCCAGATCCGGGATCGCTTCCATGAGCGCGCGGGTATAAGGGTGGCGCGGGCGGCGAAACAGGCTTTCCGCCGGCGCCAATTCCGCGATGCGGCCCAGATACATCACGCCAATCCGGTCACTCACCTGGCGCACCACGGCCAGGTTATGGCTGATGAACAAATAGGTCAGCCCCATACGGGACTGCAATTCCTTCATCAGGTTCAGGATTTGCGCCTGCACCGAAACATCAAGCGCGGATGTCGGTTCATCGCACACCAGGAATTCCGGGTTGGAAGAAAGCGCGCGCGCAATTGAAATGCGCTGACGCTGCCCGCCGGAAAATTCATGCGGGAATTTATGCCCATCCAACGGCGATAGCCCCACCTGCGTCAGCAATTCCGCAACGCGGGCTTCTTCCGCCGCCCGATTGGGCAGCAGGCCAAAGGCGCGAATGGGTTCGGCAATGATATCCCTGACACGCCAACGCGGATTGAGCGAGGCATAGGGGTCCTGGAAGATCATCTGCATCCGCCGGCGCTGATCGGATGCGGCGCGGGCTTCGGCCAAATCGCGCCCATCAAACATCACCTGCCCCGCGCTTGGCCGATAGAGCCCAACCGCAAGCCTGGCGACCGTGGATTTGCCGCAGCCTGATTCACCCACCAGCGACAGCGTGGTGCCCTTCGGCACGGATAGGCTCACACCATCCACCGCGCGCAAAATACGCTTGCCCTCATTCGCGATCAGGCGCTGCAAGGCAGGGCGCGAGACATCGAAATACCGTGCGGCATCACGCAGTTCGAGCATGGGGGTCTCAGCCATCATGGGCGCCCTCCCCCGCCGCATAAAGCCAGCAGGCGGCTTGTGTTGGCCCCGCCGGCAGCAAATCCGGCCTATCCTGCGCACAGCGCGCGAAGACCTTGGGGCAGCGCGGATTATAGGCGCAGCCTTTGGGGATGGCGGAAAGCCGCGGCATGGCGCCATCAATCTGCGCCAGCCTTTCAACACGCCGATCCAAAGGCGGGATGGAGCCCATCAGCCCCACCGTATAAGGGTGGCTTGCCTGCTTCACCACATTGCGCACGGGACCGATTTCCGCGATGCGCCCGGCATACATCACCGCGACACGATCCGCAGTTTCCGCAATCACGCCCATATCATGCGTTACCAACATCATCGCCGTGCCCTTTTCGCGGGCGAGCGATTTCAGCAGCGCGATGATCTGCGCCTGGATGGAAACATCCAATGCGGTGGTCGGTTCATCCGCCACAATCAGGCGTGGTTCAGCGCACAAGGCGAGCGCAATCACCACCCGCTGACGCATCCCGCCCGAGAATTCATGCGGGTAGGAATCAATCCGCTGCGCAGCGGCAGGAATGCCGACCAGATCAAGCCAGCCAATGGCGCGCTTGCGTGCCTCAGCTGGCGTGATCGGCAAATGCGTTGTCATGGTCTCGGCCAATTGCCGGCCCACGGTATAGAGCGGGTTCAGCGTCGTCAGCGGGTCCTGGAAAATCGCGCCGATTTCCTTGCCGCGAATGCGGCGCATGTCATCGTAGCGAAGATTGTCTATCCGCTTGCCATCCAGCCTGATCTCGCCGGCGGCAATGCGCCCTGGCGGTTCCAAAAGCCCGATGATCGCCGCGCCGGTCATGGATTTGCCGGCACCCGATTCACCGACCACGCCCAGCACCTCACCGGCCGAAATCGTGAAGGACACATCATCAAGTGCGACCAACGTCCCGCGCCGTGTCGGGAATTCCACACGCAAATGGCGCACTTCAAGCAAGGGGTTCTGGCCAGACATTAGCGGAGCTTCGGATTGAGGGCGTCGCGCAGCCAATCGCCCAGAAGATTGACGGAAAGCACCATGGCAATCAGCGTGACGCCGGGGAAGATCGTGATCCACCATTCGCCACTGAACAGGAAGTCATTGCCAATACGGATCAGTGTGCCGAGCGAGGGTTGCGTCGGCGGCACACCCACGCCGAGGAAGGAAAGCGTTGCCTCGGACAATATCGCCAACCCCAGATTGAGCGTCGCAATCACCAAAACCGGCCCCATCACATTGGGCAGCACATGGGACAGCATGATGCGCGGCGGGGTAACGCCAATCACGCGCGCCGCCTGCACGTATTCCTTGTTGCGTTCCACCATGGTGGAACCGCGCACGGTGCGGGCGAATTTCGGCCATTCGCTGATGCCGATCGCGAAAATCACCACGAAAAGCGCAATCTGGTCATGCACTTCCCGCGGCAGGGCGGCGCGCACCACGCCATCAATCAGCAACGCCACCAGGATGGACGGAAAGGTCAATTGAATATCGCAAATGCGCATCAGCAGCGCATCCAGCTTGCCGCCGAGATACCCGGCCAGCAGCCCAAGCGTGACCCCAAGCGTGGTCGCAAAAATCGTCGCCGAAAGCCCAACCAAAAGTGACACCCGCGCGCCATACATGATGGCAGACAGCACATCACGGCCCTGATCATCGGTGCCGAGGAGATATTGCGCCTCCCCTTCCTCGGTCCAGGAGGGCGGCTTGAAGGCATCGAGCAGATTGAGTGAGGCGAGGTCGAAGGGGTTATGCGGCGCAATCCAGGGCGCGAAAAGCGCGCCCAGAATGCAGACCAGCGCCACCACGGCAGAAAGCATGGTGATGGGGGATCGGGTGAAGGACCACCACAAATCGCTGTCAAAAAACCGGCGAAGCGTTGCAGCCATGATCAATGCGCCCCCTGCCCGCGGCCAATGCGCAGCCTGGGGTCCACCGCGTAATAAAGCAGGTCAACAATCAGGTTGATGGTAACAAAAAGGGCGGAGATCAGCAGCAGATAGGCCGCCATCACCGGGATATCCGCCTGATTGACGGATTGGATGAACAGCAAGCCCATCCCTGGCCATTGGAACACGGTCTCCGTCACAATCGCGAAGGCAATGATGGCGCCCAATTGCAGCCCGACAATGGTGATCACCGGCACCAGCGTATTCTTCAGCGCATGGCCGAAATGCACGGCGCGGTTCGGCAGGCCGCGCGCGCGGGCGAATTTGATGTAATCCGCGCGCAGCACTTCCAGCATCTCGGCCCGCACCAGCCGCATGATCAGCGTCAATTGGAAAAGCCCGAGCGTGATGGAAGGCAGCACCAGCGCCTTGATGCCGCTCCAGGTCAGGAAGCCCGTGCTCCACCAGCCAAGCTTCACCGTATCGCCGCGCCCGAAGGATGGCAGCACCCCAAGCCAGACCGCGAAAACCAGGATCAGCAAAATACCGATCAGAAAGGTTGGCAGGGAAACGCCGACCAGGCTGAAGGTCAGGAAAAACCGCGACAGCCAGGAATTGCGATAAAGCCCGGTATAGACCCCCAAGGGCACGCCAATCAGCAGGGCGAGGATGGCTGCGGTGAAGGCAAGTTCCAGCGTGGCCGGCGCGCGTTCCGCAATCAGGTCAGCAACCGGGCGCGAAAGGCGATAGGAAAGGCCGAATTCGCCCTGGATGGCATTGCCGATAAAGGTCGCGAATTGCACCCAAAAGGGCTGATCCAGCCCCAAATCCTTCACCAGCGCCTGACGCTGCGCTTCGGTGAAATCCTGCCCAAGCATGATGGCGACCGGATCGCCCACATAGGCGAACATGGCGAAGGAAATCAGCGCGACAGCAAACAATACCGGCAGCGATTGCAACACGCGCGAGAGGATGAATGCAAACAAGGGAAAGCTCCGATCACGCCGCTCCGGCGCGCCTTACCAATGGCGGGCCGGAGATGCTGGGCAATTATGCGCCTGGCGCGACGGGCACGAGGCCCGCCGCGCCAGGGAATCAGTTCATCCGCGCCCAACGGAAATAGGGCTGGTTATTGGCCATATGCGGAATGGTGAGATTGCCCCGCATCGCCCAGGGGATCATCTGATGGTGCAGCGGGATATGCGGCACATCTTCACGGTAAATCCGCAGCGCCTCACGGATCGCCTGATTGCGCGCATCCCCCGATTGGGTCTTCATGCGTTCAATCAGCGCATCCATGCGCGGGTTGGAATAGCGCCCGTAATTCCAGATGCCATCGCCCTGGGCGCCATTGCGGGTCGCGACCAAGGATTGGAAGGAATAAAGCGCATCCAAGGTGGGCACGCCCCAGCCCAGCAGATAGATGGACGTATCATCGCGCTGGATCTTGGCAAAGAAGGGCGCGAGCGGCATGGCATTCAGCCTGGCGCGAATGCCAACCCGCGCCCACATCGCCACAATCGCCTGGCAAATCTGCTCATCATTTATGTAGCGGTTGTTGGGGCAATCCAGCGTGATCTCAAAGCCATTCGGGAAACCCGCTTCCGTCAGAAGCGCCCGCGCGCGTGCCGGATCATAAGGCAGGCGCACATCTTCTTCTTTCACATAGCCATTGACCTGGGACGGGAAGAAGGTGCCCGTCACCACGGATTGGCCACGCATGGTGGTGCGGTGGATCGCCTGAATATCAATCGCGTGATACAGCGCCTGGCGCACACGCAAATCCTTCATCGGGTTGCGCCCCTTCACATCGGAATAAAGCAATTCATCCCTATAGACATCCATCGCCAGGAAGATGGTGCGCACTTCCAGGCCTTCCAGCACGCGGATGTTTGGCGCCTGACGCAGCCGGTTCAAATCCTGCAAGGGCGGGTCGAGCACAAAGTCAACCTCACCCGACAGCAGGGCGGCGATGCGTGTCGCATCGGACGCGATCGGGCGGAAGATGATTTCTGTCACATTCGCGTCACGGCTGCTGTCTTCCCGCCAGCCCCACCAATCATTGTTGCGCACCATGACCGTGCGCACATCCGCTTCGCGCGCCGTCAGGCGGAAGGCACCGGTGCCATTCGTGTTGCGGACCGTGTGCATTTCCTCGCGCTGGCGGGTGTTTTGCGGCCGCGCGGCATTGTTCCTTTCGGACCAGCTCCGCGACATCATGAAGACAGAGGCGATCTTATTGGGCAGGATCGGGTCTGGGATCTTGGTGATGATATCAACCACCAGCGGTTCCACCTGCACGGCGCGTTCCACCGTATCCACGAAAATCCCGTAATTGGAGGTCGGCGCCAAGGCGCGCGTCACGCTGAACACGACGTCATCGGCGGTGAAGGCTTCACCCTCATGGAATTTCACGCCATCGCGCAGCCAGAAGCGCCAGCGATTGGGTTCCTGCTGTTCCCAACGTGTCGCCAAGCCCGGCGCCAGCCCCAATTCCTGGTTGCGGCCGATCAGCGGGTCATAGATTTGCTGCAGCACCATGGTGACGGTGCCGACATTCTGGCTATGCGGGTCGAGCGTATTGGGATCGCCCGAGGCCGCCCAGCGCACCGTTCGCGCATCCGAATTTGCCGCGCCAAGCGCCAGCCCGCAGGCCAGCGCGGTCGCCCATAACAGCTTTCGCATCCCGTTCTCCTGTTTTTGGTTAAAGTCCAGGCTTCGCCTATAGGGGCGCCGGCCCCGGCCGGGAAGGGGTTTTGTGGGGGAGATTTCCCCAGGCGCGAAACTGCTTTAGTTTCTCCGCCAACCGTCCGAGAGAGCCCTGCCCATGCCGCGCTTCGCCGCCAATCTATCCATGATGTTCAATGAAGTCCCCTTCCTGGACCGCTTCGCGCTGGCGGCGAAGGCGGGCTTCAAGGGGGTTGAGTTCCTTTTTCCCTATGAACACCCGGCGGCCGAGATTGCGGCCCGGCTCAAGGATAATGGGCTGCAACAGGTGCTGTTCAATGCGCCGCCTGGCGATTGGGCGAAGGGCGAGCGCGGCATGGCCTGCCACCCCGGCCGCGAGCAGGAATTTCGCGACAGCATCATGCGCGCCTTGGATTACGCCGGGGCGCTTGGCTGCCCGCGGCTGCATGTGATGGCCGGCATGGTGCCGCCGGGCGTCGCGCAGGGGACGCTGACCTGCCTTTATGCCATCAACCTTGCCTGGGCGGCGGAAAAGGCCATTGCCCAGGGGGTTAAGTGCTGCATTGAACCAATCAATCAGCGCGACATGCCGGGCTATGCCCTGACCGGCATCGCCAATGCCATTCAGGTGATCGAGGCCGTGGGTCCCGACAGGCTTGGGCTGCAATTCGACCTGTATCACACGCAAATCACCGAGGGCGATCTGGTGCCCCGTGCGCGTGCCGCATTGCCCTACATCGCCCATATGCAGGTGGCCGATACCCCGGGCCGCAATGAACCCGGCACGGGCGAAGTGAATTGGCCCTTTGTCTTCGCCCAATTGGATGAAATGGGCTATCGCGGCTGGATCGGCTGCGAATACCGCCCCGCCGGCGAAACCCTCGCCGGGCTTTCCTGGTTCGCCCCCTATAAGGACTGAAACACAATGAAAATCGCCTTTATCGGCCTTGGCATCATGGGCCGCCCCATGGCAGGCCACCTGAAGAACGCCGGCCACGCCATCACGGTGGTGGAGCGCAAAAGCCTGACCGCTGAGGACCGCGCGGCCTTCGCCGTGGCGCCCGATGCCAAAAGCGCCACTGCCGGGGCGGAAGCCGTGATCCTGATGGTGCCCGATACCCCAGATGTTGAAGCCGTGCTGTTCGGCGCCGGCGGTGTGGCAGAGGGCCTCAAGCCCGGCACGCTGGTGATTGACATGTCCTCCATCAGCCCGACCGCCACCAAGGAATTCGCGGCCAAAATCGCGGCCAAGGGGGGTGATTACCTCGATGCCCCAGTCTCAGGCGGGGAAGTCGGCGCCAAGCAAGCGAGCCTGACGATCATGGTCGGTGGTTCGGACGCGGCCTTTGAACGCGCCAAGCCGCTGTTTGAAGCCATGGGCAAGAATATCACCTTGGTCGGCGGCATTGGTGCGGGGCAGACCTGCAAGGTGGCAAACCAGATCATCGTCGCACTCACCATCGAAGCGGTGGCGGAAGCGCTCACCTTTGCTTCCAAGGCCGGGGCCGATCCCGCCAAGGTGCGGCAAGCCATCACCGGTGGCCTCGCCACTTCCCGCATTCTGGAACTGCATGGGGAACGCATGATCAAGCGCACCTTCGCGCCAGGCTTCCGCATCCGCCTGCACCAGAAGGATTTGAACCTGGCGCTGCAAGCGGGCCGCGAATTGGGCGTGGCCTTGCCCAATACCGCCTCCACCCAGCAGCTTTTCGCGGCTGTGGCTGCGGCCGGGGGCGGGGATTTGGACCATTCCGGGCTGGTGAAGGCGCTTGAGACCCTCGCCGCACATCCCGTAGCGCCGGATGCCTGAGGACATGTGATCTGAAATGGAAGCCCTGTTTCGGCAGGGCTTTCTTACTTTTTTATACATTTTTCCTTAATCTCACAGCCGGTTTAATTTTTGCACAATGAATATTCTGTGGTATTTTTACCAGAATCATTATTTGCTTGGCGTCCGCCAGGCACGATGTAGCAAGGCTGGAACCTGATGCGGTTCGAAGAGATTGGAGAGCAGCTTCGCGCCTACCGCCTGGAATCCGGCCTTAAGGCGGATGAGATCGCCGCGCGCCTCGGCATTTCCCGCGCTGCGCTCTATCGCTACGAAAAGGGTGAGGTCATCAAGCTGGACACGGTGCGGCGCCTTGCGGAGATGCTGCAGGTCTCGCCCCTCGCCTTGCTTGGGATCGGGGTTGATTACTTCTCCCGCATCAATGCCTTTCTGGAACGCCAGCGCCAGATCGAAGAAGCCGCCGATAGCCAATTGCAGCTTGGAGGGGCGCTTTGCTTTGCCCTCACCTCCGCTGGCTTTGACCAGACCTTGCGCGGGCTATGGCTGGAAGCCGCCGGCATGGCAGCGGATCGGGCTGCGGCGCTCAGCCTGACCGAACAATGCCTGGCCGGCCTGGCACAGCGGCGGTTTTTGCAGGAACAGCGCCGGCCCAGCATTACCTTGCTGCTGTCCGAAACGGCCCTGCTTCGCCTGCTGACCGAGGGCATTGGCGCCGGGCTGCCGCTTTCCGAACGTGGCCGCGCGCAAGCCAGGGCTGCGGCGGTCACTGAAGCCGAACATCTGGCCAATTTGATGGAACAGGCGCCGCTTGGCGTGCAGATTGGCCTATTGCAGGAACCAGACCCAAGCCATCAGGCGATCATCTATCGCGCGCGTGATCGCGCCCATGTCATTGCCAATCCCTTCCCGCCGGATGCGCATCCCAGCTGGCATATCGGGATCGCGAGTGTGACTTCGGCTGATGATGCGCTGGCCATTCATCAGCGCGTGGCCGAGGCCTGTTGGCGCCAGGCACGCAAGGGCGCGGCCGCGGCGCAATGGCTGCGCATGCTGATCATGGAAACCCGCTCTGCCTAGTGGTCCGATCGCTGCTGTCGGGTTCCGCCAGCAGCGTGAATCGGCCTACCAGGTAGAAAACTAGCGGCGCGCGGGGCATTTTTTCGATCGGGAAAGGTCAGCATGAACCGCACCGCTGGCCGGGGCTTGCCCTTCCGCGCCACAGCGTCTCCAGTATGCATACGCCGGGCCTTACCCGGCAGAAGATGAGGAAACGCCATGGCCCGCGAGAATTGGGACAAAGAAATGCTGCGCTTCACCGAAATGATGGAGGCACGCGCCGCGGCGCAGCCCCCGGTGAAGCTGGAATTGCCGCTGGATAACTCGCGGGAATTGAATGATGGGCTCAGCCTGCCACTCGCCAAGGGTGGCGCGGTGATGGCGGAAAGTGAGGATCGCTGGTTGGCGCTGCGCGGGCGGCGGATTCTCTGCCGCTTCCATCGCCCAACTGCGGGGACTGGGCATCCGGTGCTGGTCTATCTGCATGGTGGCGGCTGGGTTTGGGGCAGTGTGGACACGCATGATCGGCTGATGCGCGAATATGCGGCTGCGTCCGGTTGCGCCGTGATCGGCGTGGATTATGCGCTGAGCCCTGAGGCGATTTTTCCGCAAGCGCTTGAGGAATGCGCCGCCGTCACGCGCTGGGTCGCGAAGCGCGGCGCAGAATGGGGTTTGGATACCAGCCGGATTGTGCTGGGCGGTGATTCCGCCGGTGGCAATCTTGCTGCCGGCACGGCGCTATTGTTGCGGGAAACCGATCCCGCGCTGAAGCTGCGCGGCTTGCTGATCAATTACGGTGTCATGGATTGCGCCATGGCGACGCCAAGCTATGAGGCTTTCGCGACCGGGCATTTCCTGACGCGCGAGAAGATGGATTTCTATTGGCGCTGCTATGCGCCGAAGGAAGCCGATCGCGTGACGCCCTTCGCTTCCCCCATGCGTGCCGATTTGCGTGGCCTGCCGCCCGTTTTGCTGCATATCGCAGAGCTTGACGTGCTGGCCGATGAAAACAGGCTTTTCGCCAATAAGCTACGCGCCGCTGGCGTGGCGGTGACGGAAGAAACCTTCCCCGGCACCATCCATGGCTTTCTGCGCGCCCTTGGCCATGTGGCGGCAGCGGATCGCGCAGCGCGGCAGGGCGGTGAATGGCTCAAGGCGCGTTTTGCCTGACAAAATAGGGAGAGAAACGATGATTGATGAAGCAACCCGGCAACGCATCCAGGCCCAATTGGGCGATCCGAAACTCGCTTCCCATTACCTGAAGCCGGATCAGATGGCGTGGCAGCCAACCGAGTTTCCCGGGATTGAAATGAAGCTGCTGTGTCGGGATGAGGCGCGCGGCATGTCCACCATCCTGTTCCGCATGGCCCCCGGTGCCGAAGTGCCGCTGCATGAGCATACGGATATTGAACAGACCTATGTCATGGAAGGCTATCTGGAAGATGATGAAGGACGCTGCGGCCCAGGCGAATTCGTCTGGCGCCCGGCGGGGAATACGCATGTTGCGCGCGCCCCGGAAGGTGCCTTGTTTCTTTCGATCTTTCTGAAACCCAACCGCTTTGTGGAAAAGCAGCCGGGCTTCGCGCGGTGAATCAGCCGCTCAGATAAGGCTTGGTCAGTGATCCATTATGCCGGATCACTGGCCAGCGCCCGCTTCGCCACTTCCGTCAAATAACGCGACGCCACCGGCAAAATCGCGTCATTGAAATCATAGCGCGCATTGTGCAGATCGCGCCCTTCCTCGGCCGGGCCATTGCCGATCCAAACAAAAGCGCCCGGCACTTCCTTGAGGAACCAGGCGAAATCCTCACCCGTCATGGCCGGGAGCATATCGCGCCGCGTTGCGGTAACGCTTGCCGCAGCAGCCGCCGCCAAATCACGTTCCGCCGGGGAATTGGCCGTGATACCCAGGCCGGGGCTAATGATCAGCGTGCCCTTCACGCCGCAGGTTGCCGCCACGCCATCCGTGACGCGCTGCAAGCCTTCCTTGATGGCGTCTCCCGCATCCTCATGCAGCCAGCGGATCGTGCCCTTGATGGTGACACGGCGCGGCACCTGATTTTGCGCCTCCCCGCCTTCAATCACCGTCAGGCTGACCACGCCGCCCATCAGCGGGTCCACATTGCGCGCGACGATGGATTGCGCCGCCACAATGGCATGGCCCGCCGCGAGCAGCGGATCGCGAGTCAGATGCGGCAGCGCCGCATGGCCGGCATGGCCATCGAAAATCAATTCAATCCGCGCACCGGCGGCCATCACCGCGCGGTCATGAATGGCAATGGTGCCGGCGGCGAGCCCCGGCCAATTATGCCAGCCGAAAATCCGGTCCATCGGAAAGCGCGTGAACAGGCCATCGGCAATCATCGCCAGCGCACCGCCCCCGCCTTCTTCCGCCGGCTGAAACACCAAATGCACTGCACCGGTCCAGCTTTTGTCTTCCAGCAGCAGCCGCGCCGCGCCCAAAAGCGCCGTGGTGTGGCCATCATGCCCGCAGGCATGCATCACGCCGGGCACGGTGGATTTCCAGGGCAGATCATCCGCCTGTTCCTGAATGGGCAGCGCATCCATATCACCGCGCAACCCGACCGAGCGATTGCCCCCGCCGCGGCGGATCGTCGCCACCACACCATGGCCGCCGACATTCTCGGCTATTTCGCTCACACCCATCTCGCGCAGCTTTTGCACGATGAAGGCCGCGGTCGGGCCTTCATGCAGGGTCAGGCCGGGATGGGCGTGCAGGTGCCGCCGCCAGGAAGTTAGGGTAGCGTGAAATTCATCGGTCATGATTCGTCCTTCCTACCCTCCCCTGGCCAGGGCCGCCACCAACCACAGGTGGTTGCTCTGCTGGCTGCTATGCACCTGCCTGATCTTGGCCAGTCCCGCCCGCGCGCAAGAACCGCCCGGCATCGCCTATCGCGTGGAGATCACGCCCAGGGACGACCAGGCGCTGGTTTCTGCCATAGAGGCTGTTTCCCAATTGATAAGGCTGGCCGAAACCGCGCCCACCGATGGCTATGGGCTGCTCGCCCGCGCCCGGGCCGATCTGCCCCGCCTTGCCGAAGCGCTAAGGGCGGAGGGCTTCTGGGGCGGTGCGGCACGGATTGAGATCGCCGGGGAGGATGTGAACCAGCGCGGCGCCGCCCCGCCAGAGGCTGATCCGGCCAATCCCCTGCCGGTTTCCCTGATCCTAACCCCTGGCCCGCGCTACCTGATCGGCCAAATCCTGCTGCGCGCCGAACCGGCCGCGCAGGATGCGCTGCTGGAACAGGCGGCGGCCGAGCTTCGCCTTGCGGAAGGTGACCCCGCCCGCCCGGCCGATATCCTGGCGGCTGAGGAAGCGCTGCTGCGCGAACTGCGCCGCGCAGGTTATCCCTTGGCGAGTGTCGTGGCGCGGGAGGCCGTGGTGGATCACGACAGCAAGACAATGGACATCACCTGGCGCATCGCGCCCGGGCCGCTTGCGGATTTCGCGCGGCCCAGCGTGGCGGGCACCACGCGCACCAATCCGGCGCTGCTGGAAAGGCTGGCGGCGCGGCGGTTGGAGGGCCAGCCCTATTCACCCGAGCGCCTGGAACGTGCCCGTCGCGCCATGATGGGGCTTGGCGTTTTCGGCTTTGTCCGTGCCGAGGAAGGCAAGGCCTTGGACCCTGCCGGGCGGCTACCCGTGCATTTCCAGGTGCAGGAACGCCCGCGCCATGTGGTGGGCGGGCGCTTTGGCTATGAGACGAATTACGGCCTGACCGCAGGCGGCTATTGGGAAGACCGCAATATCTTTGGTGGCGCTGAACGTCTTCGCCTGGAAGGTGAAATTGCGCGCATCGGCGAAACAGGGATTGAGAACGCCACCTATCGCGCCTTTGCCACGCTGCGCACGCCGGAATTTCTCGGGCGCGATCTGCAAAGCACCTCACAAATCGGCGCGGTGCGCGAAAGGCTGCGCGCCTATGATCGTGACGCCGCCCTGGCATCCTTCATCCTGGAACATCGGCTATCGGATACCATGGCTGTCGCGGCGGGGCCGAATTACGAAGAAGGACGCATTGGCCGCGATGGCGATATGGGGGCCTTTCGGCTATTCGG
>JADCEV010000058.1 GCA_020249865.1 Roseomonas sp. | reverse complement strand
GCTTCAGGAACAGCTCCGCAACCCAGACCCATCGCGAAAGGAAACCACAGCCCACCTGACAGGATCAAAAAACCCCACATCCCCAAAACCCGGGTCAAATCTGCGTGGCAAACCCGGGTCAGATCTCGGCGGCATTCAACACGCTACCATTGCGAGGAATGCGACACCCCGATTGAGGAACACCACAAGACCGCCATGCTCGCCGCCGGCGAATGGCGGCCAACAGCGGCAGCGGAAAATCCGCATACCATCGGCTTTCACATCTCCGCGCTCTATTCGCCGGTTGGCTGGTTGTCCTGGGGACAGATCGCGCGCGATTGGGAGGCTGCGCAGGGCAAGGCCGAGGATCTCAAAACCTTCCGCAACACCGTGCTCGGTGAGACCTGGCAGGATCGTGGTGAGGCGCCGGATTGGGAACGCCTGGTGGAACGGCGTGAGGATTTCCGGCTTGGCGTTGTGGCACAGGACGCGCTGGTGCTGACGGCGGGCGTCGACGTGCAAGATGACCGGCTGGAATGTGACATCTGGGCCTGGGCGGAGGGCTATTCCTCCTGGCTGGTCGATCACATAGTCATTGTGGGCAGCCCTCGTGAGCGTGCGCCCTGGGATGCGCTGGCGGAATTGCTGGCGCGGGATTGGCCACGGGCGAATGGAGGCGCGATCCGCATCTCCAAGGCCTGTGTTGATACCGGCGGGCGCGATACGGCGGCGGTTTATAGCCATCTGCGCCGGCTGCGCGACCCGCGCATTGCGCCGACCAAGGGTGTGGATGGTTGGAACAGGGCTCAGCCGGTGCAGGGCCCGACGCCGGTTGATGCGTTGGTGGATGGGCGAAAGCTGCGACGTGGTTTGAAGCTTTGGACGGTATCGGTTTCGACCTGGAAGGTTGATCTCTATCGGCGGCTTTGGCTCGGGCGCGGTGAGGCAGCGGAATTCCCGCTCGGCTGGGTGCATTTGCCGCAGGGCATTGAGGTTGAGTGGGTCAAGCAGTTGGTGGCGGAGCAACTGCACCAAGTGAAGGACCGGCGCGGCTTTGTGCGCCAGGAATGGGCGAAGCTGCGGGATCGAAATGAGGCGCTGGATTGCGCGGTGCTGGCGCGCGCGGCGCTGTGGTTGCTGGGTGCAGATCGGTATGGCGAGCGGTTCTGGCAGAGGCTGCGTGAGGATATCGCGAATGCGCCGGTGGAAAGACAAGCCGTCCAGACTGCCGCGCCAGTTGCGGCGCCAAACCCTGAAACACCGCCAATGATGCGCCGTCCAGGCTGGCTGGCGCCGCGTGGCGGTTGGCTGCGCTGATTGCTTTTGCGTGGCCGATACCTCTGTGCAGAAAGAAGGGGGTGGCGTCCGATACCAAAATTTGGTATATCTTGGCGCTAGCCAGGAGGTGGGTCATGGCGCGCAATACGTCTGTTTCAATTGGTGACCATTTCGCCAACTTCATCGATGTGCAGGTTCAATCGGGCCGTTATGGCTCCGCCAGCGATGTAGTGCGGGCGGGTCTCCGTTTGCTGGAAGAGCATGAGGCCAAGGTGAAGGCCCTTCAGGAAGCGCTGATTGTCGGTGAGGAATCCGGCCAACCGGCACCGTTTGACAATGGCGCGTTCCTCAAGCGCATGCGCAGCAAACATGCCAGGTAAAGCCCGGGCTATTTTGCTGTCGCCCAGGGCGGAATCGGATCTCGAAGAAATCTGGCTCTACACATATAGAAATTGGTCGATTGAGCAGGCGGACGGTTACCATGCTGCCATCGTAGATGCTTTCGATGGTCTGGCGACCGGCAGAAAAACCGGACGGGTTGTCGATATCCGCGACGGCTACTTCAAATACGCGGTCGGCTCGCATCTTGTGTTTTATCGCCTCACCGAGCGGGAGCTTATTGTCGTCCGCGTGCTGCATCAGCGCATGGATGTCGGCCGCCATCTGTAACTGACTGGGTGCGGCGGTGGCCGCGCGAAACACCGCTAGCTTCAGGGTAGCTCTTCGGGGGTGTGAAATACCTCTTCCCCGACGCCCGGTTCGGTGAACCTTCTATCAGCGAGGAAATCATGAGTAACGGGGAACTCCACGCGCGCGAGCGCGAGGATCTGGCGCTGCATGTCGAGCGCTGCGCCGAGCGCTACACGGCGGTGCGCGCGGAGATCTGCGGCTTACGCAAGCAGACACGCCGGATTGAGGGCGCGATCTGGGGCATCGTTGCTGTGCTGATCGCGCTTGGCGCGGGTGGGGCGCAGATCCTGCCGATCCTGCGCGCCCTCGCGCGCGGCGCGGGCGGATAATGCGCCTTGGACCCTGCAACCCTCGCCTGGGCGCTGGCGCAGCCTGCGGGTAGCCGCGCGGCCGTGCTTGTCGCTGCCTTCATTGGCGGCGTCACGCGCGTGACCTTCGAAGGCCGCACCGTCGAATACCGCAGTCTGGATGAATTGGGCCGCGCCATTGCCGCCCTTTACGGCGCGGAGAACGCCGCCGCGCGGCGGCCGGGCGTGACCTTCGCCAGTTTCACAAGGAACGCATGATGGAACAGACGCACTGCCAACCCGCCACGCTGGCGGCAGCGCTTGGCGTGCCGGAGGAGGCGTTCCGCGCCTTTGCTCGGCTGCGCCAGATCGCCTGGGAGAAGGAACTCTCGCCGCCTGAGGCCGCCAGCCTCGCGCTCGCCTGGGTCGCCGCGGATCGCACCGCCTGCCATGGCCCGATCGCCGACGCCTCCGGCGCACTGCTTGATGTCGTTTCAGGGGTATCCACCGAATGAAGCTTCACTTGCGCGATGCCTGGAATGCCCTCCGGGGCTATGCGGTCGCGCAGGAGAGCCGTGCCTCGACCTGGTCGCCCTCGGGCGGCAGCGCGAATGGCGAGGTCGGCATGGCCGCCGCCAGCGTCGCACGTCGCGCGCGCGATGCGGTGCGCAATGATCCCTATGCCGCGCGCATCGTGGATCTCTGGACCGGCAATGCGGTCGGCGCGGGCATCACCACGCGCTGGCCTGAAACCGCGCATCGCAACGCCTGGCAGGCCTGGGCGGAGAGCACGGCCTGCGATGCTGAGGGCAAGCTCGATCTCTATGGCCTGCAGGCGCTGGCCATGCGTGCGGTCGTCGAAAGCGGCGAATGCTTCATCCGGCTGCTGAGCGTGCCGACCTCGCCGCAGAACCCGATTGGCCTCAGCTTGCAGGTGCTGGAAAGCGATCATCTGGATACGGCGCGCAATGGCGTGGTGAATGGTGCGCCCTCCATCCAGGGCATCGCGCTTGGGGCAGCAGGCGAGCCGATTGGCTATTGGCTATTCCCAACCCATCCCGGCGCCTGGATGCTGCCCGGCGCGCGGCTCGCGAGCGATTTCATCCCGGCGCGCGATGTGCTGCACGTCTTTCGCAAGCGCCGTCCTGGGCAATTGCGCGATGTCTCCTGGCTTGCACCCGTGCTGCTGCGGCTGCGTGACCTGGGTGATTACGAGGCCGCGCTGCTGATGAAAGCCAAGATCGAGGCGTGCCTTGCGGCGGTGGTCACCGATGATGGTGAGGAAACCCTCACCAAGCCCAGCGACGCCAACACTGGCTTATTGCGTGACGCTCAAGGCCGCGCGGTGGAAAGCTTCGAGCCTGGGATGATCCTGTATCGGCGTGGCCAGGGTGATGTAAGTGTGGTGAACCCCTCTGGTGGTGGGTCGCACACCGCCTTTGCGCGGCGCTCACTTGAAGCGGCCGCCGTTGGCGCGGGCCTGACATACGACCAGGTCTCCGGCGATCTGACCCAGGCGAATTACTCCAGCCTGCGCGCCGGCAAGATCGAATTCCGCCGGCTCTGCGAACAGGTGCAATACGGCATGCTGATCCCGATGTTGGTGCGGCCGATTGCCGAGCGCTTTCACGCGCAAGGCGCGCTGCTCGGGCTTTGGGCGGATGCCATGCCGAAGGGTGTCGCGCATGTGCCGCCGGCGCATGAAATGATCGACCCGCTGAAGGACACCACCGCTTTGATCGCCCAGGTACGTGCCGGCTTTGTACCGCAGCCCGAGGCCGCCGGCGCCTTTGGCTATGATTTCCGCTCGGCGGTCGAGATGATCCGCGAAGCCAATGCTGCGCTGGATGCCGCTGGCATCGCGCTCGATACCGATCCGCGCCGTGTCGCCAAATCCGGCGGCGCGCAGGACGCGGCGCAAATGGCGGCGGTGGAAATCGCTGCAACCGGCGCGGCAGCGCCGCCACGCCCTGAAACAACACCGGGAGCAGCACCATGACCGCAGGCGGCTATGATCCCATTGAGGACATGCTCAAGGTAAAGAGCGTCCAAAAGAAATGGCGCGACAGCTTCAACGGCAGCGAGGTCAATCCCGGAAAATGGACGCAGCAGATCGGCAGCGGTGCCAGCCTTGGTGTCGCCGGCGGCGTGCTGACCATGGCCAGCGGCATCACGGTGAATGCCGAGACCTGGCTGCTCAGCACCGAGGTTTTCACCATCCCGTTTCGTATCTCGATCGCCGTGACGCTCTCGCAGCGGATCGCCAATCAGGGTTTTCTGGTCGAGGCGGTGAGCGTGAACCGCGAAACCGGCCTGCCCGATGGGCTGCATGCGGCGGCCTTGCTGTTTGATGGCACCAACCCCGCCCAGGCGAAGTATGAGGTACAGAGTGGGGGGCTGGCACGGCTTTCCTCGGCGGTTTCGACCTTTCCCTCGACTGCGAGCAATGGGATTTATGAGATCGAGGCTTTTGCCGATGAGGCATGGTTTCACGGCGGCACCTTGGATGCCACCACGGGCCGGGCGAATTCCTATCGCCGGCATCAGCAGATCCCTGATCCCAATGCGCTCTACAAGGTGCGGCTGCGTTGGCTGAATGGTGCAACGCCGCCTGCGAGCAGCAGCAACGCTCTCGTACAATTCCTGGCGGTGCAGGATTACGCGGAACTGACAGCGGAGATCACGGCCGGGCGCGGCCAATCTGTGGCTGGGCAGAGTGTCGCGGTGAATGTGGTTGGCATGCCAGCGGCACCGGCGATTATTGGCCAGGCCGCGCATGATGCGGTGATTGCGGGTGCACCGGTACGCATGGCCGGGCGTTCCGCGACGGCGAATTATGCGCCGGTCGCGACTGGTGATGTCGCGGATTTGATCACGACGCTGGTCGGTGCGCTGATCAGCAAACCCTTCTCGATCCCTGAACTGGATTGGTCCTATGCCGGGCCGCTTGCCGGGCTTGCCACTGCTGCCGATACGGCGGCCAAGGCTGCGGCGGGGGCTGGCATTCGGAATTACGTCACCGGCCTGCAAGTGCAGAATGCCTCAGCCACCGCGACCGAGTTTCAGATCAAGGATGGCGCGGCAATGGTGCTGTGGCGCTGCCAATTGCCGGCCAATAGCGGGCTGCTTGGGATCAGCTTTCCAAGCCCGCTGAAGGGCACGGCGAATGCGGTGCTCAATGTCCAGGCGGTCAGCGCGGGCAGCGTCGTGATTGCCAATCTGCAAGGCTACGCCGCGCCTTAATCTCCACGATCCAGGAATACCCCATGACCGAAACCACCGATCCGGGCGGGAGCGATCCCGCGCCGGCTGATCCCGCTTTGCCCGATCGACTTCCCCCCGATGGGCAATCGATCACCGCCCGCCGCGCCATCACCGCACCCGCGACCGTGGATCGCACCGCCCGCACGGTGGAGGTCGTCTGGTCCACCGGCGCAAGGGCGCGGAACTTCGTTCCGTCCCTCGGCGGCATCACCGAGGAATTGGATATGTCGCCCAATGCCGTGCGCATGGCGCAGCTCGGCTCCGGCAATGCGCCGGTGCTGAACACACACCGCAGCAGCGACGCGCGTGATGTGCTGGGCCGTGTGATCGCCGCACGGCTTGAAGGCGGGCGCGGTCATGCGCGGCTGCAATTCTCTGCGGCTGTTGATGTGGAGCCACTCTGGCAGCGCATTGCCGATGGCACGCTGCGCGCCGTCAGCATCGGTTATCGCGTGCATCGTTATGACCAGCGCCCCGATCCGGTGAGCGGCGAGATGATCTACCGCGCCGTGGATTGGGAACCTTTCGAGATTTCGATCGTGCCCATCCCCGTTGATCGGGATGCGCAAGTGCGAGGCACGGCGCCGCAGGGCGCGCCGTCCTTCGCCATTGAACCCGCCCTGGCTGATGAGGACCACTCCATGACCGAGACGACGCCGGAAACCCCGGCAGCCCCTCCGGCGCCGCATGCCGCGTCGCCCCCCGCAACCGCTACGGTGGAAACGCCGCCTGTTGCTCTGACCGATCTTGAAGCCTTGCGCAGTGAGGCACAGCGCGCCGAGCGCGAGCGCATTGCCGGCATTGATGGCGCTATTGACGTTGCCCGCGCCCTGGTCGGCACCGAGACCGCTGCGCATATCCGGCGCGAGGCTGTCGAGCGCGGCTGGCACCCGGACCAGGCACGCCGTTCCCTATTCGACGCCATGGTGAAGACCGCTGCACCGCCTTCCGTTCCCGCGCGACCGGAAACCGGGCCGGGGCATGACTCGCCATCCGAAATCCTGGACGCCATGGCGGAAGCGCTCGCCGCGCGCAGCATGCCAGGCTACCAGCCGCAGGGCACCGGGCGCCATGTCGAATTCATGGGCTGGCGGCCTTCCGACATGATCGGCGAATTGCTGCGGGTCCGCGGTGAAAGGAATGTGCCGCGCAACCCGACGCTGTTGGCCGAGCGCGCCTTTCACACCACCTCCGACTTTCCGCTGCTGCTTTCGGCTGCTGCCAACAAGATGCTGCTCGCGGCCTATCAGCCCGCAGCGCCGAGCTATCGGCAGATCTTCCTGCGCCGCGATTTCCGCGACTTCAAGCCACATCGGCATCTGCGCGTTGGCGATTTCCCGACGCTGATGCCGCTGATGGAGAATGGCGAGATCCAGGCCGGCACCATGTCGGAAAGCCAGGAAATCGTCCTGCTGCAAACCTTCGCGCGGCGCATCCGCGTGACGCGGCCGATGCTGGTGAATGATGACCTCGGCGCTTTCACGGATTTCGCCGCCGCCATTGGCCGGCGCGTGGCGGATTTCGAAAATGCCACCGCCTATGCGCTGCTCAATCAGGCGAATGGCGATGGCCCGACACTGACCAATGGCCCTGCTGCGGTCTTCGGCACGGCGGCAGCGCGCGCCAACAAGGCGGCGGCAGGCAGTGCGCTGGATATCAACAACCTCGCTGCTGGTCGCGCCGCCATCCTGCGGCAAAGGACGCTGGATGGTCTACCGATTTCTGTCGGCAATGCCATGAAGCTTCTGGTCGGCCCGGGCCTTGAACTGCCCGCACGACAATTGACGGTGAGTGTCGGCGCCACGCAGATCAGCAACGCCAATATCTATGCGGGTTTCATTCAGCCGCTGGTCGAACCGCTGATCCCGAATAACCGCTGGTACCTGTTTGCCGATCCGCCTACCGCGCCGGTCTATGTCTATGGCTATCTGAACGGTGCCGAGGGACCGCAAGTCACCACCGGCCCGGTTTCCGGCGTTGATGGCGTCGAGGTCAGCGTGATCTTCGACTTCGGCGTCGGCGCCATTGATTGGCGCGGGGCCTGGTTCAATCCGGGCGTCTGATCGCTCTCAGTCTTTCTCATCATCGCAATTTCGCAGCGGGCGTCCTTTGGGGCGCCTGTTGCGTTTCAGGAGAACCAATCCATGCGTAACTTCATCCAGCCGGGCAATAGCCTGGCGATTGCCGTGCCCTATGCGACCGGCGTTTCCGCCGGCCAGGGCGTGCTTGTCGGCGCGTTGTTTGGCGTCGCGGCCGTGGATGGCGTGCAGAACGCCATGATCGAGGCGCAGACCATGGGCGTGTTCGACCTCACCAAGGAACCGGCGC
This sequence comes from Roseomonas sp., assembly GCA_020249865.1. Classification (GTDB taxonomy): domain Bacteria; phylum Pseudomonadota; class Alphaproteobacteria; order Acetobacterales; family Acetobacteraceae; genus Neoroseomonas. The sequence goes on along the minus strand of JADCEV010000058.1, from coordinate 8,947 downwards.
TGGCCATCGCTGCCGGGGTGCGCGTCTTTTGGGACAATACCAACCGCCGCATCACGACCACTGCCACCGGCAATTTCCAGGTGGGTATCGCGACCCAGGCCGCGCTTGCCGCCGATGCGACCGTGCGCGTCTGGCTCAATCGCGTCCCGGCGGCGGGGGCGTGAGCATGACCAGCATGCTGCCGCGCGATCACGAACGCCTGCAAGGCGTGCATCCCCATCTGGTGCGCGTGGTGATCGAGGCACGCAAGGCCGCGCCCTTCATTGTGCTGGAGGGGCTGCGGTCGCGTGAAAGGCAAGCCAAGCTTGTCGCGCTTGGTGCCTCACGCACTATGAACAGTCGGCACCTGACAGGCCATGCCGTCGATCTCGGCTATTGGCTCGATGATGGCGATGGCGTGCCGGAGAATGGCGAAATCCGCTGGGATTGGGCTTTGTATGCGCAACTCGCCAGCGCCATGAAGGGCGCAGCACAAAGGCTTGGCATCGCTATCATCTGGGGCGGTGATTGGCCGAGCTTTCCCGACGGTCCGCATTTCGAATTGGACCGGGGGAAGTATCCATGATCGCCGCGCTACTTCCCGCGCTGCTGCCGATCCTGGGTGATGCACTCAAGCGGCTATTCCCCGATGTTGAGGCAAGGCAACGTGCCGAGGCGGAACTCAATGCCGCCTTGCTTGCGCGCGCGGGTGAATTGGAAAAGGCCGCCGGCGATATCATCAAGACCGAGGCACAATCGGAACATTGGCTCGCCGCCTGCTGGCGTCCGCTGATGATGATCACCTTTGGCATCCTGATCGTGCTGCGCTGGCTCGGCTGGTCGGCGCCTGGGATCAGCGAAGCGGAAGCGCTGAAACTGTGGAACATCGTGGAGATCGGTCTGGGTGGTTACGTCATTGGCCGTTCTGCGGAAAAGACGCTGCCACGCATTGTCGAGGTGCTGAAACGATGAGCGCCTTTGACGGAGCCATGGCAACGCTATTCGCGGATCCCAATATGGCGGTTGCCGCGGAATGGCGCGCGGCTTCGGGCGGTCCTTGGCGACCCTTGCGGGTGGCGCTCACCAGCGCCGCACAGGAGATCGGCGCCATTGGCGCGCGCGGGGTGGCGTTGGAGGCGGTACTGCGTATTGCCGACCTCTCGCCCGACTCACCACGCCGAGGCGATTTGCTGCGGCGTCTCTCCCCGCCCGAGACCTGGCGCATTGAGGAGGCCGAGCCCGATGCGCTCGGCCTCACCTGGCGCCTGACACTGGCGCGCGCGCCATGAGTGGCACGCTACCGCTCCGCGAAGCAGCCCTTGCCGCCATTGCCGAGCGCATCATCATCGGCCTGCCCGATGTCGCGCTGGACCGCGCGCGGCGTGCACCGGTGGATGTTGAGGCCGAGGCCCTGCCGCGCCTGGTGCTGCGCGGTGAGGAGATTGAGGCCGACGATACCGAAGAACCCGGCCGCACGCATTATCGTATCGGCTTTGTGGTTTCCGGTTTTGCGGCTGGCGCATCCGATCTTGCCGCCGAACAGGCACTGTCAGTCTTGCACGCGCGCCTGATTTCCCTGCTGGCAGCCTGGACGCCCGCCGCGCCCGGCCTTGGCGACATCGCGGAACAGGGCGCGGAATTCCGCATGTATGACACCGAGGAATCCGCCCTTCCAGCCGGGGAATTCCTCGCCCGTTTCAGCATCCTCGCCATCGGACCCAATGGCGGCCCCTGGTCCGCCTGACCGCCATCCATCCCCTCCCATCCCGAAAGGAACCGCGACATGAGCCTCGATCTCGTGCGCATGCGCTTTGCCGCCGTGGCAGCGAAAATCGAAACCACCCCAGGGCTGGACGCCATTGGCGGCACACCGGTCAATGCCGATTGGCTTGCTGCCGATTGCGAGATCGATTTCGATCCGATCACGGTGGAGAATAACGAACTCACCGGCTCACTCGATCGCTCGCCCGCCATTGTCGGCGGCTTGCGCCCGCGCATTCGGCTGCGTGTGCCGCTACGTGGTTCCGGCACGCCGGCGACGCCACCGGAATGGGGCCGGTTGCTGCGCTGCTGCACCATGGCCGAGGGCATTACCAATGCCGCCATCGGCGCACCCACCGCCGCCGCAAGCGGCACCAATACCAGTTTGGCGTTGGCCACACCCTTCGCCGCCACCGCGCAGCTTTATCGCGGCATGCCCTTGCTGCTTTCCGGCGATCGCAGTCTTGTGACGGGCATCATTGATTACACCGCCGCGCGTGTCGCGAGCCTCGGTGAGACCATGGCCACACCTGGTGCGGTCGCGACGCTCGCGCAAATCCCGGCCAATGTGCTCTACAGCCCGACCTCGGATGAGGCTGTCTATCGCACCGCCACGCTCTATTTCTACGCCGATGGGCTGCGCTGGCGCTTTACCGGTGCGGTTGGCAGTTGGAGCCTGGAGCTTTCCACCGGCGGCATTGGCTTTCTGGTTTTTGATCTACGCGCGCAATTGCTCGACAAATCGGCGGCAGCGTTGCCGACGGGGTGGAACAACGTCATTCGCCCGACGCCGCCGCGCTTTGTGAATGGCCGCTGCCAATTGAACCAGCAATTGGCCCGCGCGCGGCGCCTGACGCTGGATGCTGGCGTCAATGTCATCCTGCCTGATAATCCCGAAGCGGCTGAGGGCTATGATCCGGCCGTGCCGACCGAGCGTGATGCGCGCGGGGCGATTGATCCCTTGATGAGCACCACAACTGCCGTTGCGCTGTTCAACGCCTTTCGCCTGGGCTCGGCCATGCCCTTGATGGCGATCCTGGGCGCCAATCCGGGTAATCGCTTTTGCATCATCGCACCGGCGGCCAAGGCCACCGCCATGCGGCCCGGGCAGCGTGACGGGCTTGGGCAATTCGATATCGGGTTTCAACTGGATGGCGCGGATTGCCCGCTGTTTCTGGCGCAGTTTTGAGGAGGCCGCCTATTCCGCAGCCTCGACCGAAAGGCGAAGGCCAAGTGAACGCATCACACCAAGCAATGTCGTGAGGCGCGGGTCACCATCCTCACTCAGCGCGCGATAGAGCGCTTCGCGCGTAATGCCCGCACCGCGCGCAACTTCTGTCATGCCGCGCGCGCGCGCAATGACTCCAAGCGCATTTGCGATATAGCCGGCATCGCCGGTTTGCATCGCATCCGAGAGTAATTCCGCCTGTGCCTCCGGCGAGGTGAGATGACGCGCCGGATCAAAGGGCAGTGTCTTTATCGCCATGTCTCAATCCTCCAATTCAGCGGCAATCGCCTTGGCGCGCTGGATATCGCGTCGCTGACTGCCCTTGTCGCCACCGCACAACAAAATGATCAACACTTGGCCACGCTGTACGAAATAGACCCGGTAGCCAGGACCATGGTCGACGCGCAATTCCGAAACGCCATCGCCCACCGGTTTAACGTCGCCCAGAAGCCCTGATTGCAGGCGCACAATCCGCTGAGCGATGCGTTCAACCGCGCGCCGATCGGAGAGAGATTCCATCCAGCTTGCGAATATGTCGGTCTGACGAACCTCTCTCATGCGTAACTTATAGGTTACAGTCCCGCTTTCGTCAAGTGAAGGCGGGTTCCAGATAAACATTCCTGCAATGGAGCAGCCCATGAACGTTGTGTTTTCCCGTCGCGATGCGGAATGGTTCTCGCCACCCCATGCGCCAGAGCGGCGCTATTTGATTGCGCCGCTGACCTTCCGCGAGCGTCAGGCCTTTCGCGCTGATCTTGCGCGCGACGGTGGGATCTACCCGCCGCAGGCGCAGATGCTGGAGGCACTGCGCCTTGCCATCACTGAAGCCGCGCCCGGCAATGCCGAGGAACTCGCGGCCGCTATTGCACGTGCGGAGGCCGAGCCGGATGATCCTGAAGCGCAGGCGCCGCTTGCGATGATCGAGGCCGCATGTGCCGCCATTCCAAGCTATGCCGGCCTGCTGGCAGCGCGGCAGCGCTACATCGGCATGTTGCCCTGGGTGGCAGCGCGCCATTCGCTGCGCGGCTGGGAGGGTGCCGACCTGCCGCCTTTCAAGCGTGATCGCGGCCTGGTCTCCGAGGCTTTGATGGATGCCTTGCCGCAGGAGGATATTGAGCCGATCGGCTGGCGCGCGAGTGCGCTGATGCAGCCCGGTCGAGATGCGGAAAAAAACTCCGCGGCGCCCTCGCCATCGCCCGCGAGCCCAGCGCCTACGACGGTGGACTAAGACCCGCCGAGGGTGGTGATTGGCTGGTGGGGAGTGATGCCTGGCCTGAGAATCCGCGCTTGGTGATTACCGAGCCCTGGCATGGCTTTGTGCGGCTTTGGGCGGCGTGTCGCGGTGGGATGGGCGGCATTGCGCATTGGCCGGATGCGGGCGGCGTGAATGACCAGGCCGCCTGGGTGGTTGATGGGTTTGCGGTGTTGGGTAGGATCGACGCGGCTCTTGATACGGAGCAACGCCAACTCGCTGATCGGTAAGTCAGATCGTCAGGCGCAAACGCTGTGCGCGCCTGATGACATTAGGACCGTGCTCGATCACCTGCAGCACTGGCGGCCCCATCGCGAAGCGCGTCGAGTGCGGCATCCTCCGCGGTCAGCGCAGCCCACAGAATTGCGCCTGCGGTAATCGTCGCGGATTTCAACTCGCCGAGCGGCACGACTGCGCGGGTGTCGGCGCCGGTCAGTAGGTGCCGCAACGCGCCTTCCGGTGAATCGAAGCCCGCGATCAGTCTGAGAGCAGGTATTCCGTGCGCGGCGAAGTTTGCGTGGTCAGAATTGACCATGAGTGGAAGGTGCACCGCGACATCGACGCCAATTGCCGACGCCGCCTGCTGAACAAAGCCACCCAATGCAGGGAAGCCACTGGTTAGCGCGGTCAGATGCGGATGACCCGCAATACTGTCGAGGTTAAGATTGAAGCGCATAGCCGCGCGGCGCTCCGCTGAGAGGCCGGCAAGCCAGGCCTTGGATCCCGTCAGTGCCCACTCCTCTGCACCGAAGACGCAGACAGTGAGCCCACGCCGGAGGCGCGGCAGATCCGGCGCAACAGCGCGCGCAAGCGACAGCACGGCAGCGAGCCCCGTCGCGTTGTCCATCGCGCTTTCGCCTAGCGGATGACCGTCGAGATGCGCAGAGAGCACCACACGCCCGGAACCGCCGCCCGGCATGTCCAGCACCAGTGTGGGCGTAGTGGCCTGCGCCGCCTTGGCTTCCAGCGCGACATGTACGCGCCGTCCTGCGATGCGTTGCGCAGCTTCGATGCCTATCCCGAAGCAGGGCATAGGAACGCCATTGGCGCCACCGGAGACAGGCCCAATCCCCGGTTCAGGTTGCACCATGAACGCAGCGGCAGCGCCGGCTTCTGCTGCGGCAGCCAGCTTGAAACGGCGATGGATGGTCCAGGGCGCAAATGGATATTCGTGACGAAGCAGCACCGCACGGCCGCGCACCGCAGCGCCCGCGGCAGCCACATCCGACGGCGCGCCGCGACCAAGGTCCAACACCTCCAGCGTTACACCCGTCGGCGCAGTGGTCGCAGAACCGAACAGGGCTATGTGCGGAAGCGCTGTGCCGTCTGGCAGCGCCACAACAGAGCGTTGGCAAGTCCAGCCTGCGTAGGGGACTGCCTCGTTGGCTGTGGGCCCAACCTGCTGGAGGCGGTCGAGCGTCCAGGCGAAGGCTGCTTCGGCGGAGGCGCTACCTTGCAGGCGCCCCCCGAAGTCGCAGAGCTTAGCGAAATCCGCCGCAAGCACTGCATCGGCGGCGATCCGGCCGAGAAAGGCCTCCATCAGCGCACGCGAATGTCAGCGGCGCGCGCGACTTCTGCCCAGCGGCGGAAATCCGCTGCCAGCACGCGGGCGAAGGGCTCAGGCCCGCCTTCTCGCGGCTCTAGCCCAATGGCGCTGAGGCGGGTGCGGATCGCGTCTTGGCGCAGCAGGTCAAGAGTGACGTCAGCAAGACGCTGGCGTACCGCCGGAGGCGTTGCGGCCGGCGCAAGCAGCCCCCACCAATTATCAGCAATGATGGGGATGCCCTGCTCGCGGAGCGTCGGCACCTCGGGCAATTCTGCCATACGGCTTTCTGCAGCGACCCCGATGACGCGCACCTGCCCACCGCGCAGCACCGCGTCCGATCCGACAAGAGATGAGAACATCGCAGTGATCTGTCCGGCCGCCACATCCTGAAGCGCCGGGCCGGCCCCGCGATAGGGGACGTTTGCAAAGCGAGCACCGGTGAGTTGGCTGAGCCATTCAGGCAAAAGATGCGTAAGGCTGCCGACGCCGGAGGAGCCGAAGGACACCGCCTCGGCTTGGGCGCGCCCGGCTTCCACCAAGTCGCGCGCGCTGCGCGCGGGATGGTTCGCATTCACCAGCAGAATCATGGTGACGGCGCCGAGCATTGTGATCGGCACGAAATCCGCAACCGTGTCGTAGGGAACACGCTCCTGCACGGCAGGAATGATGGTGTGTGGGCCGTCGGCGATGAGGAAGGTATGGCCGTCATTGGCTCGCGCAACCGCCTCGGTTCCCAGCATCGCGCCCGCACCTGGTCGGTTATCCACCACCACAGGCTGGCCGAGTGCTGCCTGCCAGCCGGGAACGAGAAGTCTCGCGATGATGTCTGAGGGGCCGCCAGCCGCGTAGGGCACGACGAGCCGAACTGGCCGCTGCGGCCAAGGCGTTTGCGCCTGCGCAACGGCAGGCAGGGCGAGGAGTGGAGTGGCGAGCAGGGAGCGGCGGTTGGTGTGCATGACTGAAGCGTAATGTCGCCCTTCGGCGCTGTCCAGGCACCGCGCTAACACTTCCGGCGCACAGAATTTCCCATCGACCCGCCGATTGCGGTTGTTAGTCAGTGTCTAGTTTCTGGACGCAATCGCCGCGCGTCAACGACTGACCTGCAACTGCTGTAGGCCCCTGATCGGTCGAAGCCGTTCGATAGTTGCCTGAACGTGGCGCTCTGCGCACCTCGACAATGGACCGAGATCCATGCCCCTCCTCCTCGCCACCATCCGCGGCGACCTCCGTGCTGCCATGGAGGCCGAGATCCGCGACGTTGCGCGCGCCATGCGCCGTGGCGTGGAACGCGCCGGGCGTGAGGTACAAGCCGAACTCCGCGCCCAGGCGCGTAGTGCGGATTTCTCCGATAAGGGCCGCGCGCTCGCCAATAGCTGGCGCCTGAAACTCTACCCGCCGCCTGGCGCCGCACCACGCAGCTTTCGCCCGGCTGCACTCGTCTATTCCAAAGCACCAAAGCTCGTGGAAGCCTTCGATAAGGGCCTGCCCATCACCGCCAAGAGTGGGCGCTACCTTGCTTTTCCCACCGGCTACAATGCCACGCGTGGCCGGCGCGGCGCCTCATCGCGCGGTGGGTTGCGCGTTACCCCCGCCGAGATGAAGGCCGCGCGTGGCGAGGCTTTCATTATCCGCGCCAAATCCAATCCGGCTGTGCGGCTGTGGTGCCTCCGCGTGCGCGGCGCAAGCGGCCTCGGCAAGCGGCGGCGCTTGCGGTTGTTCGTTGGCGCGAATGTCGAAGTGCTCACCGGCCATCGGCGCGGCCAGCAGCGCCTGGCGCGCGCCACTCTCGCCCAGGGGTTTGTCCCGATGTTCTTTCTCATGCGTCAGGTCAGGCTCAACAAGCGGCTTGATGTCGCAGGCGTGCGCCGACGTGCTGGTGCTATCCTTGCGCGCGCCATCGTCGCTGAATTGGCGCGCGACACATGAGCGGCGCCGCACGCACCATCGCCATCCGGCTTTCGGCAGAGAATGCGGAGACCGTGCGACGGTCGCTCGAAAAACTCGGCGCCGATGGCAAGAGGGCGCTGGAGCAGATTGATAGTGCCAGCGCCAAGGCGCAGCCGGCCATGCGGGGCTTGGCCTCGGCGTCCGATGCGGCAGTGCGCAGCTTTGGCGCGCTCGGCAATAGCCTCGGCAGTGCGGGCAGCGCCTTCGTCAGTGTCGCAGGCCGTGCCGGTGGTGCGGCGGCAGCGATGGCAGCGGTGGCCGTGGGTGCGGCAGCAGCGGGCAGTGCCGTGGCGCGCGCGGGCGATCAGGCGACGGAATCACTGGCACGCCTGCAAGCCGCGACCGGGTCCTTCGGTGCGGCCGAGAAGGTCTATCAAAACCTCTATGCCCTGTCGCAGCAGACCGGCGTCGCCATCAGCGAAAGCGCCAATGCCTTTGCCCGCTTTGCCATCGCGGCGCGCGAGATTGGTGCCACCAATGATCAGGTGCTGGCCCTGGTGCGCACGGTGCAACAGGCCGGCATCATCGCGGGCGCCAGCACGGCGGAGACCTCCGCCACCGTCATGCAGCTTGGCCAGGCTTTGGCCTCAGGCCGCTTACAGGGCGATGAGCTGCGCTCAGTGCTGGAGAACATGCCAACCCTGGCGGAGGCCCTGGCGCGCGAATTGGGCGCCAGCGTTGGCGAACTCCGCAAGATGGGCGAGGCCGGGAAGCTGACGGCCGATGTGGTGATGCCCGCGCTGATCCGCGCCGGGCAATCGCTCAATGCCGAATTCGAGAGAATGCCGCCCACCATGGGCAGGGCATTCTCCATCCTCGGCGAGGCCATGTCGCGCTTTGCCGGCGATCTGGATCGCGCGCTTGGGCTGTCTCAGGGCATTTCACGCGCGGCCCAGGCGGCGGCAGCGGCGGTCAATCAGGGTCGCGTCGCGGTCGGGCTTGGCACGCCGATGGAACAGGCCAGCACGGGCTATGATCGCAGCCGCGATCGGCTGGCGGTGCTCGATCAGCAGATTGCCAATGCCGAGGCCGCCCTTGCCGAGACCGCCATGCCCGGCGGCACGCGCGGCATCATGCGGCGCAATCTGGAAAACCTGCGCGCCGAGCGTGAGGCAGCGCTGCGCGAGCTACAAACCTTCATCACCCGCCGCAGCCAATTGGAGCGTGAGGCACAAGAAGCTGGCGAGGCAGAATCTTATACCGCCAGCCAGCGTGCCATCATTGCCGGGCGCCG